>NZ_CP146241.1:0-300000 GCF_037039395.1 Agrobacterium vitis | reverse complement strand
TGCGCACCAACGCCCTGATCTGTCTCCGCCACATCCCGTCCGGGATAGCGGATAATTTTCAAAAGCTGCGATGGTTGCGGCTCATAGATCTGGGCAAACACATCTTCCGGCTGACCAAGCGCCACCGCAATCGCCTTCAAAACATCGATACCAACGCGGGTGACTTCGGCTTGATAGGTCAGCAGCAGGGGTTTCAGTTCCGGAATAGCCTCCGGCCATTGGTTGGGCCCGAGCAAACGTTTCCACGCAGGCGTTTCCGGGCCAATCTCGACAGATGTGCCTTCCGTATTAATGTCCAGTTGCTCGCGCCAATCCTGCTGACCCCGGGTACGCTCATAGCCAGCGCGGTTATAGCCGCGAAAATGCGGGGATTTTACCATTTCGATCTTCAGCTTTTCCTCAAGCGGCAGCGCGAAGAAACGTTTGGCGGTCTCCACAACGTCCGTAATCAATTTCGGATCGACGCCATGGCCGGTGAGATAGAAAAAGCCGTGATCAAACAGAATTCGGCGCAGGTCTGCGATGAAAGCGGCGCGCTCCTGCACTCCCGCATGGAAACGTGCAATGTCCACAAAGGGCAGGGTTACTATTTTTTCCTGAAATGTCATGGGATTATCTCCATTCAAGCAGCTGGTATTGGCTCGCCTAGCGAGAGCATCAAGCGGTTTGCCCAGTTGAAGAAGGCGGCCCCATGCACGACATCATAGATCTCGTCATCGGAAAGACCGACGGCGCGAAGCCGTTCCACATGGGTTACCGCAAACACGGGCGGGGTTGCTGTTAATGCAACAGAGGCGCTGACAATGGCATTCCAGCGCGCATCGAGATCAGCCCCCACGCCCTCATCCAGCAGCTTTTGCACATCATCCTTGCGCGGCGAGTGATGCGATGCAAAGCGGGAATGGACCGAGGCGCAAAAGATGCAGCCGTTATAGCGCGAAGTGGCGGTGGCGCTCAGTTCGCGCTCTGCGCGGGGCAGGCCATCGGCGGTGTTGTAGAAAATATCCTTATCGGTCTTGGTGCGGGCTTCCAGAATATCGGGATCGCGGACCAGAAGAGAGAAATAGGGTGATTTCGCCCTCGCCTTATCCACCAGCGCTTCATAATGGCGGTCTGTCAGCTCGGCCTCGGTTAAAGGCTCAAGCCATGGTGTCCAGCCGATCTGGTCTTGCGTGAAGACATTGGGGGCGTTGTCCACCTGGGGTTCGATAATCGTGTCGGTCATGATGGATCGTCCTTATGCTGCGTTCAAGACTTTCAGACCAGCGACAACGCGGATCTGAAAGGCGAGGAAGGAAATCAGCTGCGACAGCGTGACAATGCCCGTGGTGCTCCAGCCTGCCTTGAGCAGGGCATCAAGCGCCTGCGGCTTGGCATCACGCAGGTGAAAAATCAGAAGATGGGCGTGTTCTAGTGCCGCTGCCAAGCGCGCACCAAGGATGGTTTTTTCACTGTCGGCGACCGCAAAATCAGGCCCCTCGCTGTTCTCAGAGGAGAGCGGACCAGCGGGATAATGGCCGTAAGGACCAATGGCCGTTCCCTTGGAGGCAGCAGCGTGAACAGCGCTCAAAAGCGTCGGATTTTCCGCAAGCTTTTCAGCGTAAAATGCGGCAATCTCTGGCTGGCCGTGCAAGGCAGCCACAAAAACTGCAACGGCAAAGCGCTCTTCGAGTGAAACATGGCTGTCATCGCTGGGTGCAAACAGGGCTTGCCAGCTGGCTTGCGCCCCTTCCTTGGTCACAGGGCGGCGGGCGCGTAAAGCCTCGCCCTTGGAGCCGGGAATAATGCCGCTGAGAGTGTCAATAATATCTGTCATCAGACTTTACTTTCCTGATAAAATTCAATGGATTATTCTGCGGCGGCCAACGCTTGGGACCGTGCTCGGCTCCAGCCCAGTTTGGGTGCCACCTCGGCGGCAATCAGCTCAATAGAGCGCAGAATATCGACATGTGGCGGGTCGATGGAGTGAACCTGAAAGACAAGCTCGGTGGACCGCGCCAAGGCCGTATCAGCCTTCAGTGAGGCAATCACATCGTCTGGTGTGCCCACATGGCTATCCAGCGCCTTGATCAGATCCTCCACGCTGGTGCCTTCAATGCGATGACCTGCTGCGGCAAAACGGGCGGCAACTTTGGTGAGGCCCTCTTCGGCCAGCTTCAGGGCGCGCTTGCGGTCTTCCGCCACAAACAGGCTGCGTGAGCCAAGAACGCGCGGTGCGCGGCCTTCGGGCAATGCGTTCAGATAGGCATCGATGATCGGGTTTTGCAATTCATCAAGCCGCGCGTTGGGCCTGTCTGCCGGGCGCGGCTGGGTGCGCGACAGCATTAAACCATCCCCCGTTTCACCAGCAAGCTTTGCGCCAATGGGCGAGAAGGTCGCAAGCCAGACGCGATCCAGCAGATGCGGGGCATTGGGATAAAGCCTGTTGCCAGCACCCAAATCCTTACCCGCCCAAGCCTTGCGAACGATGTCGAGATATTGGCCATAGACCTCGCCGCGCTTGTCGGCAGCAATGCCAAAGGCCTCAAAGGATTCACGGGTGCCGCCAGTTCCAAAGCCCACTTCCAGACGACCACCGGACAAAAGATCAGTCACGGCGGTGTCTTCTGCCACCCGTAGCGGATTTTCCATCGGCAGCGTGATGACTCCAGTGCCAAGCCGAATGGTGGATGTGCGGGCCGCAACATGGGCGAGAAAAACGGCGGGCGATGGCAGGCCGCCCTCTTCAGCATGGAAGTGATGCTGGGCAATCCACGCACTGTCAAAGCCATTGGCTTCGGCGTGCTGGATTTGCTCTTCCGCCAGACGATAGCGCCCGGCTGCATCGGTATCATCCAGCAAGCGTGTGAAAAAGCCGAGCCGTTTTGGCTGTGTTGTCTGCGTCATGATGGTGATCCTGCTGTCAGTGAATCTTGATGCTTCTTCGGAAAAGCCCGACCGGGAATGGCTTCGATCAATTCGCGGGTGTAGGCGGTCTGCGGATGGGTGAAGACCTCTTCAACCGGGCCGTAATCGACCTGTTTGCCATTGTGCAAAACCGAAACCGTGTCGGCGATCTGGCGCACCACGGCCAGATCGTGGGAGACGAAAATATAGGTGAGGCCAAAATCGCGCTGCAAACTGCCAAGCAGGGCGAGGATTTGTGCCTGCACCGTCACATCCAGCGCCGAGACGGCCTCATCCAGCACAACCACTTCTGGCTCCAACACCAGAGCGCGGGCAATGGCCACCCGCTGCCGCTGTCCGCCTGAGAGCGCATGGGGTTTGCGGCTGAGAACGGAAAGCGGCAGGCCAACACGCTCAATCATGGCTTCAACACGGGCTGCACGCTCGTGCTTAGGGAGCGGCTCAAAATTCAGCAGCGGTTCTTCAACAATGGAGAAAATCGTCTGCTTGGGGTCGAGAGAACTCCACGGGTTTTGGTAGACAAGCTGCACCTTGCGCCGGAACGCACGCAGGCTTTCATGGTTCAGGTTGCCAAGGTCAAAATCACCCACTTTGAGGCTGCCGGATGTGGCAGTTTGAAACCCGGCAATGCCCCGGATTGTGGTGGTTTTGCCGGAGCCGGATTCACCAACGATGGCATGGGTGGTGCCTTGCGGGACGGTGAAGGAAAGGCCATCAACAGCCCGGAAACGCTCACCCGTTGGCAGTTTGAATTCCTGCACCAGATGATCAACGCTGACACTGATGGGCCGATCCGGCGCAATGGCAGGCCGCACAACCGGGGCTGCCAGCGACGGTGCATCGGATAGAAGCCTTGCCGTATAGGCGCTTTTTGGGGCGGCCAGCACCTCTGCGGTCTTACCCTGTTCCTGAATGCGGCCGGACTGGAGGACCACCAGCCGATCTGAGCGATCGGCAGCAACGCCCAGATCATGGGTCACCAGCAGCACGGCGGTGCCATAGGCTTTGCGCAGATCGTCAATCAAATCCAGAATGCGACGCTGAACGGTGACATCCAGTGCCGAGGTTGGCTCATCGGCAATAATCAGTGCAGGTTTCAGCGCAATGGCGATGGCAATCAGCACCCGCTGTTTCATGCCGCCAGAGAGTTCGTGCGGATATTGTTTGGCCCGAAGCTCCGGCTGGGAAAGGCCCACCTGCGTCAACAGCTCCACCACGCGCCGATCAGCATCCCGGCGGGAAAGCTTGCCGTGGATTTCCAGAATTTCGCGCACCTGCGCGCCAACTGTGAGCACCGGATTGAGCGAATTGGAGGGGTCTTGCGGAATAAGGCTGAGAACGGGGCCGCGAATGCCGCGCAAGCGCTTTTCACTCCAGCGGCAAATCTCCTCGCCATTCAAACGGATGGAGCCGCTATCAATCTGCCCATTGCCAGAGAGCAGTCCAATGATGGCCTGTGCCGTGGATGTCTTGCCAGATCCGCTTTCGCCCACCAGTGCCACAACCTCGCCAGCACCGACGGAAAACGACACATCATGCACCACGCGGGTGCGGGCCTCTCCATCACCATAGGAAATATTCAGGTCTCGTATATCGAGAACAGCGGAGGTCTGGCTCATCGGCTGGTGCTCCCCAAGGATTGGCTGATGCGGTTCGCAGACAGCACCACGGCGACGACAATCAGGCCGGGAGCCGTGGTCAGCCACCAGGCGGTGGCGAGGTAATTGCGCCCTTCAGAAATCAGCAGGCCCCATTCCGGTGTTGGCGGCGGTGCGCCATAGCCGAGAAAGCCCAGCGTGGACATTTGCAGAATGGCCCAGCCAAATTGCACGGCGGCATAGGCAATCACTGAGGTCAGCGAATTGGGCAATATGTGCCGCCACAGCACGCTTAAAAATGTGCCGCCGCTGCCATAGGCGGCTTCAACAAAATCCGCCCGCCGCACTCGCACCACTTCGGCGCGGGTCAATCGGGCAAAACCGGCAATGGCGGTAACGCCCACAGCAATGGCGGCATTGATGGTGCCAAAGCCAAGCAGAATGATGATGCTGAGCGATAAAAGCAGGGTTGGAATAGACAGCAGCACATCAACAAAGCGCATGATGACCATATCCCAGCGCCCGCCAATGGCTCCGGCAAAAAGGCCAAGCAGAGTGCCCGCCACCAGCCCCACGCCAACGGCTGCAAGCGCACCCGACAGCGAGTGAACGGAACCATAGACAATCCGCGCATAAAGATCACGTCCAAGGGAATCCGTGCCGAGAAGATGGGCCGCAGACGGCACTTTCAACTGCTCGCCGGAAATGCCTTCCAGCGGGTTATAGCTTGTAAACAGCCATGGCAGAGCGGCCCAGAGCAGCACAGTTACCATGACCACCCACGCCAAAACCAATCCGGGGCGCAGCCGTTTCAAACGGGTGAGGTATGCCCGGCGCGTGACATCATGCGGTTTCACGGCTTGGGTTTGAAGCGAGAGAATTTCGACGCTGCTCATGCTGTGGCTCCGTTCCGGCTTCTCAGGCGTGGATCGAGAAGGGGATAGGCAAGATCGACCAGAAGATTGATGATGACAAAGGCGGTGGCGGAGATCACCACAATGGCCTGAAGTACGGCGATATCCTGCGTGCTGACGGCTTTTTCGGTCAATTCGCCAAGGCCGTTGAGGCCAAATACGGTTTCGGTCACCACGGCTCCGGCCAGAAGCTCGCCAAACAGCACACCGGCAATGGTCAGCACCGGCAAAGCCGCATTGATGGCCACATGCCGCCACAGCACGCGGGCGGGCGTGGCACCCTTGGCAATCACCACAGAGATGAAAGGCCTTGTGCGGATTTCATCAATATTGCGGATCAGGATTTGCGCAAGCGGTGCGGCAATGGGAACAGACAAGGTGATCACCGGCAGCACCAAACTTTCCCAAGGTCCGGGATTGATCACCGAGACCAGCTTGAGCCGAAACGAGAAAATCTGGATCAGCATAATGCCCAGCCAGAACACTGGAACCGAGATCAACAGCGAAGGCACCGCCTGCACCAGATTGCGCAGAAACGAAAACGGCGCGAGCGATGATAGGACCGCGACAAAGACCGCAAGGGCGACGGCAGCACCAAAGGCGAGAGCAGCCAGCGTCAGCGTGGCAGGTAGATTGGTGGCCAGCTGTGCCGACACCGGCACGCCCGCGTGCAACGAATAGCCAAAATCACCCTGTAAGAAATTCGACAATGTGTGGAAATACTGAACGAACACCGAGGAATCCACGGCGTAGGCCGCCCGTATTTCCTTAATCTGATCAGGACTTAGCCCATAATCCGGGCTGAGAAACTTGATCAGTACCGCGTCCCCAGGCATGGCCTGCAACAGAATAAACGACAGGGTAAAGGCCGCCCAGAGCACCAGAACCGCCTGTCCTATCCGGCTTGCAACATATCGCGTCATCATCGATCTCCGCAGATTTCAAAACCGGGTAGCAGCGGTTGCCGCCACCCGGTTGCTGACCATTATTTATCCAGCCAGACGCTGTAGAAGCTTGGGCGGGCAACGGCATCAAAACCCAGCCCCTTGACATAGGGTGCGCCCGCAAAGGCCTGCGGCTCTTCAAAAATCGGGATGACATAGGCCTGATCCAGCACATAAGCTTGCGCATCGGCCACGGCCTTCAAGCGCTTTTGTGGATCGGGTTGCGAGCTGATCTCTTCTAGAATGGCATTGAGCTTGTCATCGGCAAAGCCTTGCACCTTGTCGCTGGCACCACCCTTCTGGCGCAGCACATCGCGGTTTTTTGGATAATATTGGCTCTTGATCACATCGGGATCAGCGCGCCCCACCATGGCAGGAGCCACTGGGGTTTTTTGCGGATCAAGATCATCCAAAGCGGCACTTCCCGCATCCCCGGCCAGTACGTTGAGCTTCACACCCACTTTTTGCCATTGCTGGGCAATCAGTTGCAAGGCGGCGCGGTTTTGCGGTTGGGGCAGGGATTCATAGGCCGTCAGTACCAGCTTGGCCCCGTCCTTGGCACGAATGCCATCGGCACCCGGTTTGTACCCGGCCTCATCTAGCAGAGCCTTGGCCTTATCAACATCAAAGCCCAGTTTGTCGGATTGATCGACATAACCAATGGCAGTTGAGGCGATGATCGAGGTGGCGCGTGGATAGTTCTTGGAAAACAGGGTTTTGATGATTTCATCGCGGTTGGTGGCCAAAGACAGCGCCTTGCGCACCCGCACATCAGCCACCAGAGGATTGTCTGGCCTGAACACCACCGAATTGTTCACGCCACGGGTGCCGGGCGCATAGATCTTGAAATTCTGCGTTTCGACCTGCGCCTCATCATAGGCTTGAATCTGGCGGATCAGATCCGCCTGACCAGCCAGAAGCGCGCCGATGCGCACGCCATCTTCACGGGTGATGATATATTTGATGCCATCAAGATAGGCGCGGCCCTGATGCTCAAGCTTTTTCGGACCCCAATTGTAATCGGCCCGCACTTTCAAATCGAGCGTTTTACCAAGTGTCTCGGCGCTGACCACGAAGGGGCCGGAACCAATGATTTTGGTGGCGTCGCCCAATTGCTCAAATGGCAGTGAGAGCGTTTTCAACGATACCAGACCGGAGCCGATGACCGATGTTCCCTGAAGAAAGCCCAGTGAGGGCTTTTTGAATACGAACTTCACCGTCAGCGAATCAATCACTTCGCTATGGTCGTAATTGTTGACCACTTCCGACACTGGCTGTTTCAAGCTTTTGTCGCCAAGCCCGAAGCGATCGAAGTTTTTAGCCACCGCATTGGCATCCACGGGGGAGCCATCGGAGAACGTTACGCCGGGACGAATCTTGAAGGTATATTCCGTGTTATCGGCATTGACTGTCCAGCTTTCTGCAATCCACGGCTCGATCTCCAGCGTCTTGGGGTTTTGATAGGTCAGCTTATCGGTGATCTGGTTGAGAATGCCGCTGTTGGGGTAAAAGCCGCCTGCTGGTGGGTAGAGATTGGTATGGGCCTGTTGCTCAAGATAGACCAAGGTTCCGCCCTTGACCGGTGTGTCGGAAGCATGGCTAACAGCCAAGAGGCTGACAGAAGCGGCCAGCGCAAGGCTGAGGCCAAGAAAAGTGCGGCGAAGCGTCATCATCAATGTCCCTGGGTGGTGAGTGAATGAACCCGTGGAGCAAGGGTAGACCTTTGCGTGTTGCAATCAATATTGTCTATTGATTTACTATTCTAATTTTCAATGCCCCTCTGGACAATTCATTTATCAGTCCGGCAAGTTGGAAAAAATTTGCGACATGGGTCGACTTATGAGGTCAAAATCCATCGACCAATCGTCTTATCGGATTGATTACTGGTGATTTCTTTCCTGCCATCCAAAAACCGTCGAGATATCCAGCAGGCCAATGGAGAACTTGCTCTCCTACCGAAAGTCCAGCGGTGCGGTGAGAGCGTTTGACTTGCCCACCGGGTCATCGTGATGAAGCCTCGGCCTGGGAGAATTTCCGAGGAAATCCGCATGGATTTACCGATGGGTCGGGAACATGGCACGGATTGTCTCGTTCCCTACCAACAAAGATTAAAGAGTGCTTTGAGCCACTCCATGGCATTCGCTTGAAAATGAGAAAAATATTTGCAATTGCTTATTTTCCGCGCAGTTTTATGCTCGGATTTTCGGCTCGATTTCTGCGATTGTCAGATATCGCCAATAAGGACGCATCACCGATATGAAACTGCTCAAATCTCTTGTCACCCTAGCATTGTTGCAGGCTGCTTTGCTCTTGCCCGCCCATGCTGGAGAAAGTCTCGCGACGATCAAGTCCGCTGGCGTTTTCAAGATTGGCACCGAGGGTACGTATGCGCCCTTCACCTATCACAACGAGGGCGGCAAGCTGGTTGGCTTTGACGTGGAGATCGGCGAAGCGATCGCTGCCAAGCTCGGCGTTAAAGCCCAATTCATTGAGGGAAAATGGGACGGACTGATCGCCGGTCTCGATGCAAAACGATATGACGCAGTGATCAATCAAGTTGGCATTACGGATGCCCGCAAGCAGAAATATGACTTCTCAGAACCCTATATTGCATCGAAGGCGGTTCTGATCGTCCGCAACGATGACAGCAGCATTAAGGATTTTTCTGATCTGAAGGGCAAGAAATCAGCACAGTCCCTGACCAGTAATTTCGGAAAACTGGCCGAGAAATCCGGGGCGGAACTGGTCGGAACAGATGGATTTGATCAGTCTATTCAACTGGTGCTGACACGCCGTGCCGATGCCACGATCAATGACAGCCTGTCTTTCCTCGACTTCAAGAAGCACAAGCCGGACGCGCCGGTAAAGGTCGTTGCCCAGCAGAGCGATGCGGATTATTCCGGTGTGATCATTCGCAAGCAGGAGCCCGAGCTGCTGGCTGCCATCAACAAGGCCCTGGCCGATATCAAGCTCGATGGCACTTATCAGAAAATTTCTGAGAAGTATTTCGGTCAAGACGTTTCCAAATAACGTCTTGAAGAAAGCTGGATATCGTTCAAACCGCCCTATATTGATGTGAAAAGCGCCCGGCGAGATTGTCTGCCGGGCGCCTCTCTTTTTAAGGAAGATGTCTTGCCGCACTGGCTTCAATTGATGATGGATTCGCTTGTCCCTCTTTTGTGGGCAGGGTTGGTGTTTACCATTCCGCTGACGATACTTTCCTTCATGTTCGGCTTGACGCTCGGCCTTGTAACGGCCATTGCCCGGCTGTTTGGTGCGGCACCTGTGGCGGCAATCGCCCGCTTTTATGTGTGGGTCATTCGCGGCACCCCTCTGGTCGTCCAGCTTTTTGTGATTTTCTATGGTTTGCCCAGCCTCGGTATTTTGCTGGATGCCTTTCCGGCAGCGCTGATCGGCTTTACGCTGAACATCGGAGCCTATAGTTCCGAAATCATTCGCGCTGTCATCTCATCCGTGCCGAAAGGGCAATGGGAAGCGGCCTATTCGATTGGTATGAGTTGGCGCCAAGCCATGCTGCGCACGATCCTGCCGCAGGCAACCCGCGTCGCTGTGCCGCCACTGTCCAATACATTCATTTCGCTGGTGAAGGACACATCGCTCGCCGCAGCCATCACCGTACCGGAGCTGTTTCAGGCTGCCCAACGCATTGTCGCCACCACCTATGAGCCATTGATCCTTTATATCGAAGCGGCGCTGATTTATCTCGCCCTCAGCTCTGTTCTGTCAACAATCCAAGTACGGCTGGAGCGTCGCTTTGCCCGGTATGGCGGCATGATGGAGGCCAATGCATGATCGAACTGTCCAATATCGAAAAGCGTTTCGGTGATGCCGTCATCCTGAAAGATATCAATCTGCGTATTCCAGAAGGCAATGTTACCGCGCTGGTCGGCCCGTCTGGCGGCGGAAAAAGCACATTGTTGCGCTGTATCAACCTGCTGGAAATCCCCACAATCGGCACCATCAAAATCGGCAGGGAAAGTCTGACATTCGAACCCAGCCAAAAAACCGGCTGGCAAGCCATTCAGAAAATTCGCCGGCAAACCGGCATGGTCTTTCAGAATTTTCAACTGTTCCCGCACCAGACAGCCATCGAAAATGTCATGGAAGGTTTGGTGACAGTGCTGAAATGGCCGAAAGAAAAAGCGCGCCAGCGCGCTATCGAGTTGCTCGAAAAAGTGGACATGGCTCATAAGGCGGATGTTTGGCCCGCGACCCTGTCCGGCGGTCAGCAGCAGCGCATTGCCATTGCGAGAGCATTGGCCCCATCGCCGCGCGTATTGCTATGCGACGAACCAACGTCGGCCCTCGATCCGGAACTTGCCGCTGAGGTCGTGGATGTCTTGAGCAGGCTGGCCGGAGAGGGGACCACGATGGTCATCGCCACCCATGATCTCCGCCTTGCCTCAAAGATAGCCAATGATGTTGTTTTTCTTGAAGCCGGTCGCGTTGTTGAAACCGGCAGCGCCAAAAATATCTTCACGGTCCCGCAGCAGGACCGCACAAAGCGTTTCATCTCGACAATCAATGTCGCAAATAGTTACGACATATAGTTTTTTATGCGCGCCGCTTGATGTCCTTGTCTGTGGCATCCAATGGCTGGGTGACCGACTGGTTGCGCAACTGGACAGACGATAACAATCACAATGCCGCAAGAGGGTTCGCGCACCCCATGCCGATTGCTTTCCGCTTGCGGCAGAAAGATTTTCTCCTGCATAGCCGCAGATGAGAACAAGACGCCTCCTAATATCTACTAAATCTATTAGATTTAAATACTAATGGAAATTAGGGGGTGTCATGACATTCAAAGTTAAAACTCTGCTTGCAGCAGCACTGATTGCACTGTCAGGCAATGCATATGCCGAAACCATCAAGGTAGGTGTTGTTCCCGGCGTTTACGCTGATTCCATTGAGGCGCTGGTGCCGGAAGCAAAGGCAGCCGGGCTGGATGTGCAGGTGGTGGAGTTCAGTGATTGGACCACCCCGAACATTGCGCTTCAAGCAGGCGATATTGATGTCAATTATTTCCAGCATAAGCCATTTCTGGACAATGCAGTGTCGCAGCGCGGCTATGATATTGTGCCTGCCGGCATTGGCACACTTGCGAACATCGGCATCTACTCTCTGAAATACAAGGATTTTGCCAGCGTGCCGGATGGCGCAACCGTCGCCATTGCCAATGACCCGGTCAATCAGGGCCGTGGTCTGCTGCTGTTGCAAAAAGGTGGGCTGATCAAGCTGAAGGATGGTGTCGGCTTCAAGGGTTCGATCGACGATATTATCGACAACCCAAAACACGTGACGTTCAAGGAAGTGGAAGGTCCTCAACTGGCCCGTATTACCGGGGATGTCGATCTGGCCCTTGGCTATCCCCACTTTATTGTCGCTGCAAAGGCGTTCGATCCCAGTTCCGGTCTGATCTATTCCGGCGTGGATGATAAACAATTCGCCATTGTCTTTGCCGCACGCAAGGACAAGGCCGATAGTCCAGCCTTGAAAAAGCTGGTGGACATCTATCAGCGCTCCGATGCCGTGAAAGCTGCAATCGATAAGGCGTTCGGTAACGATCGCAAGCTCTACACCCTGGCATGGCAGCCGTGAGCACCGTGCTGTTTGATCAGTCCGATGCGAGCAGGGCGGAGCACAACAGCGCCGCCGCTATCGCATCACGGGCTTCCACCGGGCCTCAAGAAAGTCCAGTGCTGCAAAGCGCTGGCTCGGTGGTATTCGAAAACCTTTCCAAAATTTACACCTCATCGGCTGGGCCTGTTCATGCGTTGAAGGATATTTCCGTCACCGTGCCTTCGGGCAGTATTTTCGGTATTATCGGGCGCAGTGGTGCAGGCAAATCCAGCCTGTTGCGCACCATCAATCGGTTGGAGCGGCCAACGGACGGGCGCGTTTTGGTTGATGGTGACGATATTGCCGGTTTCACTGATGATCAGTTAGTCGGCCTTCGCCGCCGCGTTGGTATGATCTTTCAGCATTTCAATCTGCTGTCAGCCAAAACCGTGTGGGGCAATGTTGCACTCGCGCTTCTGGTGGCGGGCGTGGAGCGCAACGAGATCAACCAGCGTGTGGCGGATGTGCTGAAGCTGGTGGGTCTCGAAGGCAAGGAAACCACCTATCCATCCCGCCTGTCCGGCGGGCAGAAGCAACGCGTCGGCATTGCCCGCGCTCTGGTCAGCAAGCCGGAGATTTTGCTGTGCGATGAAGCAACATCGGCGCTCGACCCGGAAACCACCCTCTCCATCCTCAGGCTTTTGCAGGATATCAACCAGCGCCTCAAGCTTACCATCGTCTTGATCACCCATGAAATGAGCGTGATCCGCGAAATCTGCGATCAGGTGCTGGTGCTGGAACAGGGTGAGATAGCCGAACAGGGTCCCGTCTGGCAGATTTTTGGCAAGCCCAGCCACCCGTCCACCAAGGCCTTGCTGGAGCCGCTTCAACGCGGTCTGCTGGTCGATCTCGCATCGCGTCTTGAGGTTGGTGGTGATGGTCGGGCTGTGGTTGAATTATCCTATACCGGCGAGGGCGGGCTGGAGCCAGATCTGGGGTCGATCAGTGCCGTATTTGGTCCGGGCAGCCGTCTCATTCAAAGCAATCTGGATCGTATTCAAGGTCACGTGCAGGGGCAGGTGTTGATCACTGCCGCCAACCCACCCGATATCTCATCCCCATCGGTTCAGGCTTTGGCGCATTCTGTAAGGATATTGGGCTATGTCACCGCTGATGTATGAACGCTTGGGCCGTGCCTTCATCGACACGATCACCATGGTGGGGATCTCGGCGCTGTTTGCCCTTGTTATTGGCATTCCGCTTGCGGTTTTCCTCGTGTTGTCCTCGCCCGGAGGGTTGATTAAGGCACCGCGCGCTAACCGGATACTGGGTGCGCTGATCAACGGCTTTCGCGCCACACCTTTCATCGTCCTGATGGTAGCACTGTTGCCTTTTACCCGTCTGGTCACGGGCACCACCATTGGCGTATGGGCCGCCATTGTGCCGCTATCGATCAGCGCCACTCCCTTCTTTGCCCGCATTGCCGAGGTCAGTTTGCGAGAGGTTGATCATGGATTGATTGAAGCCGCGCAGGCCATCGGGTGTCGCCGCTGGCATATTATTCGCCATGTGCTGTTGCCCGAATCCCTGCCAGGTCTGGTGGGCGGTTTTACCATCACCATTGTGACGATGATCGGGGCTTCGGCCATGGCCGGGGCCGTCGGCGCTGGCGGGCTTGGCGATATGGCCATCCGCTATGGATATCAACGGTTTGATACGACAGTGATGATTGCCGTGATCATCGTTCTGATTGCTACGGTCTGCCTTGTCCAGTTTACTGGAGACTTCATCGTCCGTCGCTTGCGGGCGCGGTAACATCGGCTCCCATCGAATATTATTATATTTCTGAGAAACTGCCCGAAAAAGAGTTGAGTGAAATCATCCAGTTGCGCTTCTGTTTGTTTGCTTATGACGAACGGAGACCCCAATGGGCTGGACCGATATCACCCGCCGACAATATGCCCGACGCGCAATAGGGTATGCCACCGATCTGGGGGTCCGAGCTCTATTCCCTTTGGGTCCATGTGAACTGCATCCGGCCCTCATCTTTTCCATAACTAAGAAAGTGATCCAAACCAGTCCTGATTAAGTTTTCCGAAACAGCCTGACTGACATCTGGGTTAGCCAGAAGGTAAGCATTTTCGTCAAAATTTTCAGCATTTGCCTTTATGCGCCGAGTAAATGAGGGCCTATATTTTTCCAGAATCTCCCTACATCCAAATACATTCTCAACCATTTCATAGACAACGTAGTCGTATGAAGAATTTTCCTTGCAAAATTCAATAAATTCATCATCCTCTTCTAAATTAAAATCAATATATTGCTCTGATTTATTTTCAAATATATCATTTTCATTATATTCATCTAAAATAAAATCGAAACTATCATAAAGTTCTTTTATATTTTTTTCTGTGCATATAAATTTATAAGACGATACTTTCTCCCTGATATCGTCAATCGACATTTTATCAAAATTACTACCCAATATAAATTTTGCCTGAATATTGCAAAGATCCTCCTCGTTTTTTAAAATAATTTCAAAAAGATTGTATTTATTGCTCAAACCTCTTCCCATAATTGAAAAATCAAGAATCCGCTCCTTTTTGTTATGAAGCTTATAGTAGTCAGGGCGCTTAAAGCGCTCGATGCTGTAATTTAAATGAGAAAGCAGTCGGCGAGTGGGATTTCTCACAGCAGAATAAAATTCTACACGTCTGCCTATATTATGAATGATAGGCTCAATTTCATCCCTCCTAAAATGCCCGCTGATCCAGTCGCTTTCAAGGGATAGCTGCCGAATTGTATCAGGAGAACTCAAATAATTATGTAGCCACCAATGACCTCTGGGCGAGCAATATTCAAGAAACCTATTCACACTACTTCCGGCCGCCTTCATAATATGAATAAATGCGATTAAAGGAATCTCGCCATCGTGAGGAATTTTCGTCATAATTCTCTTCTCCTTCTTCACTTGGCCAATTAACATTATCTCAAAATTTACTTTATATTTCTTCGGTCAACTCTAGCTCTTGACATCGGACAACTCGGTACACTTTTTAAATGCAGGAATTTTATTCTAAGTCATTATTCACCGGAAAATCAAATATATATATTCGAATTATTCAATATAAAAAGCTTGAATGTCCTGTCATATCAAACAGAGCAGCGGTGGGCGCGACGGACTCTCTGTCCCTGCCACATTGGCCCGCCCCATTGTGGGGATGTGGGCGATAGTGATCCATGCCTCGGCTGAAGCGAGGGACTTCCCCCAATCCTTCGCCAATCGTCGGCACCTGCCAAGCCATGCGAGGCCGACCATCAGTCCAAGCGTGTCGACAGCGATATGACGCTTGTGCCGCTTAATCTTCTTTCCCGCGTCATAGCTTCGAATGCTGCCACTTTCCCTGGTGTTGACGCCCTGGCCATCAATTACGTCCGCAGACGGAGAGGCTTCCCGGCCTTCCAATTCACGCGCTTCCATCACAAGATGATGGTTGATCTGACCCCATAACCCTGTTGCTCGCCATTCATAGAAATAGGGTGCACAGTTGTAAAAGGCGGGAAATTTCTGGGCATCATCCGCCACTGGCAGCCCGTCGTGGCGATGTAAAGCAACGCATTCACGGCCCCGCCAAGATCGATGCTGCGCGGCTTGCCCAATCGCTTCGTTCAAGGCAGGCAAAGCGAGATTAACTCCCATTACCGGTCCCCCAGATCGGTGGCATACCCTATTGCGCGTCGGTGATATTGTCGGCGGGTGAAATCAGTCCAGCCCATTGGGGTCTCCGTTCGTCATAAGCAAACGAACAGAAGCGCAACTGGATGATTTCAACCCTTTTTTGGGCAGCTTCTGAGGCAAGCTCTAGCGAGGGGCCGGTATACCTTGCGCATTGACCACTGAACGACCACGAATGCGTGCTGCTGTCCGGTAACTACGGGGCGTTAATCCGGTCTCGAGCCTGAAGTAGCGGTTGAAATTCGAAAGGTTGTTGAACCCCGCTTCAAAACAGATGTCGGTGATTGGCGTTTCTGTTTCTGCCAGCAGCGCTCGTGCACGCCATACACGGACGGACCGGCTATAAATCGAGAAATTCATTCCGGTCATCCGGCGGAACGCTCGCGAGAAGGCTGAAGGCTCAAGACCGACAAGTTCGGCGACTTCATGCATCTGCTTGCTAGGGTTTGATTGCATGATTTGGATCGCTTTGTCGATGCGCCGGTGACGCCGGTCGGAAAGCTGATTGTAGTACAGGATGAACTGCTCGCTCGCGAGAAGTCGCTTTTGTTGCGCAGCTTCGATGTCAGATAAAATGTCCAGGACGAGGCCAAGCCCCCCTTCGCCAGCGTGAGCAGACAGGTTCATGATCTTGCGCCCGATGCTCGCGGCCTCTGGCCCCATGATCTCGATACCCCGCTGGGCCATGCCTTTGAGGCGGTGGAGCAGGTTGAACTCAGGACAGGCAGTGCGTGCGCTGATCAATGCGTCTGCGTCGAACTGAAGGACAAGATCGCGTCCAGGCAGATTGGGCGCACCAGGCGTGATCCAGTTATGAGGGAGATTTGTCCCTGTCAGCGTCAAATGTCCTGCTTTGAACGGCCCGATATAGTCCCCGACATAGGCAAAGCCCTGCGCCTCGGGAATGTAGTGAATTTCCCACTCGGGGTGGTAATTCCAAATGCAGATCGGATTTGGGTAGTCGTCCCGACGGATCAGGTAAGACCTGTCGATCGGCAGAACGATCTGCTCTCGTGTGGCGGCGAATGTGTCGGTGCTTCCCTGCGGAAAATCTGATGTTTTTATCATGAGTCATCCCGCCTTCAGGATCAGTTTTGTCAAAATAATATCAGTTGTGTGTAAATGGCAAGCTAGTTCAAGCGGTAAACTTGCTGAAGATAGTGGTGTAAGCGGCAAGGGAGTTGCCGTTCGAGGAGGAAATCATGAAAAATAACACACTCCGCGCCAGCTGCGCGGTGATCGCGATGCTTGTGGCATCCAGTGCGTTCGCCGCTGCGAAATGTAGCGAAGACCTTCGCATTCTGGCGCAACCCCGCGACGGGCTGACTTTGCTCGAAAGTCACGTGGATGAGTTCGAGAAGCTCTCGGGCGCCGGCTTTGAAATCAGCTATCTCAACGAAAACGATCGCAGGGCGAAATCTCAGGCAGATGCGTCCACAGTTGGCAGCTTCAATGTCTACTATGTTGATGAAGCCAATCTGGCTTTATTCGCATCTTCGGGCTGGATCGTGCCGCTGGAAGGATATTATCCGGCCGAATATAATTACGACGATTTCGATGCGGGCATGCGGGCTGCAGCCACCTATCAGGGAAAGCAGTGGTTTGCGCCAATTCAGGGCGGTGGCGACCTTATGGTCTACCGCACCGATCTTCTAAAAAAGGCGGGCATCGCACCTCCGAAAACCTGGGATGAGTATCTGGCCGCTGTCAAGAAGCTGCATGATCCCGCAAACGGCGTGTACGGCACTGCCCTTCGTGGGCAGCGGGGATCGGGTGCCAATGTCTGGCGCTGGATGCCCCTGTTCAAGGCCAATGGTGGTGAGTGGTACAAAGACGGCAAACCTGCGTTTAACTCGGAGGCTGCCGTAAAGGCGACCCAGGCTTATCTCGACCTGTTCAAATATTCCGCACCAGGCACGCAAACAGGATCGTGGGATGAATCGACCGGTGCCTTCCGGGCTGGCAAGGTCGCCATTATCATCGAATCTGCACCGCTTGGCGGCATGTCCGTCGACAAAGCGCAGAGCCAGGTCTCCGACAAGGTTGCGTTCTCCGTTCCGCCCACACCGCTTCCAGGCGCCGGATATGCCCACGGCTTTGCCATTGCCGCCAAGGCCAATAAGAGCGAAGCGGACAAGGCCTGCGCAGGCCTCTTCGTCGCTTGGGCAACCTCCAAGGAGCAGGAGGCCCGCCGCCTGGCCGCAGGCCAGCCCGGAGAACTGACCCGCACCAGCACCTATCAGAGCCCGCTATATGCCAAGACGTTCGGCCAGAATCTGGCCGATGCGATGGCAGCGACCGGCAGTCATACGCAGGTTACCTTCTGGCAGGATCCGCGCTGGCAGGAACTCGGCAATCAGTGGGGCATCATGCTGGAAGAGTTGATCACCGGCAGCCGCACGGACATCAAGGGCTCACTTACCGAGCTTGAGACGTTCGCAAACAAGCTTTGAAGCCGGCATCGGTCAAAGGGGCGCTTATGGCGCCCCCCACCTGTTTCACAAGGATTTACAATGCGACGCGGACGCTCGTTACCATATGTTTTTCTTGGCCCGACGCTTGGTATATTGATTATTCTGGCCTTGGTCCCGACGATTTATGCCGTGAATATTTCGCTGCAAAATCGAACGCTATCGCAGCCAGTGGCGGATTATGTCTGGCTCGCCAATTATGCTGCACTCATTTCAGATCCTCGCTTTCTGAATGCGCTCTGGGTATCTTTCAAATGGGAAATCCTCAGTGTTACAGCGACGATGCTCACCGGACTCGTGCTCGGCATTGCAATGTTCGAATCCGTCGGCTCGAGACTTCGAAACGTTCTTTGCGTCCTGTTCATTATCCCCGTTCTGCTTCCGCGCGTTTGCGCCGCTTTCGTCTGGAAGTTCTCTTTCCATCCGCTGTATGGAACCTTGACCTGGCCAGTCCGCGAATTGACAGGCAGCACACCCGATATTTTGTCGTCACCAACTGGGGCATTGCTGGCCGTCGCCTTCGTTGATGTCTGGCAATGGGGCCTGTTTTTCGCCGTCATCGTTTTGAAGCTGCTGGAATCGCTGCCGCCACAGCCCCTCGAAGCGGCGCGTATAGACCGGGCGACGCGGTGGGAAATACATCGTTACGTCACCCTCCCGATGCTCAAAGCCCCGCTGATCAGCCTTCTCCTGGTCAAGGCGATTGAAAGCCTGCGCTCCTTCGATCTGATCTACGTCATGACCCGGGGAGGCCCCGGCATTTCGACCGAGACACTGGATATGTATGCCTATTCCCAGGGCTTCATCGAGTCCGGCAAGATCTCCTACGCGTCTTCCATGGCGGTCATCATGATGGTTGTCACGGTCGTTACCTTCACCTTCTCCTGGAAGAGGCTGAACCGATGAAGCTCTCAACCCTATTCCTCCGGCTCACGCTCGCATTTGCAGCAGCGCTTGTGGTTCTGCCCTTGCTCTGGACGCTGCTGAATGCCTTCAAGACAAATGCTGACCTTCTCGTCAGCACGCCGAAACTCATCTTCCAGCCTGTTTGGGATAATATGAGCTATGTCCTCAACCGGCGTTCGGTGGCGCGGGCGCTGACGAATTCGCTGATTATCTGTACGAGTGCCGTCGCTCTCGGCGCTGTTCTGGGCGTACCCGCGGCCTATGTCATTGCGCGATTCAAGAACCGTCTGACGGCGGAGGCGCAGTTCTTTGTTCTCTCCCTGCGCTTTCTTCCCCCTGTCGCAATCGCAATCCCAATGCTGGTCATTTGGCTCGGCCTCGATCTCTACGACACCCGGCTGTCGCTGATTGTCACGTATCTGATCGTGACCGCCTCGATCACAATCTGGCTTTCTGTTCCGGCTTTCGAACGTGTCAGCCTGCATGTCGAGGAGGCTGCCCGTGTTGATGGATTGGGGCCCTATGCGACGTTCTTTCGTATTGCGCTACCGATTGCGCGGTTCCAGATTTTTGGCGCCATTGCCTTCTCTTTCGTTCTCGTCTGGAACGAGTTTTTGCTGGCGATGATGCTGACAACGTCCAGCGCAAAAACCCTGCCAATTGTCGCATCGGAAATGTCCCAGCTCGGCATGAACGTGCCGTGGGGAATTCTCAACGCAGCCGTCGTCTTGCTCTCGCTACCCCCGCTGATCCTTCTCGGCGTGATGGCCGGGGGTCTCAACGCTGCATTCTCAAAGAAAACTGATCAAGGTTGAACATCATGAAAGCACTTGTCCTGGAACGCGTTGGTGAATTGGCACTACGCGACATCGATCTGCCTCAAGACATTGGGCCAGATGATGTGCGTATTCAGCTGCATACGGTTGGCGTTTGCGGCAGCGACGTGCACTACTATACTCATGGTCGCATCGGTGACTTTGTCCTCAAGGAGCCAATGGTGCTAGGCCATGAAGCTGCTGGCACAATTGTCGAGGTCGGCCAGAATGTGACGCATCTTAAACCGGGCGACCGGGTCTGCATGGAACCGGGCATCCCGGACCCGCTGTCACGCGCCTCCCGTCTGGGCATCTACAATGTCGATCCCGCCGTCAGCTTCTGGGCGACACCTCCTGTCCATGGCATTCTTTGCCCGCAGACCATCCATCCAGCGGCTTTCACCTATAAACTGCCTGATAATGTCTCCTTTGCAGAAGGCGCAATGGTTGAGCCGTTCGCGGTCGGCATGCAGGCGGCAGCGCGGGCCCGCATCACGCCAGGCGATACGGCCGTCGTCACGGGCTGTGGCACGATCGGTATCATGGTTGCGCTTGCGGCTCTTGCTGGCGGTTGTTCTCGGGTGCTGATCTCTGATCTCTCTGAGACGAAACTGAAGCTTGCCGAAACCTATGACGGCATTACCGGGGTCAACCTGCGCCAAACCGACATTGTCGGCGCGGTCGAGTCCGCAACGGATGGCTGGGGTGCCGACATCGTTTTCGAATGCTCCGGCGCACCCGCCGCCGTGCGGGATCTGTTCAAGATCGTTCGGCCTGGTGGAACCGTCGTGCTTGTCGGTCTGCCGCCTGAGCCTGTTGCATTCGATATCGCTGCTGCTTGCTCGCGCGAATGCCGTATCGAAACAGTCTTTCGCTATGCCAACGTTTTTGATCGCGCCTTGGCACTCATTGCAGCCGGCAAGGTCGATCTTATGCCCTTGGTTTCGAAGACCTACAGCTTCGACAATTCGATCGCTGCTTTTGAGCGGGCTGCCGAGGGCCATCCAGAAGACGTCAAACTGCAAATTGTTTTGGAACAGGTCCGATGAACCCAGGTTCACCGCACCTGTTCCAAGCTTTTGTTTTTACGTGTTTCCGGACGGAAAACCGGTTCCCACTTTTCCTGGAAACACTCTAGCCGAGGAGAATGATTGATGGCGACCGTCGAATGCCGCTCCATCCGTAAAATATACGGCGCGCTTGAAGTGATGCGCGATTTTAGTCTTGAGGTGAAGGACCACGAATTCGTTGTTTTTCTGGGGCCGTCGGGCTGCGGGAAATCAACAATGCTGCGAATGATCGCCGGCCTTGAGGAAATTTCTGGCGGTGACCTGCTTATCGGCGGCGCCCGCATGAATGATCGGGACCCTGGTGATCGCGGCATCGCCATGGTCTTTCAGAACTATGCGCTCTATCCCCACATGACCGTTCGGGAGAATATCGTCTTTGGCCTGGAACGCGCCGGGGTGGCAACGACGGCCATCAACGAACGGCTGGCTCCCGTGGTGGATGCACTCGGTCTCGGTGTCTATCTATCGCGCAAGCCAACAGAACTTTCGGGCGGCCAGCAGCAGCGCGTCGCCATAGCTCGCGCGATGATAAAGACCCCGGAAGTCTTCCTGTTCGATGAACCTCTCTCGAACCTCGACGCCAAGCTGCGAGGCAGTCTGCGCGTCGAAATCGCCCGGCTGCATCGCGACCTGCGCACGACCAGCATCTACGTGACACACGATCAGCTCGAGGCCATGACCTTGGCTGATCGCATCGTTCTCATGAAGGAAGGGCGGATAGAGCAGATGGGCACACCGGAGGAAATCTACCAGACACCGGCAACCCTGTTCGCCGCCGGTTTCATCGGTACGCCAAACATGAATTTTCTCAAACTGCACGCTGATGACGGCGTGCTCGCCGATTCCTCGATAAAGCTTGTAACTCCGTTTGCCGTGAAACCAGGGCCTGTCACTGTCGGCATACGCCCAGGTGCTATTCGGTTGAACCAAGAGGGTGGCGCGGTGCGTGGCACCGTCGAGCGCAATGAGTTTCACGGCGAAACCAGATTGATCACGATACGCACCGCCAATAAT
This sequence comes from Agrobacterium vitis, assembly GCF_037039395.1. Classification (NCBI taxonomy): domain Bacteria; kingdom Pseudomonadati; phylum Pseudomonadota; class Alphaproteobacteria; order Hyphomicrobiales; family Rhizobiaceae; genus Gillisella; species Gillisella vitis. The sequence continues at coordinate 278,045 of NZ_CP146241.1, read as the reverse complement.
GAGATCAATGTGGCCGCGGCGGCATCAACGCGCGTTCAAGAAGGTCAGTCGATTGGAATTGACGTCCAAGCCAGTGATCTTCATCTATTTGATCCGACAACCGAAAAACGCTTGGCCTAGCCGCCGCAATATGGGCTCTCCCACGGTATTCACCAATGGGGCACAGCTCCCCCTCCGGCCCCAAGCATGAAGGCGACGTCGCCCCATAGACGTCGCCTTCATTTCCCGAGACCTTAATTTCCTGATTTTTCCAAGCCAGTCGTGGTGGATCGCCGCGTCATGTGGTCTGGCTTTTACAAACTCCCCAATGACGGGGGTGCGGATAACTCGCTCGGTTCTGCGTGACAACCAACAGAATGTTCATTCGGAGCGTTCCTGGAAAACTAATAGGAAGATTCATTAAAAATGACTCTTCGTATTCCTTTTGAAAATATCTCAAGCATCTGATGCATTTGAGATATTTTCAATGTCTTCAAGTCGAGGATGCGTGAGCATGTCAGAGACTTGGTATAGGGTGTGGTAACGCCAGTCTCCTAAATCCGCTCGGAATGACAACCTCTTCAAAGCTCACATCGAGAGCGCTCTCTGGGTAATCTGTGTACTTGGGCAGGGCGCTCTGGCCGTCTTTGCGTACCGTGGTGTGCTGCGATGACAAAGACGATGCTTGACATCGGCAAGGTATCCAATTTGTATACGGAAACTTTCACGATGGCAGGGTTTGATCACATGTACGACTTTAGCGACAGGATAGTGGTGGTAACCGGTGGCGCCGGAGGCATTGGTGAATCGACGGCATATGCTTTTGCGCGCTCCGGTGCAAAAGTCATCATCATGGATCGGTCCGAAGAGGCTCTGGCCAAGGCCATGGCGCGGCTTTCCGAGGCGGGTGACGTCAGTAGCGTCGCAGTCGATGTCGCCGATCGTGACGCAGTCGAAGCGGCCTTCAACGAGATTGCAAAGATCGGTGGAACTGACATCCTCATAACCAGCGCGGCGATCGTCAAGACCGGTCTTATCCTCGATTTCGACCCGCAGGATTGGGAGCGCATTCTGTCCGTCAATCTCACCGGCACCTTTAATTGCTGCCAGTTTGCTGGAAGGCAGATGGTGGCGAAACGGGCAGGGCGCATCATAACCGTCAGTTCGGTGAACGGCCAGATCGCTAATACCGGGCGCGGTGCGTATTCCTGTAGCAAGGGCGCCGTTGACATGCTGACACGTCTTCTTGCCGCGGAACTCGGGGACAAGGGCGTGACCGCGAATGCGGTGGCGCCAACCCCGGTCGATACGCCGATGATCCTGCAAGTCCACGGACCGAAGGACCGGGCCATCTGGGATGCACAAATTCCCGCCAAGCGGTATGCCAAGCCCGAGGAAGTCGCAGCCGCGATCCAGTTCCTCGCCTCGCCGGAGGCCGCCTATATCAACGGCCATATCCTCAATATTGACGGAGGCTTCATGGCCTCTGGGGTTCTGATCCGCTAATCATATGATTGCATAGATTGCGCTTGGGCGGTCGGATACAATGTTGTCCTGCCAGTCGCTTGCCTTGTAAAATTCTTTGTAATACCACATTTGCGATAAGGCATTGCTTTGTCAGTCTATTTGAAAGCGGAAACATGAGCGAAAGAGATGCGTGGAAAGTAGCGCGGGAGCTGCGCGAGGCCATATTGCGGCTGGAACTGCGCCCTGGGCGAAGCCTCGACGAAGCAGCACTTGCCGAATCTCTTTCCGTGTCGCGCACGCCGGTTCGCGAGGCGATCATCCAGCTCATCGCCGACGGGCTGGTGGTCCGCGAGGGCCGCTCAGCGAAGGTCGCGCCACTCGATTTCGACGATCTCCCCAAGCTCTATGATGCGCTGCTTGTCGCCAGCCGTGTCATCCATCGGCTTGCCGCGCAGAACCGCACGGATGAAGACCTCAAGAAAATCGCCGAGCAGATGGACCTTTTCAAGAAGGAAGTCGCTTCGGGCGAGGGGGTCGGTCGGTCGGAAACCAATTTCGCCTTCCACATGGCCATCGCAAAAGCCGCCGACAACCGGCACTTCGCCGCCTTCTACGAACATACGCTGATCGGCTCGATCCGCATCGCGCGCGCCTGTTTTGCCGACAATGCCAACGATGACGAAAACGATATCCGCAAGCATCTGGACGAGACGGTGCGCCAACACGACCTCATCTATGATGCGATCGTGGCGCGCGATGCGGAAAAGGCGGATGAATATGCGACGCTTCACCACAATCTGACGAAGCAGCGCATCAAGCGTATTCTTTTTGCAAGTTCGCCGGTGCTTGGCGACGAACTAAATCTCGCCGGCGAATGGAACCTGCCCTGACAACCATTCGATGAAGGCTGAGGCTGCCCGTGTCATGCGGCGCTGCTGGTTGGGAACCACATGCAGGGCAACGGGAAGAATCTCGCCTGCACCGAATGGTGCAACGAGACGCCCGGATGCCAGGTAGGCCGTGGTGTAGGAAGACATCGCGGCAGTAATTCCACCGCCGCTTGCGCAGATTTCCAGTGCCGTTGCGGCATTGTCGACTCTGAAGGGCGCCTGTTGCGGGGCAAGTTCAAGTTTTTCCTTCTGCGCCCAGAGATCCAGAAGCTGCATGCGTCCTTGAACGTGGATGAGCCGCGACGAATTTGCCCAGTCGGCGGTCGGTTTCTTCGTCGCGCGTTCTGCCGTGCGGGGATCGCAAAGCAGTGTCAGATACTCGCTGCCCAGACGGATGGACCCGGCGGGCGGGTTCTCCACGCTCAGTGCCAATATGCTCAGGTCCGCGAGTTCCACGTTGGGATCCGTCCAGATCGTGCTGTTGAGGCGAACCTCCAGATGTGGTTGGGCGACGGAAAATCCATGGAGATTGCGGGCAAGCCACAGCGCCACAAAACTCAGCGGCGCAGAAACGGTTAAACTGGTATGCGTACGGGCACCCAGAAGGCCCTGGGTTGCCATTTCCGCTCTATCCAGCGCTTCCGTGACGCCCGGCAGATAAGCGGCGCCGACCTCGGTCAGTTCCAGCCCGTTGCTGCGCCGGTGGAAAAGCGGACGCGCGAAAAAGCGCTCCAATGCGCGCACGCGCTGGCTGATGGCAGCCTGGGTGCAGTTCAGTTCCTCCGCAGCGCGGGTGAAGCTCAGGTGTCTCGCTGCGGCCTCAAAGGCCTGAAGGTAATCGAGATGGGGGAGATTGCGCATGGATGATCCCATTTGAGTTTCCTCTGCATTACGAAAACGGGGTCACTGGGTAAAGAACGATTTCTTGTATCTCGCTGATCAGAGGCCATTCTGTCTGGCATCAAAGCCACATCAAGGCGCAGGAAAACAATGCCTTTCTCCCTGTTGAAATATGGTCTCCGCTCCCGGCACATTCCGTATGGCGATATTCCGAAAACACCGGATCTGAAACGCGCCTATGATGTGGTCATCATCGGCGGTGGTGGGCACGGCCTGGCCGCGGCCTATTACCTTTCCAATGTTCACGGCATCACCAATGTCGCCGTTCTGGAAAAAGGCTATCTCGCTGGCGGCAATACGGCGCGCAATACGACGACCATCCGCTCGAACTACATGACGCCGGAATCGGTCCGATTCTACAAGGAAGGCGTTGAACTCTACGAGACCTTGTCGGAGGATCTCGGCTTCAACATCATGTTCTCGCAGCGCGGTCAGTTGACGCTCGCCCATTCCGAAGCGACGCTGCGCAGCTTTTATCTGCGCGCCGAGATAGGCAAGTATATGGGTGTGAAAATCGAGGTGGTCGATGTCCAGACCGTGCGCGAACTGTGCCCACATCTCAATCTCGATATCGGCGGCCAGCACGAAGTCCTCGGTGGCCTATGGCATGCCGATGGAGGGACGGCCCGTCACGATGCTGTCGCTTGGGGGTATGCAAAACATGCGGCTGCCCGCGGCGTGGAAATCCATCAGCGCACGGAGGTTCTAAGCTTCGGAAAGACCGGAGATCGCGTTACGGAAATCCAAACCAACCGCGGCACAATTGCTGCAGGTCAGGTTTTGCAGGCTGTAGGTGGCCTCAATGGTCAAGTCGCGGAACTGGCGGGCATCAAGCTGCCTATCCGCTGCTTCCCGCTGCAGGCCATGGTAACTCAGCCCCTGAAGCCTTTCCTGAATACGCTGGTCTCTTCCGCGAACCTGCACACCTATCTGGTCCAGTCCTCGCGCGGCGAAATCGTCATCGGCGGCGGCTCGGACCCCTATCAGCTTGCCTCCACCCGCTCGACGCTCGACCAGAAGGAGCGACTTGCCGAAGGCGCGCTGCACCTCTTTCCGTTCCTGCACAAGGTTAAACTTCTGCGCCAGTGGGCCGGCATCACCGACATGACGCCCGATTACAGCCCGATCATGGGTGCATCACCGCTTACGAACTACTGGCTCGATTGCGGATGGGGCACCTGGGGCTTCAAGGCGACACCGGTTGCCGGCAAGCGGATGGCGGAAACCATCGCCACCGGTCGCGTGCCGGATATCCTGGCGCCTTTCGACATGCGCCGTTTCGACAACTTTGCTCTTTTGAACGAAATGGGCGCGACAGCCGCCAGCCATTGATGAGGCCCTCATGAAACTCCTGACCTGCCCGGTGAACGGGCCTCGCAATATCACCGAATTTCAGTATCTCGGCCCCGTTCGCGCCGCCGACGCGGAAAATCCTCACCAACTGATCGAGTCGCTTTTCTATGTGGAGAATCCGCTTGGCGTGCTCAAGGAATGGTGGCGGCATACGCCGTCCAACACGATCCTGATTGCGGAGCGCCACACCGTCTCCGACCAGATCATCGCGACCTACCTTCCCAATCGAAAGCCTGCCTGACATGACCGAACGGCTTCCATCCCCTTGGGGTTCGCGTATCGATCGCACCTGCAAGATCGGCTTCAGCTTCGATGGCCAGGCCGTCGAAGGGTTTGCCGGCGACTGCATTGCATCCGCCATGGCGGGCGCCGACCGCTGGATCCTCTCCCGCTCGTTCAAGTATCACCGCCCGCGCGGTATCCTGACCATGGCAGGCCAGGACGCAAACACGCTCGTCCAACTGCCTGACGAACCGAACGTCCGCGCCGATTTGCGTCCGATTTCCGACACTCTGGCTGTGACAGCCCAGAATGTCAGCGGCACCGCCGAAAACGATCGCAATTCGATCCTCGACAAGTTCGGCCGGTTCATGCCGGTCGGATTCTATTATCGCGCGTTTTTCGGTCCGGGAAAGAACAGCTGGCTGAAGTTCTGGGAGCCGATTATCCGCAAGTCCGCGGGTCTCGGCAAGGTCGATATCAAGGCTGAGCATGGCCATTATATCCGTGAAAACCTGCATGTGGATGTTCTGGTCGTCGGTGCCGGTCCTGCCGGTCTGTCGGCAGCAATCAAGGCGGGCGAAGCGGGCGCGCAGGTGCTTGTCGTCGATCTCAACCCGGAAACCGGTGGAGCGCTGACCTACGCTCGTTTCGATGTCGAGATGGGGGAAGCCAACACCGTCTTGCAGATGCTTCGCAAGCAGGCCGCCGCCCTGCCGAATATCCAGGTCATGATGGGCGCGACTTGTAACGGCTGGTTTGCCGACAACTTCATTCCCGTGCTCCAGGAAAACCGGCTTTACCGGGTCCGCGCCAAGCAGGTCGTCGTTGCATCCGGCTCGCATGAACAGCCGCTCGTATTCCGCAACAACGATCTGCCCGGCGTCATTCTGTCGTCGGCAGCACAGCGTCTTCTGCGCCATTATGGCGTTCGCCCGGGCAAGCAGGCGGTGGTTTTCGCTGGCAATCGCGATGGTTATCTGACTGCGCTCGATCTCGTCGAAGCGGGTGTCAAGGTTGCTGCCGTGCTGACGCCGGCCGGTGGCGCTGTCTTTGAAGCGCTGGCGCAGTTGCTCTCCCAGAAAGGTGTGCCGGTCATCCGCAATGCAAACGTCATCACGGCGATCGGCATCAGGGGTAACCGCCACATTCGCGCCGTCACCTATAGCACGCAGCAACATGGCGAAAAGACGCTCGCCTGCGACCATATGGTCGTGGCGACCGGTTATACGCCCTGTTATCAGCTGCCGCTCAATGCCGGTGCCAAGCTCGGTTACGACGATGCGAGCCGTCAGTTCACCCTGAGCAACCTGCCGCAGGATTTTCATCTGGCAGGCTCCGTTGCCGGAGTGTTTTCGCTGAAATCTGTGCTGCGCAGCGGTGAGATCGCTGGCGCTGCGGCTGCAAAGGCGCTCGGCCATGAGGCTACCGTGCCAGATGCGATCGAGGATCTCGAAGCCGCCCAGATGAATTATGCGCAGGAGCTTTGCGCGCATCCGAAGGGCCGGGATTTTGTGGATTTCGATGAGGACCTGCAGGTCAAGGACATCAAGAACGCGGTCGCCGACGGTTATAGCGAACTTGAGCTGGTCAAGCGTTATTCCACGGTCGGCATGGGCCCGTCGCAGGGACGGCATTCCGCTTTGGCAACGGCGCGTATTGTGGCAGGCTCGACGGCCCGCAGCGTCGCCCAGGTCGGCATCACCACCTCCCGCCCGCCCTTCGGCCCGGAAAAGCTTGGCCTTCTCGCAGGCCCGAACCATGTTCTCTACCGTCATACGGCGATCCATGACGAACATGTTGCCGGCGGAGCAAAGCTTACTCCCGTCGGTGCGTGGTGGCGCCCGTTCCACTACGGCGGCAAGGGCGATGCCAGCCGCGCAATCGTCGATGAGGTTGCGCTCGTGCGCACCAAGGTCGGCATGCTGGACGTGTCGACGCTTGGCAAGCTTGCGATCCGTGGGCCTGATGCGGCTGCGTTCCTGGACCGTATCTACACCATGGCGCATGCAAAGCAGCCAATCGGACGTGTGCGTTACTGCCTGATGCTGAACGACATGGGCTCGGTGATCGACGACGGAGTGGCCTTCCGTCTCTCGGAAAACGAGTTTTACGTGACGGCAACGACCGGGGCGGTCGCACGGGTCTTTACCGAAATGATGTTCCTCAACACCAAGTGGGGCATGCAGGTCGATATTCAGAATATCACCGCAGCCTTTGCCGCGATCAACGTCACCGGGCCTTCGGCCCGGCAAGTTCTTGAAGCGCTCGGCGGCGATATCGATCTGTCACCTGGAGGTTTCCCTTATCTGAACGGCCGCGTTGGGGTCATCGGCGGATGCCCGGTACGCATCATGCGTATCGGCTTTACCGGTGAACTCAGCTACGAACTGCATGTGCCACAGTCCTACGGCGCGGCCCTGTGGCGCAAACTGCTGGAAGTCGGCGCTCCCCACGGCCTGCGCCCCTATGGTCTCGAAGCCTCGCGCATCCTGCGCCTGGAAAAGGGCCATATCATCATTGGCCAGGATACGGACGCGCTCTCGACGCCGGAAGAACTGTCGATGGAATGGGCAATTTCCAAGACCAAGGCGCGTTATGTCGGCAAGACCGGGGTCGAAGCCCGCGCCAAGCTGGAAACCAAGCGCAAGCTCTGCGGTTTTGAAATCTCGGGCGAGGCCGGCAAGCATCTCGCGGAATCCAATCTCGTCTTCCGCGATGGCCGTCCCGCAGGCTTCGTCACCTCGGCCTGCTACTCGCCGACGCTCGCAAAGTGGGTGGGTCTCGCCTATGTGGATCCGCGTGACATCCCGCCGGGATCGAGCCTGAATATCAGAAGCTTTGCTGGCAAGGACATCCAGGCCAAGGCGGTAAAGGTGCCATTCTACGACCCTGAAAGCAAACGGCAGGAGATGTGACATGACCACGAGCGGACAGACCAATACTGTCGTCAATTCTTCGCGGGTCGACCTGTCGCTTCGCAGCGATCTTCTGGGAAGCCGCGTCTCCCGCCGTGCAAACGTGCCCGGTGCTCAGGAGAATGTGGTTGTCGAATGCACCCCGACCGAACGTTTCGGTCTTCGCGGACCCGGAACCATCGACTGGGTTGCGGCTCAGGGGCTGACCATACCGCCCGCGGTCAACACATCGGCAATTTCGCCTTGCGGTACGACTGTGATGCGGCTCGGCCAGCAGGAGGTTCTGCTGACCGCCCCTGTTGGGGACGGAGGACAGAGACTGCGCGAATTGCGTCAGGCCTGGGACGAAAGCACGCTGCCGGCGAAGGGATATGACGCCTATCGCGACGAAAGCTGGGCATGGTTCGTGGTCTCCGGCCCCGACGCTCCGGCCCTGATGCGGCGCATCTCCATGGCCGATCTCGGCCCGAAAAGTCTGGAAGCGAATGAGATTGCCCAGACCCGTGCGCTCCATATGGATGTCGTAGTGGCCCGTCTGAATCGCTTCGGCGCGGTTTCCTACGACATTTTCCTCGACATCGCCTCGGCGAAATTCGCTCTGGATGTGCTGACCGAGACAGCCGAGGAGCTTGCCGTTGGTTTTCAAGTCTCGGCGTTGCGCATGGCGGGCTGACAACGGCATTTGTCGATCGGTAACGCCAATAGGGGTTGGCACGGGGGCGGGCCGCAAGACCCGCATGCGATTCAATGAGGGCAAATGAAGGACTGAATGCGGATGGTTGCTACGAAAATCGACGGAAAAGCCTTTGCCAAAACTGTGCGCCGAGACGTGGCCCTACATGTCGCGACACTTAAGTCCGATTACGGTATCACTCCCGGTCTTGCCGTGGTTCTCGTCGGCTCAGACCCGGCTTCAGAAGTCTATGTTCGCAACAAGGGAACGCAGACGCGTGAGGCAGGCATGGCGAGCTTCGAGCACAAGCTGGATGAGGCTACGTCCGAACGGGACCTGCTCGATCTGATCGCAAGGCTAAATGACGATCCGTCCGTCCACGGAATTCTCGTCCAGTTGCCGCTGCCAAAACACATAGACAGCAACAAGATCTTAAACGCCATCGATCCGGCAAAGGATGTCGACGGGTTCCACATTTCCAATGTCGGACTTTTGGGAACGGGGCAGAAGGCGATGGTGCCGTGCACGCCGCTCGGCTGTCTGATGCTGCTTCGCCATCAGTACGGCAAGCTCGAGGGAATGAACGCAGTCGTGCTTGGCCGCTCCAATATCGTCGGCAAGCCGATGGCACAACTTCTCCTGCGCGACAATTGCACTGTGACCATTGCCCATAGCCGCAGTCGTGATCTCGAAAGCACTGTTCGCGCAGCCGATATAGTCGTCGTTGCCATCGGCCGGCCGGAAATCGTCACGGGCGATTGGATCAAGCCGAGCGCGACCGTCATTGATGTCGGCATCAACCGCATCGAACGCGACGGGAAAAGGACACTCGTCGGCGACGTCGATTTCGGCAGCGCCTCGCAGGTAGCCGGTGCCATCACGCCAGTACCCGGCGGCGTCGGGCCGATGACAATCGCCTGCCTTCTGGTCAATACACTGACGGCATGCTGTCGCGCCAAGGGTCTTCCCGAACCGTCAGTCCTCACTGCCTGACCCAGACATGGCTCAGCCGTATCCGGCTGGTGCCCGCCCATCCCCCAGGAGTTCCGATGAACCAGTTTTTCTTGACAGTCACCTGCCCTTCGAAACGGGGCATCGTTGCGGCAATCACGACCTATCTGGCGCAGAGCGGATGCAACATTACCGACAGTTCGCAGTTTGACGACAGCGAGACCGGCAATTTCTTCATGCGGATCAGTTTCCGCTCGGAAACCGGAGCGGATGTCGCGACATTGCACGAGGGATTTGTCGAACCCGCAAAACTATTCGGCATGACCTATGCCTTCCATGACGAGACCGAAAAGATGAAGGTAGTGATCATGGTGTCTCGTTTCGGCCATTGCCTCAACGATCTGCTCTATCGCTGGCGGATCGGCGCGCTGCCGATCGATATCGTCGCGGTGATCTCCAACCATATAGAATACCAGAAGGTCGTGGTGAACCACGACATTCCTTTTCACTACGTCAATGTCACCAAGGCCAACAAGGGGGAAGCCGAGGCTCGCCAACTGGCAATCATCAATGAGACGGATGCCGATCTGGTCGTGCTGGCACGCTACATGCAGGTTCTGTCGGACGAGATGTGCCGCAAGATGTCGGGCCGCATCATCAACATCCACCACTCTTTCCTGCCAAGCTTCAAGGGCGCCAACCCGTATAAGCAGGCCTATGAGCGCGGTGTGAAACTGATCGGCGCGACTTCGCACTATGTCACGGCTGATCTCGATGAAGGCCCGATCATCGAGCAGGACACGATCCGCGTCACCCACGCGCAGAGCCCTGACGACTACGTTTCGCTCGGGCGCGATGTCGAAAGCCAGGTGCTGGCAAGAGCAATCCATGCCCATATCCACCGCCGCGTTTTCCTCAACGGCAATCGCACGATCGTATTCCCAGCATCGCCGGGCTCCTTCGCTTCGGAGCGCATGGGCTGAAAATCGAGATGAACGAAACCCGGCCAATCATCTCGCAAGAGGCGTTTGGCCGGGTTTTCTGGGGGCGGAGATTTTAGACGGAGGCGATCAGCTGGATTTCGACCGGCGCATTGCCGGGCAAGGACGCCACACCGATGGCGGCGCGGCAACCGATTGCGGCTTCGCCGAGGCGATCCTTGAGGAATTGCGAGGCATAATCGGCAAGCTTCGAATGTGCCATGAAGCCAGGCACGGTGGCGATATAAACCGTGAGGCTCACGATTGCCGCAAGCTTTTCACCTGCGACCAGCTGCGCTTCGGCTGCCGCAAGTGCGTTGCTGCAGGACAGGATCACCGCTTCGGCATGGGTTGCCGGATCGGCATTGGCTTCTATGATCCCCTGGAATTGCAATATGCCGTTTTGGCGCGGCGTCATTCCAGCCGTGAAGATCATGTGTCCGCAGCGAACCGCAGGAACGTAAAGCCCCTGCGGAATCGGCAGACCATCTGTTGTGCTCCGGTCCTGTGTCATGCACGATAACGGTCGGCAAGCGTGACGAGGCGTTCCGCTGCAGCAATGGCCGCCGCGTGGTTCTGCGAAAAATTCAGGCGGACGCTTGCGTCGCAATAGGGGCTGAATTCCGTACCGGGCGTCACGATGACGCTGGCCTGCAGGCGCAGGATGCGGACGAAATCCTTGCCGCTGACGGAAAGCCTGGGCAGTTGCGGGAAGATGTAGCTGCCGGCTTCCGTCGTGCGAACCTTGATGCCTTCGCCGGAGCGGAAGACCTTAAGAAGGTCGTCACGGATGGCCTCGTGCTCACGCACGCGCTGGTCCATCCATCCGGCCGGCTCATTGAACCATGTGCGGAAAACGGCCTGGCTGTAACCGCCGGCGCGCAAGGAAACGATTGCCTGAAGCTTTTCCATCCGCGTGATGATCGCCTTCGAACCGAAAGCTACTCCGAGGCGGTAACCGCTCAACGATTCAGTTTTGGACGGACCCATGATGGTGATGACATTTTCCGCGTCGATAGCTTCCGCGCGCAGATGCGAATAATCGACGCCGGAATAGAGTAGTCGCGCGTAAAGCTGGTCGACGATAACGGTCGCGCCATAGCGGCCTGCCAACGCGGCGATCGCCTTGATCTCTTCGCGGGAATAAACGACGCCTGTCGGGTTGTTCGGGTTGGAGAACAGGAAAACCTTGGCGCCCGCCTTGAAAGCGTCTTCCAGCTGGCCGACATCCAGACCGGCACGGCCTTCGACATTCAGATAATCCATCTGGATGGGCAGCATCTGGCCGTCGCAGAATTCCACCAGCTTGCGGTTGGCGAAATAGTCAGGCTGGACGATGGCAACCTTGTCGCCATTCGCGACAGTAGAGGCGACGGCGAGGAAAAGCGCGCCCTGCGTGCCCGGAGTAAGGATCATGCCATCGGCGGCATCGACCGGAGCGCCGGTGAAGCCTGCAATAGCGGGTGCGAGCTGCTCACGAATGGAGATATCGCCGCGATATTCCGTATAGGCCTGCTTGCCGCCTGCTTCGACACCAGCACTGAATACTTCGAACGAACCCGGCGTCGGCGTGAAGGCATCGACATCGCCGTGAGAGAAATCGACCTGGCGCCCGTCGATTTTTTCCCCGCGCAGAAGCGACTGGATATCACCTACCTGCTGGCGGACTTCCTGGCCCGGCGCGGCATCGGTGCCCATGCGCTCGAACTTGGCATATATAGTCATTGAAACTCCTTTCGCGGCACAAAGCCACACAACTCAACGCTACCTGAATTTTAAAGCAATAAAATACGCTTGCTAGTTTCTTCAAAAGATAGAAAATCTATCTTATGGATACAAAATTCCTCGAAAGCTTCCTCATCGTCGCCGAATGCGGGTCCTTTGCTGAGACGGCGCGGCGTCTTAACATGACATCCGCAGCTGTCGCTCAGCGCATAAGGGCGCTGGAAGCGGAACTCGGGCAGGATCTGGTTTCACGGGTCGGGCGGACCGTTCGGCCTACTGCCGCCGGGCTTGCCGTGCAGCGCCATGGGCCGGCGCTGGTGCGGGCCGCTCGGGATCTGCGGGCGATCGCGGCAGGAGATTTGCCCAGCGGCCAGTTGCGCCTGGGTGCGACGGCCACGGCCATGACCGGTCTCATTCCGCAGATCACGGCAAGCCTCAGCGAGCGGTTCCGACAAATTGACTATTTTCTCCTGCCAGGTTCGTCGGTGAACCTTTACCATGCGGTGCTGTCGGGAGAACTGGATGCCGCCCTCATCATCGAGCCGCAATTTCCCATTCCCAAAGCCTTCGGCTGGTCCACGATCCGGCGCGAACCGCTGCTCCTTCTTACCCCTGAAGGAATGGAGGTCGATGATCCTCATCGGACATTGACCGAAAAGTCCTTCATTCGTTACGACCGCAATCAATGGGGAGGACAGATCGTCGACCGATACCTACGCCGTCACTCCATCAATGTGCGGGAATGGGCCGAGCTGGATGCATTGGATGCCATCGCGGCGCTGGTCGATCGCGGGTTGGGAGTGGCCCTCGTTCCGGATTGGGCCCCGCCGTGGCCGCAAGGGCTGCGGCTGCAGAAATATAGCATGAAAAATGGCGAGCTTCGCAACATGGGGGTCCTATGGGCCAATTCCGGCCCGAGGATTGCTGCCATTCGCGCTTTTGTCGAAGCTTGCGAAGAAGTTGCGACGATTTGAGAGCCCGGCTTTGCGAGGATTTCATCCAGTTCGATCGCTGCGATTCTTTTCCAAGCAATTGGAATTTTTGGGTAATTTTTTGCCCTCTACGCCCTCGATAGGCGCGGATTTCAGCCTCGATAAATCTCCTTTTTGAAAAAGATTCGCGAACAAATCCCATTGACAGGACGTTCGGTATACGTAAAGTATTCTGAAAGAAGGCTTCTAATGTCCAGGCCTTTTCGTGACCGCTTCACCGAAATCAGGCGGTTGAGTTGTAGAAAACGACAGCATTCCGACCATAGGACCGGCGTCAGAGACTGACGACGGAACGCAAATTAACCAGCGCCGCCTCGGGTTGCGCTGTGAATGCGAAGGCGCGTCCAGTCGGGGCGGTCTTGCAATAGAAAAGGGCTCAGAGGTGCTCAATTCGCGGCTGGTGAAAATCACCCCGCCGCAAGCAGTGAATACATCCAACGATAGAGAAAAAAGGGGAACACAATGACTCGTCGTCGCATGAATTTGCCTATGATCAACCGTCGTAATTTTCTCGCCAAAGCCGGTCTTGCTGTGGGTGGTGCGTTAGCGTCACCTTACGTCAGCACAAGTTATGCCGCGACGAAGGAACTCGTTCTCGTGACCTGGGGCGGAAACTATCGCCAAGGCATGGAAGACGGCCTCGTGAAGCCGTTCATGAAGGAAACCGGCATCAACGTGACGGTTCTCGACACGCCCGACATGGCCAAGGTTAAGGCTCAGGTCATGACCGGCAATGTTCAGTGGGACGTGTTCGATGCGCCCGGCTCGATGGGTGCCAGTGGGGCTGCGAACGGATACTGGGAAAAGCTGCCGTCCGGCTTGTTCGACGAATCCGACCTAACGCTGCCCTCCAAGGACATGCTCGTCCCTTTCTTCACGTTCGCTGGTGGCATCGCCTTCGATCCGGGTCGTTTTCCGGACGGCAAGCACCCGAAGACATTTGCCGACTATTTCAATGCCGAGGCATTTCCGGGTCGCCGCACGTTGAGAACCCGTGCAATGGAAACGCTCGAAATCGCGCTTCTCGGCGATGGCGTTGCTCCGACCGATCTTTACCCGCTTGATATCGACAGAGCCTTCAAGGTGCTGGAAAAGATCAAGCCGCATATCGCCAAATGGGTGGAAGCCACGCCGCAGACAGTCACGCTTCTGCAGACCAAAGAAGTGGATTTCAGCTTCACCTATGCCAACCGTATCCAGGCGAGCAACCGCGATCAGGGCGTCAAGCTCGGTTTCTCCTTCGACCAAAACCTCAACGGCGTCGAATATCTCGCCGTTCTCAAGGGCGCACCGAACAAGGAAAACGCCTTCAAATTCCTATCCTTCGCCATGAAGCCGGAATATCAGGCTTCATGCATGGAAGCGAAGGGCGGCGCCCCGATCAGCCGTAAGGCCTATTCGCTGCTGAAGCCGGAATCGCTTGAATGGCTGCCCAAGCTCGACGCCAAGAATAACGCCTATATCAATGACGAATGGTGGTCGACGAAGCTCGAGGCGACGGAACGCCGCTTCAAGGAATGGCTACTTGGTTAACTCCAGTCACGATTGCAAATCGCTGGTTTAAGCCTAGAGGACATTTCAGTGACCGTTATCGCATCAAAAGGTGCCGGCCCTTTCATAGCCCCGGCAGCGATCCTTTCGCTGCTGGTGGCCCTGGTTCCGGTCATCTTCATTTTCTACAACAGCACGGCCGGTGGAACCTCCACGGAAGCCTTTTCCAGCATTCTCGGCAGCAACCTGTTCCGGCGCGCGATGCGGACGACCATGGAGGTATCCCTCCTCGCCAGTCTCCTCAGCGTCGTATTGGGTTATGTCGTCGCGCTGCATCTGGCGCGTCAGTCGGCGCGACGGCGTGCCGCACTGATGGTCCTGGTGCTTTTGCCCTTCTGGACCAGCATTCTCGTCAAGAGCTATGCCTTCACGATCATTCTGGGCCGGGAAGGCATCGTCAACAACTTCCTGTCCTGGGTGACCGGCGCGCAGATCGTGCTTCCATTGATCTTCAACCGTGTCGGCGTCATGGTCGGCATGACCAATTACCTGACGCCGCTCGTGGTCTTTCCCGTGCTTGCCAGCCTGCTGGCGATCGATCCGGCGCTCTACCGGGCAGCCGAGATTATGGGTGCCAAACCCGCCCGCATCTTTCTGACGGTGACACTTCCCCTTAGTTTTCCGGGCGTTCTTGCCGGTGCGCTCAGCGCAGCCGTGATGTCGCTGGGGTTCTTCATCGTGCCTGCCCTCATGGGTGGCAAACAGGATATCATGCTTGCCAATCTGGTCGACTTCTATACCCGCGAGGTTCTGGACTGGAATATCGCATCTGCGGTGGGTGTGATCCTGTTTGCTCTTGTCGCCATATTCGCGGTGCCGGCAATGCTTGTGCGCAGCAAACAGCAGGGAGCGGGCACATGAGTGGTGATATCAGGGACGGTCGCAAGGCCGCTTATCGGTGGATCGGCACAGCTCTGGCCATGTGTGTCTACGTGTTCCTGCTTGCGCCGAGCGTCATCGTCATTCCGGTCTCATTCGGTTCGCAATACGAACTCAGCTTTCCACCGAAGCAATATTCGCTCGATCTCTATCGTATCTTCTTTTCGAGCGATGCCTGGATGCAGCCGCTGTTCCTCAGTGTGCGGGTTGCATTGATGACGACGGTTATCTCGACGGTGATCGCCGTACCGGCCGCCTATGCGGTCGTGCGCTTCAACTTCGTCGGAAAGAAATTGCTGATCGGCCTCATCATGAGCCCGCTGGTCATTCCTTCAGTGGTGTTTGCGCTCGGCGTCTACCTCTATTTCTCCTATCTCAGGCTGACGGGAACCACCGCAGGCCTCGTCGTTGCCCATACGATGTTCGTACTTCCTTATGCGCTGGTCATTATCAGCGCCGGCATCCAGAAGCTCGATGCGAACCTTGAATTCGGTGCGATGCTGATGGGGGCGGGACGTTTCCGGATGATGATGACGGTCGTGCTGCCGCAGCTTTATCCGTCGATCGGGGCAGGGGCGCTGTTCGCCTTCCTCATCTCCTTCGATGAGGTCGTCATTTCCTGGTTCCTGGCCGGTCCCACGACGACCACCCTATCGGTGAAGATGTTCAGCGCGATTCAGTGGGAAATCTCGCCGGTGATTGCCGCCGTGTCGACAATTCTCACGGCCATCTCGCTCGTCGTGTGTCTCGCCAATGTCATGCTTCAAAAGAAGGCCGAGATTCCGGCCTGAGGCGATCGATCGCCGAACACAACGATCCGCGCCAGAGCTGACGCCCGATCCGCGCCAAGGAAGAAATTATGACTGCTACCGAACAGAACATGATTGAACTGCAAGGGGTTTCGAAGGAATTCGGTACGTTCCTCGCGCTTCACCCCACCACGCTCCAGGTCAAGAAGGGTGAGTTTCTTACCCTGCTCGGCCCTTCCGGTTCCGGCAAGAGCACGCTTCTCAACCTGATTTCCGGTGCCTTTGCATCGACTTCGGGAAAGATCCTCCTCAATGGCGTGGACATCACCAACGCGCCGCCGCGCAAGCGCGGCATCGGCATGGTGTTCCAGAACTACGCCCTGATGCCGCATATGACCGCCTTCGAAAACGTCGCCTATCCGCTCAAGGTGCGCGGCGCCTCCAAGGCAGAGATCAAGGATAAGGTCGCGGATGCATTGAAGCGCGTCGGCCTTGCCGGCTTCGAACATCGCAAGCCGAAACAGCTTTCCGGTGGCCAGCAGCAGCGCGTCGGCATTGCCCGCTGTATCGTCTATTCGCCGTCGATCATCATGATGGACGAGCCGCTCGGCGCACTCGACAAGAACCTGCGCGAGCAGATGCAGGACGAGATCAAGACCCTGCATCGTGAGATCGGCACCACATTCATCTACGTGACGCATGACCAGGAAGAAGCCCTGAACATGTCCGATCGCATTTGTCTTATGAACCATGGCGGTATCGTGCAGCTCGGCACGCCGGACGATCTCTATTTTCGCCCGGTCAACAGGTTCACGGCCCAGTTCATCGGCGAGTCCAACTTGCTGACCGGCACGGTGGAGGCCGGTGGTCGCCTGAAACTTTCCAGCGGCTACACGCTGGCCCTGCCGTCGAATACCAAGCGTGCCGTCGGTCAGTCCTGTCAGGTCATGTTGCGGCCCGAACGGGTCAGGACCGCAATTGCGGGCGAGGCGCTTGCAACGGTAACCACACAGACCACGTCGGGGCGCGTGGTCGGCGTTTCCTTCATCGGCAGCATGACGACGCTTAGCGTCGAGCTGCCGGACTGCACGGTTCTCAAATTGAAGCTCACATCGCTGCCGCTTCAGAGCCGATACAAGGTCGGCGACGTCATCGAACTGCGGTGGGACGCTGAGGATCTCGTTGTCCTGGAGGACGAAACCTAGGAACTGTCAGGTCCAGATTGAACCAGACAGCCCCTAGACTCTCTTGTTTTCGTTTGTTTTTTCGGGAAAGCCGGGTTCCGTTTTTCCCTGACAAACTCTCATCCGGGTCCAGCCGCAAACGCAGACCCGCATATCGCTCTCTTAATGAGAGCCGGACTTTTGGAGACAGATCATGGATATCAAGAATCTTTCCGGCATCGTCACGGCGACGCCAACGCCAATCAAGGACGGAAACGTCGACGTCGCTTCGGTCAAGGAGCTTGCCCGCTATCTGGTCGCGAATGGCGCAACGGGTCTGGCACCGATCGGCGGCACCGGGGAATATATCTCGCTCAGCGAACGGCAGAAGATCGATATGGTCCGCGCGACCGTCGAGGCCG
This sequence comes from Agrobacterium vitis, assembly GCF_037039395.1. NCBI lineage: Bacteria > Pseudomonadati > Pseudomonadota > Alphaproteobacteria > Hyphomicrobiales > Rhizobiaceae > Gillisella > Gillisella vitis. The sequence continues at coordinate 260,234 of NZ_CP146241.1, read as the reverse complement.
TCGACGGCGCCATTCCGACGATTGCCGGCCTGATCGCTCCGGGCCTCGGCGAAGTCTTCGATTCCGGCAAGCTCATTCTCGATGCCGGAGCCGATGGCCTTCTGGTCACCACGCCTTTTTATGTCCGTCCGACGCAGCAGGGCGTCATCGACTATTTCAAGGCGATATCCGATACGCTTGACACCGATCTCGTCCTCTATGAATTCCCCTACCGCACCGGGGTTTCCCTGACGGCGGAAACGGTTCAGGCGCTTGCCGAAACGACCCGCATCGTGGCGATGAAGGCCTGCAATTCGGATGCCGGCCTGCAGATGCGCGTTCTCGAAGCTGCTGGCGACAAGATAGACATCCTGTCCGGCGACGAGGATGTCTATCCGCTGCATCTGGCCGCTGGCGCCAAGGGCGGCCTGTTTGCGTCGTCCTGCATTATCCCGAAAGTGTGGAACAAGATTACCGAACTGGGACAGGCCAGTAAAACGGCTGAAGCTCTGGCGCTGCACGCAAAGATCCGGCCGTTTCTCAAGCTGATCTTTTCCGAGCATAACCCGATTCCGCTCAAAGCGGCCCTTCGTATTCTCGGAAGGCCTTGCGGCGAGGCTATTCTGCCGCTTTTGAGCACCAGCGCCGAGACCGAGGAGCAGCTGGTCAAGATGCTCCCGCAAATGCAGGCCCTCGAAGCGTCGTTCTGATGGAGCCCCGTGGCGGCGGATCGCTGCCGTCACGCCCAAATCAACAATTGATATGATGCGTGCGCGGCAGGTTTGCCGACTGGAAGTGGAAAATGGACATCGATAAGCAGATCGTCGCCGAAATCGGGCAACGGATTGGCGTAAAGAACATCAGGACTGGAGCCGACGCTGAGGGTTTTCTGGAGGATTTCTGGGGCCGGGCGCGGGGCAAGGCATTGTGTGTCGCTCTGCCCGGCAACACACAGGAAGTCTCCGATGTTGTTTCCATCTGCTCCAGGAACAAGATCGCGGTCTTCCCGCAGGGCGGCAATACCAGCACTTGCCTCGGCGCCGTGCCGGATGCTTCAGGCCGTTCCATCGTGATTTCGCTTGCGCGGATGAACCGCATTCTGTCGGTCGATCCGCTCGATGCTTCCATCACTGCCGAAGCTGGCTGTATTCTCGCCGACATTCAGGAGGCCGCAGCCACGGTCGACAAATTCTTCCCGCTCAGCCTCGGAGCGGAGGGAAGCTGCCAGATCGGCGGCAATGTCGCGACCAATGCTGGCGGCACCAGCGTGCTGCGTTACGGCAATACCCGCGATCTCGTGCTCGGCATGGAAGTCGTGCTGCCCGATGGCCGGATCTGGAACGGCATGCGCACGCTCCGCAAGAACAATACGGGTTACGACCTGAAGCACCTCTTTATTGGGGCGGAAGGTTCGCTCGGCATCATCACCAAGGTTGCCTTGAAGGTTTTTCCGAGCCTCGGCCATCTGACCTCGGCACTGATCTCCTTTGAGGATATCGCTGATATCACCGCCTTTACCGAGCCGCTGCGGTCCGCTTTCGATACCTCGATTATCGCCATGGAGCTGATTTCCGGCAGCGAGGTTCGCATCGTCAAGGCGATGATACCAGATATAAGCGTTCCCTACGATCCGAATGTCGGCTGGTTCCTGCTGGTGGACCTAATCTCTGATGGCCGGGGCGACATCGCCGACCGTCTCCAGGAGGTCCTGGGCGAAGCGATGGAGGGCGGACAGATCACCGATGTGCTGATCTCCGCTAACGAGGCGCAACGCGCCGCCATCTGGAAGCTTCGGCATTCGGTCACAGAGTCCCATAAGAAATATGGCATGGGCATGTCGCATGATGTCGCCGTGCCAATCGGGGATATCCCACGTTTCATCCAGATCGCCAAAGCAAAGATCGACGAGGCCTTCCCGCAGGCCGATATCGCGATCGTCGGCCATGTCGGCGACGGCAATCTGCATTACAACGTCATTTTCGAACAATCCCGCTGGGACGCCATCCCCGACCAGAACCAGATGCGCAAGAACATCTACAAGGCGGTCTACGACATTGCGGCAAGTATGAACGGCACGTTCAGCGCCGAGCACGGGATCGGCGCCTTGCATGTGGCGGAAATGAAAACCTACAAGTCCGAAATCGAGCTTGAAATGATGAAGGGGATCAAGGCGTTGATTGATCCTCACAGCATAATGAACCCCGGTCGGGTACTTCCGGACTGATGTTGCCAATGGAAAGAGAAGGCGAAGGATAAGGCGACCCGATTTAGCCTGCGGCACATATTCCGCAAGCGATCCGATCGATCAACAGAACTGTTTTCCCGCATCTTCGCCTGTCGCAAGCGAAGCGGTTTCCGGCTGGCCGCAATCAGGCGCAAAGCCAGCATTCCAGAATATGAAAACCCGAAATTTCTTCACTTCCAGCCCAGGCAATCGATTGACAAATCTTTCAGTATACAAATAGGATACCCAAACAAGAAAAGGGGAATGTCATGAAACGAACCCATGCAATCGCCGCCTCATTGATCTTGAGTGCCGCGCTTTCGGGAGCAGTTCACGCCCAAGACGCGCCAAAAAATCTCAAGGTCGGCACATCGCTTACCCAGATGCCCTGGGGCTTCTATGACGAGAACCAGAAGCCGACCGGCGTCGATGTCGCGCTCTGCGGTGCCATCGCCAAGCAGCTGGGATTGACGCCCGAATTCATCAGCCTTGATTTTAAGGGTCTCATTCCGGCCCTGCAGGCCGACCGTTTCGATATGGTCTGCGCTGCCATGTACATTACGCCGGAGCGCGAGCAAGTGATCACCATGGTCCCTTACATCCAGGCGAGCCAGACAGTCGTCACCAAGAAGACGGCGACTATCGAAGGACTCGAAGGGCTTTGCGGCCATTCGGTCAGTGTCCTGCAGGGATCGGGTTCGTTGAAAGTGCTTCAGGAAGCCAGTTCCAAGTGCGACGCAGCCGGCAAACCGGCTGTAACGATCCAGGCTTTCGACACGCAGCCCGTCGCTATTCGCGCGCTGGAAAACGACAGCGTCGAGGGCTTCATCGCGACGGACTCGCTCATTTCCTACTACATGGCCAAGAACGACAGCCTGAAGAAGGTTGCGACCGGCATCAGTCCCACAAAGCTCGGCATCGGTTTCCAGCCGGGCAACAAGGCTTTGGCGAAACTCGTTGCCGATGCCCTGACCGCCATGAAGGCGGACGGTTCCTACGACGCGATCCTGAAGCAATGGGGCATTGAGAGCGCCGCTCTCAAATAGGCCGGTATCGACTGATTGGCCGACGGCCGCTGGTCGCCGGTCCATACGTTTCCAGCAACAAGGTTAGGCTTATGAAAAGCGAACTCAAGGGTATTATCAGCGCGGTTCTGACACCGTTTACCAAGGACGGTGCAGCGATCGACGAGGCCGCCTATGGCCGGTTGATCCGGTCGCAGCGCGACGCCGGCATTCATGCCGTGGTCGCTAGCGGTTCGACGGGCGAACATCCCGCTTTGTCGGTTGCCGAACGCAAGCGTGTTTACGAAATCGCGGTCGAAGCGGCTGGCGACAAGATGGGCGTCGTTGCACATGTCGGTTCCAACAATGTTCGCGATGCGCTGGAGCTTGCCCAGCACGCCCGTAATCTCGATGTCGATCAGATGCTGGTCGTCACGCCTTATTTTGACAGTCTGAAATTTGCCGATGTGCAGCGGTTCCTCGACAAGATCGTCAAGATCGCCGGTGGCCCGATCATCTATTACGATACGCCCTCCATCACCCGTCTCGATATTACGGAAGACCAGATGGTGATATTGAAGCGCGATGGTCTCGTGTCCCATATCAAGGATAGCCCGCAGAGCTTCACCCGCACCATCCGCATGCTCTCCAATCCGGATGCCCCAACCGTACTGGCCGGTTCCGACCCGGCACTTCTCGCCGTGCTTGCCCATGGCGCAACGGGCACGATCATCGGCGCCTCCACCTTCGTCCCGGAACTCTGCGTCGAACTCTACGACCGCATTTCCGTCGACAGAGATTGGAACGCTGCATTGAAGGTCTGGGACAGGTTGTGGCCTATCCTCAATTTCATGCTGCTCAACGGTTACGTCGCGCTTGCCAAGGCCGGTTCGGAAATCCGGGGCCTGCCGCTCGGCGACCCGCGCGAACCTCTGTCTGCTTCGCCCGCCGAGCTGCGCGAGCGCTTCAAGGCGGTGCTTGAGGCTTCTGGTGTCACGTCTCTCCCGCTGGCCGCATAAGGAGAAAGACAATGCCCGTTTGGGATTGGTCCGTATTCTTCCATAATCTGGTGCATCCGACCATCCTGACGGGATTGTGGACGACGATCTGGTTGACCCTGCTGACGCTGGTTCTGGCTATCGTGCTTGGAACCGTCGTTGCGCTGATCGGCCGGATCGATAGTTTTCTCACACGCGGCTTCTACCAGGCCTATGTCGCTTTCTTTCGGGCAACGCCGCTCCTGGTGCAGCTGGTATTCCTTTATAGCGCCCTGCCACAGATGGGCATCCGGCTGTCGGTCGTGGAAGCGGCAATCATCGGCCTGATGCTGTCGGAAAGCCCTTATGTGGCGGAGATCGTGCGTTCGTCACTTTCGGCGGTGCCCGTTGCCCAATGGGAAGCTTCCAAGGCGATTGGCATGCGGCCGCTGACGATTATGCGATGGATCATCTTCCCGCAGGCACTGCGCATCGCGGTTCCGCCGCTCGGAAACGAATTCGTCAGGCAGTTGAAGAACACGTCCCTGGTCTCGGTAATTTCGATGACCGAACTCTTCCGGGCGACCGACAACCTTACCCAGGCGAACTTCCGCGTGCTCGAAGCTCTTTCCGTCGCAACGATCTATTACCTCGGCGCGACGGCTATCTGGACACTGCTTCAGAACGCATTCGAAAAGCGCAATTCCAGATGGTTTGCCGATGCAGGCGCACCGAAAGCCGAAGAATTTACGCCAGCGGCGGCGGTATGATCATGACCACATCAGTCAATAAATCCGGCTCATTCCTGCAGCTTCGCGACGTGGTCAAAAATTACGGTCACTACGTTGCTCTGAAGAGTGTTTCCGTCTTGGTCGAAAAAGGCCAGGCGACCGCCCTGATCGGCCCCAGCGGATCGGGAAAGAGCACGCTTCTTCGCTGCATCAATACGCTGGAGACCATATCTTCAGGCACGATCATGGTCGGTGAAGAGGAGATTGGCGCAAATACGACGGCGGCGGGGCGCAAGAAGCTCGGTGAAAATGTCCTTGCCCGCCAGCGCGAAGACATCGGCATGGTGTTTCAGAGCTTTAATCTCTTTCCGCACATGACGGCGCTCGACAATGTGACGTCCGGGCCGCGACTGGTGCGCGGACAGGATGCGGCAAGTGCCCGCAGACGAGGTCTGGAACTGCTCGCCCGCGTCGGTCTCGCCGACAAGGCGGGGAGCTTCCCACGCCAGCTTTCGGGTGGGCAGCAGCAGCGCGTTGCAATTGCACGGGCTCTCGCGATGGAGCCGAAGATCATGCTCTTTGACGAGCCGACATCGGCGCTCGACCCCGAAACAGTGCAGGACGTTCTGAACGTCATTCGAGACGTGCGGGATTCGGGCATGACGATGTTGATCGCTACCCACGAAATGGATTTTGCCCGCCATGCATCAGACTGGACCATCTTCATGGAAGCTGGCCAGATTGTTGAGCAGGGACCATCGAGCAAGGTTCTATTCGAGCCGGAAACGGACCGTTGCAGGCGGTTTCTGGCAGGGCTGACAGGAGCCGTCGCGCCAACACACTGAATACCTGAAGGGGGCGTTGGAACGATTGGAAACGGCTCTGCCGGATGAAAATTGCCAATTTCCCTTTCTTTCATTTGCTATTGGGTATTCATTATGGATACTGAAATCGAAGTAGCCTTATCGGGGCTTTCAAGGATCGGAAGCGAGAACAGCATGGCTGACTGGGTCATCGGTGTGGACGTCGGTGGGACGTTCACGGATTTTTCTGCACGTGATCTCAAGACAGGTGCGGCCCATATTCACAAACGTCCATCGACGCCGGATGATCCTTCACGGGCCATTCTGGAGGGTCTGAAGGAACTGCAACAAAAGACGGGTATTCCGGGCGAGGATATCGTGCGTTTCGCGCATGGAACCACGGTTGCCACCAATGCCCTCCTACAGCGCCGTGGCGCTGCCATTCGCCTGATCACCACCAAGGGTTTTCGCGATCTGGTCGAGATCGGGCGCCAGGTTCGTCCCCTGATCTACGACCTTCAGGAAGATGCGCCAGCGCCGCTCGTCATGCGCAGTAATCGCCTCGAAGTAACCGAGCGCATCGGCTCGCGGGGCGAGATCGTCGTCGATCTTACCGATAAAGAAATCGCAAGGCTGATCGCCGAGCTGAAGGCTGCGCCGCAGGTCGAAAGCATCGCCGTCTGCCTGCTCTTCTCCTTTCTCAACCCGATCCACGAACAGCGCATTGCCGCCGCCGTCCGCGCTGCGCTGCCGGATGTCTATGTCTCGATTTCGAGCGAAGTTCAGCCAGAATTTCGCGAGTTCGAACGGTTTTCCACGACCCTGATCAATGCCTTCCTGCAGCCGGAAGTCGGCCGCTACATGGAGCGGCTGAAGGGCGCGATCAGTGAAGTCGCACCGAATGCCAAGTTCGGCATCTTCCAGTCGAGTGGCGGTCTGATGTCGGTGGACAGGGCGCTGGAATTTCCGGTGCGCACGGCGTTGTCCGGCCCGGCCGCCGGTGCGGTGGGCGCGGCGGCGGCCGGTGGAAAATCGTCGATCGGCAATATCATCACGCTCGACATCGGCGGCACAAGCACCGACGTCTGCCTGATCCGCGACGGTGAAACCGAAATCGCTCATGTCCGCGACATTGCCGGCTTCCGCATTCGCCTTCCCATGGTGGACATCCACACCGTTGGCGCTGGTGGCGGCTCGATTGCCCATATCGGTCCTGACGGCCTGATGAAGGTAGGCCCGGAAAGCGCCGGTGCCGTACCGGGACCCGCCTGCTATTGCAAGGGTGGCACCAAGCCGACCGTATCGGACGCCAATGTCGTGCTCGGCCGTCTTCCGGCCTCGCTTGCCGGCGGTCTGATGATCGATCGGGAAAAGGCCGTCGCGGCGATCAACACGATTGCCGAACCGCTCGGCATTCCGGTGATCAAGGCGGCGCTCGGAATTTGCGGCATCGTTTCCTCCAATATGACGCGGGCCATCCGTGCCGTCTCCACCCAGAAGGGGCATGATCCGCGCGACTTTGCGTTGATGCCCTTCGGCGGTGCCGGCGGCCTGCACGCCACCGACGTGGCGAAATCGCTGGGCATCAAGCGCATCATCGTGCCGGCGACGCCGGGCATTCTCTGCGCCGAAGGCCTGATCGAAGCGGATCTCCAGGAAAACTTCGTCTTCACCTGTCGCACGCCGCTTGATGGTTCGCTGGCACCGATCGAAAAGGCTGTCGAGCAACTGGACGAACAGGCCAAGACATGGCTCGCAATCGAGGCGCGGGGTACTGAGGGCGCTTATCGCCTGCTGACCCTCGATATGCGCTATGTCGGCCAGAACTACGAACTGCCGGTCACGCTCGGTCAGCCAGGCGACGAGCCGCAGTTGCCAGATATCGAGGTGCTGAAAGAAGCATTCTTCGAAGTGCACCAGCGCAGCTACGGGCATGTCGACCGGGAAGCGCCGATCGAGATTATGAACGTGCGCATGAAGGCGGTTGCCCGCCTCAGCCAGATCACGCCGCTTTCCGAAAAGCCGGTCGGCCCCGCCAAGGCGTCCGAATATCGTGACGTCTGGTTTGACGAACATGCGCCGGTTTCCACTCCGATCTACCCCCGCAGCACGCTGGAAGCTGGCGTGCGCCTGCAGGGGCCTGCAATCATCACGCAATTCGACACGACGACTGTCGTGCCACCATGGGCGACGCTGACAGTCGACCCGGCGCTCAGCCTCATTCTGGAGATCGACGATGCTCAATAAGATCGGCCTTGACCCCATCGCGCTCGAAATTAGCTGGAACGGCCTGAAGTCGATTACCGACGAATGCTTCCTGACGATCATGCGCAGCGCATTCTCGACCAATATCAAGGAACGCCACGACCATTCCACCGCGATCGCCGATGCCCAGGGCCGGCTTGTCGTTCAGGCAGAACAAGCGCTGCCGATCCATCTGGCGTCGATGGCCGGTCTGATGACGCATATTATCGACCAGTATGGCGATACAATCGCCCCCGGCGACGTGTTTATCGGCAATGATCCGCATGTTGCCGGTGGCACGCATTTGCCCGATATCAACCTTGCCATGCCGGTATTCGGCGAAGGACGCCTTGTCGGTTTCGTCGCCAATATCGTCCATCACGCGGATGTCGGCGGCGCTGCGGTCGGCTCCATGTCCGGCGGTCTCGACGAGATCTACAAGGAAGGTCTGCGTATCCCGATCGTGCGTCTGTTCAGCAAGGGCGTGCTGCAGGACGATATGATGCGCATCCTGCTCCTCAACATGCGCCTTCCCGAAGAGCGCAAGGGCGACCTTAATGCCCAGATCGCGGCTGCTCGCCTTGGCGAGCGTCGTTTGCAGGAGTTCATTTCGCGTCATAGTGCCTCCTATATGGAAGCGGTGTTCCAAGACATCATCCGCCGCACCAATCTGCGGATGCGCGCCGCCATCGCCAAGCTTCCTGATGGCGAATACACGTTCACCGACGTCATGGATGACGATGGGGCAGGCACCGAGGACATCAGGATCAATCTCCTCATTCGCAAGTCGGGTGAAAAGATCATCTTCGATTTCGAAGGCACAGACCAACAGGTTCCCGGCAACTTCAACCTGACGTTCAACGCGACCCAATCGGCCGTCTGCTTTTCGCTGAAGGCGTTGCTTGATCCCGAAGTGCCGAACAACCAAGGTATTTTCGATGCAATCGAAATCCGTGCGCCGCTCGGCTCGTTCATGAATTGTGTCGCGCCGGCATCGGTGGCGTTGCGCGCCAATACCTGCCAGCGCGTCGTCGATATCGTCATCGGCGCACTGGCCGAAGCTTTGCCCGACCAGGCGATAGGGGCCGCCAACGGCGCCAATACCAGCGCCGTCTTCGCCGGCGTCGATCCGCGCAGCGGCAAGCAATATATCTATCTTGAGACGCTTGGCGGCGGCATGGGCGCCCGTGCGACGAAGGATGGCAAGGACGGCGTTCAGGTGAACATCACCAACACGTCCAATCTTCCAGTCGAGGCGATCGAGATCGAATATCCGCTGCGTGTCGAGGAATATGCGCTGGTCGAGGATTCTGGCGGCGCAGGACGCTTCCGCGGTGGCCTCGGCATTCGCCGGACGATCCGCCCGGTTGATCATGACTGCGAGTTCAATGGCGTAGGTGAGCGTTTCCGCAACCGGCCCTGGGGCATTTTTGGCGGAACGGCCGGCCTGCCCGGACGCTTCGTGAAGCTGGACGGCGAGGGCGGCGAAGAAAGCCTGCCCTCCAAGGCAAACCGCATTCGCCTGACGCCTGCCATGGCGGTAGTCATCGAGACACCCGGCGCTGGCGGTTATGGTTTGCCGAGCGAACGTAGCAAGGAACTCTTGCGCGAAGACCACGACAGCGGCAAGTTCTCTGCGGCGTTCCTTGCTGAAAACTACAAGAAGTAAGGGCACGATAAGGAAAGCGGCATCGTGTGCAAGCTGCTAAATGCCAGCTGAAGACGCCAGGTCGTTGCCAAGTACATGGACGTGGGTCGCCTATCGGCCCGCGAGCGGATGGCTCGCTGCACCGTCGCACGGCTCATGAGAATGATGGGCTTCAGGGCATCATTCGCGGCAAGCGGTCCGAACGACGATCAGCGACAAGGGCGCTCCATGCCCGCTCGATCACATCAACCTCCAAATTTTGAAGACCATCGGAAACGTTCCGTCAGCAGAGGATGAACAACGCCACGACACCATGCAGCGCGTGCAATTCATGGCGGCGCAACTTAAACCAAATGGTCTCCATTTTATCTCAGTGAAGCAGAGCCTTACGGGACCGGTCATAGGGGTTAGCCTCCGGCGCTGCTTCACATCCCTTGTGGCTTTACGACAGATGATGCGGTTTGGTCATGCCATAGACGGGCGTGTCGATACCGACCTGACGAGCTTTCAGCTGCAGTGACAGATATTGCGAATAGTGCCGTGACTGGTGCAGATTGCCGCCATGGAACCACAATGCGTCCTGTTGCGTCGGCTTCCACATATTGCGCTGTTCGCCCTCCCAGGGACCGGGGTCCTTGGTTGTATCGGAGCCGAGCCCCCAGCATTTGCCGACCTTGTCAGCGACGTCGCGCGAGATGAGATCGGCTGCCCAACCATTCATCGAGCCATAGCCGGTGGCATAGACCACAAGATCCGCTGGCAACTCCGTGCCATCCTTCAACACAACGGCATTTTCGGTCAGATGCGACACGTCCACGCCTGACTTCAGCTTGATCGAGCCGTCAATCACCAGATCACAGGCGCCGACATCGATGTAATAGCCCGATCCGCGTCGCAGATATTTCATGAACAGGCCAGACTCGTCATCGCCGAAATCAAGCATGAAACCGGCCTCTTCCAGTGCCTTATAAAAATCCGCGTCCTGTTCACGAATCCTGTTGTAAATCGGGATCTGGAACTCATGCATGATCCGGTAGGGCAGGGACGCAAAAATCAGGTCAGCCTTACGCGTGGTCATGCCGCCCTGAACCGCCCTTTCCGAATAGAGATCGCCGAGACCGATCTCCATCAGTGAACCGGATTTGACGATATGGGTGGATGATCGTTGCAGCATGGTGACATCGGCACCGGCTTCCCAGAGTGCTGCGCAGATATCATGGGCGGAATTGTTGGAACCGATCACCACCACGTGTCTGCCGGCATAGGCGTCCGGCCCCGGATGCTGCGATGAATGCTGCTGTTCGCCCTTGAACACATCCTGACCGGGGAATTTTGGCACATTCGCCTTGCCAGACATGCCCGTCGCCAGCACCAGCTGCTTTGGCTTGAGCACGACCTCCGTACCGGCGCGGTCGACAATGACGGTCCATTCGCCCGTCGCTTCATCGAATTGCGCCGACTTGCAGGTCGTGGACCCCCAGTAGTTCAACTCCATGACCTTGGTGTACATTTCCAGCCAGTCGCCCACCTTGTCCTTCGGGGTGAAGACGGGCCAGTTTTCCGGGAAGGGAATGTAGGGCAGGTGATCGTACCAGACGGGGTCGTGCAGGCAGAGCGACTTGTAGCGCTTGCGCCAGCTGTCGCCCGGGCGCTCGTTCTTTTCTATGATGATTGTCGGCACACCCAGCTGGCGAAGCCGTGCACCTAGTGCAATGCCTCCCTGGCCGCCACCAATGATGACGACATAGGGTTGCACCGAATAGCCTAGCTCCGCGGCCTCGGTCTCGCGCTTTTCTTTCCAGGTCATGCGGTTGCGGTCATGGCCATGCTCGGCGCCCATCGGGCGGCGGATGCCTTTCGGCTCTTCATGGCCCTTCAATTCGGTCATGGTGGTCAAGAAGGTCCAGATCAGCCCGTCTTTCAGGCGAATATGTCCGTAGCCGCGCGCGACGTCCGTCTCGAACTCAAACCAGCCGTCAGTGATCCCACCAGCATCAGCGGCGGGCTCTCTCGAATCCTGCACGAAATTCGACGGTTTGACGGCGGCAAGCTGGCTCTTCAGCATCTCTCGGATCTGCTCGTGGCCCTCGAGTGTCTTAAGGTTCCAGGTGAATGTCACCAGATCGCGCCAATAGCAATCGGTCTGAAACAAGTTGACGGCGGCATCGATGTCGCCGCTTTCAAGCGCCTTGCCGAGCTTCGACAAAGCCGTGTCTATCTTGGTGGCTGGACTGATATCAAGCATGGTCTTCTCCTCCATGAGTGCTTGTGTCTCGGGTCATGAAGCGTCCCTCCAGACGCCCTTCGAAGCGGTATGGGTTCCGCCTGCCGGTCTCCTCTTCCGGGACAGGCGGTGCCCGAGACGCCTATTTTGAAAGATCGATCAGGATCTTGAGTTGGGCTCCAGCCGGGTCGAGCAGGACATCGAAACCTTTTTTGACAGCAGTGTCGAGTGTCACACGCTTGGTGACGATCTTCATTGCTGGCAGCAGACCGGAAGCAATCAGCCTGATGACGCGTGGCCAATAGTGTGTCGGGTAGGCCCAGGATCCTTTGATTTCCAGATCTTTGAATGTCACCTGGAACCAGTCGATCGGATTTTCATGCGGATGCAGCCCGGTCTGGACCACGACGCCCTGTTTGCGCACGGCGTCGACGCAGGCCTTCAGCGCATGTTCGTTGCCCACGCACTCGATGGCGACATCGCAGCCGACATTGCCTTCCGTTTGCAAGCGGACGGCATCGCCGACATTGTCGCGCTGCGGGTTGATCGTGATGACATCGGGCAAAACCTCTTTCGCAAGCTTGAGCCTGGAGTCATTGAGATCAGACACGAAAAGCTGAGTGGCGCCTGCCGCGCGCGCGGCGAGCAGCGTCAGCATGCCGATGGGACCGGCGCCAGTCACCAGCACGCTATTGCCAGCCGTTACGCCACCGCGATCGCAGGCATAGACGGCAACCGCCGTCGGCTCGACCAGGGCAGCCTCTTCATCAGACATCTCGTCTGGGATTTTCTGAACATTGTAGTCGTTGACGAGTGCTGCTTCGGCCATGCCGCCGCCATCCCAGCTCAAGCCCACCAGCGCCAACTGCGTGCTTAAGTGGAAAAGCCCGCGATCGGCGAAATAGTCGCCGGACCGCGGCATGACGAGCGGCTGGATAGAGACGCGGTCGCCAACGGCGACAGACGTCACGCCCGCGCCAATCGCCTCGACGACGCCGCCGAATTCATGGCCGAGCACCTGCGGGCCATGTGCACCGGTGAAGGGGTGCGGCTCGGTCGGGATGAAGATCGGGCCGTAGCTGTATTCGTGAAGATCGGTGCCGCAAATCCCGACGAAGCGATTACGGACCAGAACCTGGCCCGGTCCCGGCCGCTTCGGCTCGGCAATGTCGTCCAGTCGCAAATCCTTGGCTGCATGGAATCGGAGCGCGCGCATGTTTCCTCCCTTGGCTGCTGTCGATGCCAAGAGAAGAGCAATGCCCGTGCCAATAGCTCCTGGCAGGAGAATGACTGGAATTGCTCGGTTTTCGAGGCAGGACGGGTTTAGCTATGCCACAGCTGTGGCGCGACAGGTGTGGCGCAGGCCACAGTCCGGATGTTCAATGCGGCCTGTCTATGCCGAACCTGCGCATACGGCGATGCATGGTGGTACGATCAATACCGAGGCGACGCGCTGCCTCGGAAATATTGCCATGGCAAGCGGCGAGCACAGCGCGAAGTTCGGCTTCAGGGCTGTCATCGCCAGGCAGCTGCCCACTGCCGGCCAATTGTTCTGGAAGGTCCGTTACCTCAATCAGTCCATCGTCGCACAGCGCTGCGGCAAAGGCGATCGTATTGTCCAGCTCGCGGATATTGCCTGGCCAGCGATGATTGAGGATCAAAAGGCGGGCAGTGTCTGAAAGCCTGAGCGATCGGTCGGCTGGAGCATGTTTTTCGAGCAACTTGTCGAGGAGCCACGGCAGGTCGCCGCGCTCGCAAAGCCGTGGAAGGAAGAGTACGGCCGCATTCAGCCTGTAATAGAGGTCCTGCCGGAAGGCGCCGGTTGAGACCATGTCGGCCAAAGACCGATGCGAGGCAGACACGACACGAAACTCCACCTTGCGCGCCACCGAGCCACCGACCGGCAAGACTTCGCCCTCGGCCAGAACCCTGAGCAACCTGCTTTGGGCGACGTATGGCATGTCGCCGATTTCGTCGAGGAACAGGGTTCCGCCCACAGCTTCCTCGACCAACCCCTTTCGTCCCTTGGCAAGGGCGCCGGTGAAGGCGCCTGGCGTATAGCCGAACAACTCGCTTTCGATCAGCTGTTCAGGAATCGCTGCGCAATTGACCGCAACGAAGCGGCCTGGCAATCCGCTCACCTCGTGGATAATGCGGGCCAGATATTCCTTGCCGGTTCCGGTCTCACCTTGAAGCAGGATCGGCAGTGCGCTCGGTGCGAGCTTGGCGATTTTGCGGCGAAGGTTGTCCATGATTTCGACACTGCCGCCGAGCAGGTTCATGGCTGGCGATGACCGAGAAGCTCGAACGAGCGGCACCCCTGCCACACGCTGTTGCGGCTCGATCGCATGGGCAAACAGGACCGACCCATCGCGGACGGCAATCCGCCGGTCTTGCGGCAGGCTGGCGCGTGTCAGCGAAGCGAGCTCGTCCAAGCCAGCCTCGAAAAAATCCGCGACCGGCTGGCCAAGCACAAGCTCGGGCTGTCGCCAGTCGATCCCACGCGAGGTAGCAAGAAGCCGCGCGCCGCCATGCGTCATGCCGGTGATGCGTCCGGCGCCATCGACGGAAATCGCCGCTTCCGGATCAACATCGAGAAATTCCGGCGCGCCGGCAAAGCGCAGCACCAGGTCGTGCCGACTGTTCGCCATGAGATTGGCGAGCTCAATGCGCCGCACGGTTGAGGAAACAAGATGACGCGCCATGTTCTGGCTCGTCTTCAAGATGGGTGAACTCAGGAGCGAAATATCGAGGACCGCTGCCAAAGTGCCTTGCGTGTCATAGATCGGTGCGGCGGTGCAGGAGAGTGGTGTATGGGTGATGTCAAAATGGTCGGTCTGATGGATCGTCAGAGCCTCGCCGGTGGCCAGGCAGGCACCAACGGCGCAAGTGCCAGCGCGGGGCTCAGACCATTCCGAGCCGAGATAGAGTCCGGCCTTTCGCAGGTTGTTGTTGAAGGAGGGGTCGCCGAGAAATTCGACGGTCACGCCCTGCCGGTCCGAGAGGAGAAGAACATAATTCTGCTCGGCAACCTGCCGGTAGAGCCGCTCGAGCCCAGAGCGGGCGATATGCACGAGATCTTCCGCCTGCTGGCGATGTTCGCGCAGGCGTGTTTGCGAGACGATAACCGCCTCGCGCGCTTGCGCCGGATCGAGCTGATAGGTCTCCAGGCATCGCCGCCAGGATTCCACCACAATAGCGTCGCGGCCCGTATTGCTACCTTGCCCGACGCGCTCGATTTCCTTGACGTGATCGGCAAAACCCATGAAATCACCGGCTCTTGAAAAGCCGCCTCCCGTGATCTTTAAGGAGATCATAGCCCCAATTGCCAGAAGCGCCTAATGCTTCGAGCCATCTTGTCGGCCACGCGTAGCAATTGTCGGACAGGCGTCTTTCGCTAAGATTTCGCTTATCGCAGCCTTCAAGCCGTTGATGTCAAGGGTGGGGTTCCGGGAACGCACTGCTTGATACCGCCTTGTAACGGACCGGGCTCCGGTTCGGTGATCTGAGTAATGGGGCCACCAGACGGTGACAGCGGCGAACTGAGTGACCACTTGCCAGTCCTTTGCCGGTTGTTCGATAGCCCGCCGTCAAGCTCTGAGCGGATGGTGTTCAATCTCTACACGCTGACCGTGGCGCGCGAGCAGGGATGTAGCAGCATCCCGGTCAACAGCTCTCGAAAACAGGTAGCCCTGCCCAAGCTTGCATCCGAACGACAAGAGCTGATTACGCTGTACATCAGTTTCGATGCCTTCGGCCACGACCCGCAGGCCCAGCTTATTGGCAATGCCGAGCAAACCCTCGACAATGGCGACGGCACCGTCACCCGGAACCAGCCTCTCGACGAAGGATTTGTCGATCTTGATGATATCGACCGGGACCGTTAGAAGATGAGTAAGCGAGGCAAACCCTGTTCCGAAGTCGTCAAGCGCGACACGCATTCCGCGGCTGCGGAGCGATTTGATTTCGTCGGCAACGACGTGATCGCGCTGGCCGAGATAAACTGACTCCGTCACCTCGAGGATGACGTGCTTCAACGGCACGCCAGCGTCAGCAAACACTGTACAAATCCGTTCCTGCAGATGGCCGGCATGAAAGTCCGCAGCTGTAAGATTGATACCGACGTGCTGGAGAGGCAGTCCGCTGTCGAGCCAGCCACGCATGTCTCTGGCGACACGCAAGAGCATGCGCTGCGTAAGCTCGGTAGCAACATGGGCGTCTTTGGTTGCCTCATGAAAGTTGGCGGCAGCAACGACGTCCCCGGAGGGGGTCGTCATACGGCACAGCGCCTCAAACCCCACCACCTCGTCGGAATCTAGCCTGCAGATTGACTGGTAGTAGGGATTTATCCGCTGTTCGGAGAGCGCAAGACTGACTTCTTGGCTAGCCCGGAAGCGTCTCGTTAAGGCCGTGCCGAGCCCCGGGCTATGTTCGATGAACTGACCCCGACTGCGCTCTTTTGCGTGGTATAGCGCGACATCGGCGCACTGGCGAATCTGATCGGGGGTGTCTCCTGGGCCTGCAAGGCATCCACCCAGCGTGGCTCCGGGAATAATGACGTGGCCGTTGCAATGGGCGTGCGCCTTTATGACCGCGAGGATCCTTGCCGCGAGCGTTGACAATGAAGATTCCGAGTTCTTTTCAACAACGATTGCAAATTCGTCGCCACCGATCCTGAACGCCCGACCGATGCCTGCCACCAAGGCTATTCTTGTTGCGACGACCTGGATGAGTTCGTCACCCGTGTCATGTCCGAAGGTGTCGTTGATAACCTTCAAATTATCCAGATCGGCAAGAAGAACGCCCCAGCCGCCCTCCTTGTACTCAACTAGCTCGGACAGAACCTGATTGAACTTTGCCCGGTTAGGCAACCCGGTCAGTGCATCGATATACGTCAAGCGGTGGCGCTCACGGACCCGCTCCTCTCGCTCAATCGCAATGGCGCAAAGGTGGGTACATGCATCGACGATGCGCCGTTCAAGGTCGCTTGGCCCTCTGGATTTTCGGAAGTAAAATGCAAATGTCGCGACGACGCGGTCGCCACTGCAAATCGGCGTCGACCAGCAAGCCTTGAAGCCGAGCGGCAGAGCCAGATCCTTGAAGTTTGCCCAACGAGGGTCGTTCTCGATATCCGTGACGCAAACAGCTTCTGCTTGGAATGCGGCGGCACCACAGGATCCCACCAGCGGACCGATTGCCAAATTATCGAGCGCCGCAGAATAGGAATGCGGAAGTGACGGGCCGGCAAGGGGGTGAAGGTATTCTCCCTCAACCGATAAAACGGAACACACGATACCCGGGATCAGCGCTTCCACCTCAAGGCATAGTCGCTCGAGCGTTGTTTGCAAAGCTTCGCCGCGGGCGATCATTTCCAGAATTACGGTCTGCAGTTCCAAGATCATGGCGAATGAACTCTTTTCGTTGGTCGGGACTTTACCACTGCAACCTTCTTTTCGAGTTGCGTATTTGCATAAATCTTTATGAAGCTAAGCATTGCCTTAGTGCTTTGTCATGCGTCTCAAACCTCCATGAGGTCTCAGCTGTTGATTTTCGCCCTGCAATGAGCCGTATTTCCATTTTTTACTGATCCTGCCTGCCTTCAGTCGTGATTTGAAACGTTTGACCAATTAAATGTTAGCCTCGGTCATTGCGTAACGACAAACGTGATTAATTTGGGGCGGAAATCAACTGATAAAGCTTCCCTTGGCGCGGCGGGCGCGTGCAGTCCTGCGCAGATCGCTGACGCGCAGGAGGCCGAGGGAGACCAGCATAGCGACGATTCCGTCAATCAGGAAGGCGAGGAGATAGACATGCCAAAGCTGCACGACGCCGCGCAGCGTCGGCGCACCGGTCGCCGAGATACGGCAATTACGATGCCGGAGCGACCGGAAGGGCTTGGCAAGCCTGCCGGTTATCGGCCTTGAGGGTCGTTGCCGCCATGCAAGCGGCCGAAGTGCCGCGCGGAAAATAGACCGATCAGGAGAGCGCCCAATCCCACCGCCGAGGCGTCGGCGGCATTGGCCAACGAAAATTCACCGACCTTCGAAATTAGAAGATAGGCGATGACGAGATTGGCAAAGCCCCAGAGCATGTTGACGGTCGAGGAAGATAGGCCTTCGCCGGGCGGGCTTGCAAAAGGCGTCTGAAACGGCCGACCCATGGCGCCGCTCGTTAGATGCGGCACGGCATTCATGAGAAAGACACCACCGAAGAAATAGGGGATGAGGTGGAGCCAGGACATATCAGACAGTCCTCGATGCGAGGAGGTTGATGATATCCTTGGTCGTAGCTGTTTCGCCGAGCCGCGGAAAGACGTTCCTGATACTGTAGTCATGCGCTTCGGCGCGGGTGTCAGTCATCGCATCGACGGCGAGGGTGACATTGAAGCCGAGCTCATAGGCCTGACGGGCGGTCGCTTCGACGCCTGTTCCGGTGGCAACTCCGATGACGACGACTTGGGTTACACCAAGAGCTTTCAGGCGCGCATCGAGATCGGTCGTCGCAAATGCGCCCCAGGTGTGCTTTGTAACGACGATATCCTCGGCGTGTTGATCGAGTTCGGGAATGAACTCGATGAAATCGGCTGGGAAAGTGCCGCCGTGGCGCCATCCCTGCTCCGTGCGGCCGGGCGCAACATTGTCGACATTGACCAGCACGACTGGCAGATGCTGCGCGCGGAAGGCTTCGATGAGCATCACCGCATTGTCGATCACGGGCTTGATGGGATGGGCGACGGACAAGCCGACAATGCCCTTCTGGAGGTCGACGACGACGAGTGCGGTCTGTGGATCAAGGATGGTCATGGCCATGAGAGTGTCTTTGCCGTTCGTTGAATGTTCGGAGTGCGCAAAGCCGGCGTCAGTCGTCCGCAAGGCGCTGAAGAAGTTTGACTGCGGAGATGAGATGCTCTTGCTCCTCGCCGGAGAGGCGGGCGTCGATCGTCCGGGAAAGCCAGTCCTGCCGCGCGGCGCGTCCTTCCGCGATCCATGTGCGGCAGGCTTTGCTGATCGAAAGGATGGTCTGTCGACCATCATTGGGATCGGCGGCCCCCTCAATCAGTCCCAACGCCTGAAGGGCCACTACCACTGACCCCATCGACTGTGAACGCATACCCTCGGCTCTGGCAAGGGTGGACGTGGTCATGGGGCCGTCCCTTTCGAGACGCAGAAGCACCGATGTCTGCGTCGGCGTCAGCTCGCTGATATCCGCCTGATCACGCAGGCGGCGCTTGAGCTTGCTCAAGACACTGCGGATCTCCTGCGCGAGGTCGGGTGCGGGCGATAAATTGGCCATAATACATAATGGCATATATGAAGATAAACTGCAAAGGTAAACTTCATATATTTGGCGAATGCGGGCGGTGATCGGTGCTATGGGAATTTTACCTTGTTTGGACGGCTTGCCGGCATGACGACGTTAAAGAGGTAGAGCGAGCCGATTTAGCTGTTCGGATTGATACCGCCAGGAGCAACATCGCCGCACAAATGTCGTTGCCGATCCAGTGGCGATGTCATCCGAATGGCTATTTGAAGCCGTGTTCGCGGGATCGCTTTGCAATGTCAGCGGCGGTGTTCCAGATAATGCCAAGTTTGCTGCGCAGTTCCAGACTGTCAGCCAGATCGGGGTGTCTTCTCAGGTAACGTCTATGACGATCTTGCCAAATGGCCCCTTGTCCAGGTGGTCGAGAGCTGCGGGAAGATCGGCGAGCGGATAACGCGAATCGACAACCGGCGTCATTCCCGTTTGGTCGATGGCACGGACGAGCCGTTCCAGGGCCTTTCGGCTGCCTGTTCCGATCCCATGAATCGTGATGTCCTTGAGCATCAGGGGCATTGCCGGTGCCTGGATGTCCCAGCCGTCGAGCGCACCGATCTGGCAGATATGACCACCGACCGCCGTGACCTGGACAGATTGTCCGAGATGTTTGCCGCCAATGACCTCCAGAACGACATCCGCGCCGCGCTCGCAGGTGAGCTGGTAGACGGTTTCCACCCAGTTGCTCCCCGCATCGACGAAATGATCCGCGCCGAGCGCCTTGGCGCGCGCCTCGTATTCAGGCTTGCCGCAGACAATGACCTTGGCACCATTGGCCTTGGCGATCTGCAATCCGAACAGGGCGACGCCACCCGTGCTGGGAACGAGAACAGTATCGCCCGCCCGCACTCCGGCCCGTTCGACAAGCGCAAACCAGGCTGTGAGACCAGCGACCGGAAATGTGCATGCCTGCCATGGCTCGAGCGTTCCCGGCGACGAGACGAACCAGTCCTCCGGCATGGCGAGATACTCGGCGAGCACGCCCGGGTAAAAGCCACCCAGCGTCTGATAGGCGGGCGTGCGCGCGGTGCCGGCACGCAAACCGTCGATCCAGTCCGGTGTCGCCGTGGAGATGACTTTTGTGCCCAAGCCGAAACGAGTTGCGCCCTCGCCAAGAGCCACCACCTCTCCGGCCATGTCGGAACCGGGGGTAAACGGGAATGCGAGAGGCAGTCCGCGACCGGTCTCGATAACCATCTTGTCGCGGTAGTTTAACGCGACCGCATCGACCCTGACCAGAATCTCCCGCGGGCCGGGTCGGGGGATTTCGACCTCATTGAGCTTTAGGTGCTGCCGGCCGATTGCATCAATTTCCCAGTGCTTCATCGTTGCCACTCTTCGCTCCATTCCGAAAGACGGGCGGCTTCCGGCCCCATGCCCGACATTTCCGCTGTCATCAGGCTTATTATGCAGGATGGGAATATGCTCGGATATGGTATCAGTTCGGCATGAAGTATTGCGTTTGGAGACTATAATGGACGGGAGTGAATTCGCTCAGTTGAAAGCCTTTGTGACGGTGTGCGACGAGCGGGCATTTGGGCGAGCTGCCAAACGGCTGGCGATGTCGCCGTCGGCGCTGAGCCGTACCGTCCGGTCTCTCGAGAGCCGCCTCGGCATACGCCTTCTCAACCGTACAACCCGTAGTGTCGGGCTTACGGAGGCGGGCAGCGCACTTTACGACCGCATCAAGCCGATGATGATCAGCATGGATGAGGCTGTGCTGGCGGTCGGGGCGTATCAGCAAACGCCAAAAGGTGTGGTGCGCATCAATTTGCCGAGCGTCGCAGCGCGGATCGCGATCCTGCCGAGACTGAGGCAGTTCCGATCCGCCTATCCAGGCGTCCGCCTGGACCTCGTGATCGACAACGACATCACGGATGTGGTCGCGCAAGGCTTTGATGCCGGTGTCCGCATCGGCGGCCAAATTGGTCGCGACATGATCGCGGTCCGCATTACCCACGATCTGAAAATGGCGGTTGTCGGGTCTCCCTCATATTTCGCCGATCGGCGACTGCCTGAGGTTCCGGCCGATCTGAACGACCACATCTGCCTTACCTACAAATGGAAAAGCACGGGAGCCTTATATCTATGGCAGTTCGCAGACGCCGGGGGTACAATCAGTGTCGATGTCGATAACGTGCTGACCGTCAATGACACGGATCTGCTGCTTGCGGCGGCGTGCGAAGGGGTCGGGCTCGCCTACCTGATCGAAGATCTCGTCGCACCCTTTCTGGAGAAGGGAGACCTTATCCGCGTCCTCGAACCTTGGTGTAAACCTTTCCCTGGCTTCTACCTTTACTATTCGGAGCGGACGCATATGCCTGCGTCGCTAAGAGCATTTATCGACTTCATGAAGGTAACAAATCACTGACCCGATAAGTACAACTGCCGGAACAAAGGCCTATGTCATGCTGTTCAGCCGCGGCCTCCAACAGGAAGTTACCGGCACCAAAGTTCGGATTCAGGTTGTTCTTCCTGCCGCCGTTGCAACGGAGATCTATGATGGCTCCATCTTGCAACTGGATCAGATACCCTGAGAACTGGTCATGTCGGCCGACAACACGGTCGACGCCGCATTGGCGGGACTGGACGCCGACGAACGTGCCTGCCAGACCGGCACGCCAGCCGGTCGTTACGGGATATTAAAGGCGAAACAAGAGACGATGGTCAGATCGCCGAAATCGTGGCACGTTAACATCCTTCGCGACTATCAGCCTTGCAGATCTTCGACCAGACGGATCGGCAGCCAAGCTTTGCGCGATGCCCTGTTCATCGGTTGTATTTTCGGGAAAACCCGATTCCACTTTTCCCTGACAAACGCTATAGCGGTTTTCCGCCCACCGATTGGGATGACGCAGGCTGAGACCACCATCATTTTCCAGCTAAAAACGCCTCCACAGCGGCAAATATTTGCCAGCGGCACTTTTCCATAAAGGCTGAATGCGTCCCGTCGCCGATTTCGACCCATCTGCGATAGCGCGCGTTCACCAGAAGCGAGAAAAACGTTCTGGCCATTTCCAGAGGAAGATCGCGGTCGAGATCGGCGTGCACAATCAGCACAGGCACCTTTATATCGCCTGGGTTATAAATTGGCTGTCCTGCGGCCCAGTATTCACGACTGTCCTGAACCGTACCGTTCGGCGCACGAAGCATCTGGGGAGACTGGTGTTTTCCCCATGGGTCCGTGGCAAAGGTGGCGTCTGCCCAAAGGTCAAACCAATCGTCTGGCAATACCAAATGGCGCTTGGCAGGCGGAACACCATTGAGCCAACGTTCTTTTGCATCCGCTCTGGATACGAGCCGGTAGGCCCCAAGAGCTCCGCCTGTGTCTGACATACTTGGCGTATCCCTGACCCATTGCGGTGCGAGTAGAACAAGCTTGTTGACCAGGCTGTTATGGCGAGACGTGAAAAAGCTCATGACTGTCGTGCCCCAAGACCATCCGATGAGATTAATGGCCGGGATATCATCAAGCTTAAGGATGAACTTGACGACCAATTCCATGTCGGCAACAGCCGACTTCGTACGATTGACCGGCGGGATTTCGAAAGCAGGACGATCCATCTCAGGAGGTCGCGACGAAAGCCCATAGCCCCGTTGATCAACCAGATAAACATTGTAACCAGATCGAGCAAGACGCTCCATCCACGACTCCCCTCCCAGAGGAAGGTCGAAGGACGTGGAGGCCGGATAGGTCGATCCATGCACGAACAGGACGGTGTTTGCTGCGGACAAATCCTTCAGGTCGGCGCGCCGCTTATTTCGGACATATAGAGATATGCCGTCATCCCCCGTTGGTACGTGGAACTCATGCATTACAATATTCTGCTCACCATTGTGGTTCTGGGTCATAACAGTTCCTTTCTTTCAGACAAACGTCCAGTCGTAGGCGTCTCCGATACGGGAGACCTTTCCTGCTGAAGAATTTGAAAAGTGAGCCGTGAAGATAGTTGCCTTGTTCTCAGCAGAACGATCGAGCAGCCATCGACGGGAACGCCGTGCATCTTCACCATGCTCACAAAATCGGCTATTCCACTCGGGCCTGACGACTTGAAGCCGCTGATGCATGATGTCGCCGCTGAAGAACGCTTCCTCTTGTCTGTCCGCTAGCCGAATGGCGACATGGCCCACGCTATGCCCAGGCGTATGATGAAACGTAAGATGGTCGGTAATCTGCGCATCTTCATTCACGATCATAGCCTGATCGTGAGCGATCACAGGAAGCACACTATCCTCGAACACGCCGGCGTTGAAGCCTTCGCGACCGGCCGGCCCCGACCAATGTTCATACTCTTTTTTTGAGAATACATATTTCGCGTTGGGAAAGGTCGGCACCCATCGGCCATCGATGAGGCGCGTGTTCCAACCTGTGTGATCTGCATGAAGATGGGTGCAGAGCACAAAATCAACGTCCTCAGGACGAATTCCGGCCTCGGAAAGGCTTTGCAAAAATGGAAGATCGAGCTGGTGAAACCTTGGGAGTGAAGGCCGATGCTTATTGTTGCCCGCGCAGGAGTCGATGAGGATTGTATGATGTCCAGTTCTAACCACCCAGGTATGGATGCTCGCAATAAATAGTTTTGAGGTTTCGTCGAAAGAGCCGGGTATCATGAGAGAGCGATAAGCCTCAAGGATACCATCTTCCCAGTCCGGATAGAGGAACTCTGGTGCGAAGCCAGGCCCGCATTGTTCCACGACCTTCCTCACCGAAACGCTACCGATAAGATGGGTTCTGCACATGTGTATCGATTCCCAAAAACGCTGGTTAAACGCCGCTGTGGCGCACGTTTACAAAACGCCTGATTTTGTGATAATTGAAATCGATTGATTATATTATTGGTATAACACAAATGGATATCAAAGGGCGTGACCTGGGATTGCTGAGCTCGCTCTCAGTTCTCCTTGAGGAGGGAAATGTCACACGCGCTGCTGTCAGGCTTGGATTAAGCCAGCCTGCGCTGTCCGCCCAGCTCGCGCGACTGCGCGACCTGTTCGGCGACGAACTGTTGATGCCGTCACCCACCGGCAAGGGGATGTTGCTCACAGCCCGAGGGCTTGCTCTTCAGGAACCCCTGGCGATGGCTTTGCAATCGATTGATAGTGCCGTTCGAATCCCTTCGACTTTTGATCCGTTGAAGGCAGAGCGCGTTTTTTCGATTGCGACAAACGACAACGCGGGCTCAATTTTAGGTGTGAGGCTCGTTCAGGAGGTCTGTCGTCCCGAGTTTCAGGGGTTAAGCCTGTCTTTTCGGAGCGCCGATCCGTCTGCACTTCCCGAATGGCTAGAAGCCGGCCAGTTGGATGTTGCGCTTGTTTCTCGGGGAGCTGTGCCGAAAGGCTATCTTCACGCACCTTTGATTGATGAAGAGTTTCGGATGGCACAACGGAGAGGACACCCGCGGGGAACCAGCTCGCCGACCATCGAAGAGTTCAGTCAGCTAAAGCACGTTGTCGTATCCACGAGTGGCGGATTCAAAGGATTCGTAGATGACGTTCTTGTGGCGAAGGGGTTCGAGCGAGTAGCCTGCGTTTCGGTGCAGTATTACGGACTTGTACCGGCTATACTTGAGGCCACCGACCTCGTGTGTACGCTTCCAGCAAGGTTTCTCTCGAAGTTTAGTGACAAACTCGACAGCTTTCCGGTGCCTGTCGAAATCCCACAGTTCACCCTCTACGCAACATGGCATCCGCGATTTAATTCAGATCCTGGCCTTGTCTGGCTTTTAGACCGCCTGCAAGTGTGCGCTGAATTGAAGGATGAGCGGTGAGACCGCTATCATAGTACGAATAATGGCCCCTGCATCAGCGATCGCGCACAGTATCTGAAGTGACGGGGAGGGAATTGGCCGCCGTTGCGACATCGGCCCCAGCCGAGCTTCCAGACTCGGCTGAGAAACATCCCGCCGAAGAAGCCAGTATAGTGAAGAATATATAATATATTTACACCCGTGTATTGATTTTCGTGTAAATTTTATCACGCTTTTCATTATGTAATGAGTTAGGACTTGTGCTGAATTGAACAATCGTTTCAAGTCACGACCGATGGCAGACAGGATCTGGACCAAGTGGAAATACGGCTCATTTCAAAGCAAAAATCCCTACTAGGTTTCATGTTTCCGCCAGAATTCCTTGGAAGAAACGAGGGATAGGATAAGGGTTAGCCGTTTACGAACCCAATAGGAATATGCAATGAAAATCTTTGAAATGCGCATCTACACCCTGAAATCCGCCGAGGCCGCTACTGCCTACCGGGGAATCTGGATCAAGCATATCGAAAGTCTGAAAGCGACCGGGGTTACCACACACGGCGTGTTCACCGTGGCGGACGACCCGAAGAAAGTTGTCGCGCTCGTGAATTACCCTGACGGTGCGGATCCGAAAGAGGTAACAGATCGCTATATGGCCAGCGATCTGTTCAAGGAGGATATGACGGGTTTCGATCTGGCTTGGTTCTCCTCGGTGGAGGCGATACCGCTCACCCCCGAAGCATTCTCACCTCTCCAGTAACAGCCCTCCCCACACCGGAACTGGTGCGTGGATCAAATTTCAACGGTTAGCAGCTATGCGGCCGAGAATGTTGTGCGGATCGGCTTTCCTCGAATGTTTCCCTGCGGACACATCGACTTCATAAGCCTGGCGACAGTGCAGCGGGGGACATCGAAGCCTTCCCGCTGCAGATTATCGTGCAGCGTCCTTCCAATTTCCGCCGAGTAGATCGTCCATAACTCCATATTTTGCCGTGCCCAGGAAATTAGGCCAGCGAGAGCTGGAATTTTTGGGTCTGATGTGCGCCCCGAATTTTGCCGCCTAAAATGGTGGTCATCGAAGCGATAGACGGAATTTCTCCGCTTACATTTTATGCGGCATTCGCGGTCGATTAAAAAATAGCCTTATGGTTGCTTGACAAAAAGCGCGCGCTTATGTGAGCTTTGTAAAGCGTTTTACTAAACCGCTTTACAGGGTGAATATGGTCAAGAAACGGGTCACAGGATTGAAGGATGTCGCCGCCGCCGCTGGCGTGTCACTGACCACCGTGTCGCGCATGCTGAATGGCTCGCTTGATCTTCCCGGCGAGACACGCAAGCGAATTGAAGACGCCATTGTCGCGCTCAACTATCAGCCAAATCCGCATGCAAGACGTCTCAGCCGTGGTCGCTCGGACACCATTGGTCTTGTGGTGCCGGATATTGCCAATCCGTTCTTTGCAACTTTGGTGGCCGCCGTTGAAGAGGAAGCGGATCTGCGCGGTTTGGCGCTGTCACTCTATGCCACGCTAAACCGTCCGGGCCGCGAAATGGCATACCTTAGTCTGCTGGAGCGCAACCATGTGGATGGCCTGATCTTTATCACCAATCACCCTGACCAGGGTGAACTGGCGGCGATCATTAACCGCACCGGAAAAGTGGTTGTGGTCGATGAAGACGTGCCGGATGCGACGGTGCCAAAGCTGTTTTGTGACAACCAGCAAGGCGGAGAACTGGCCGGGCAGCATCTGGCCGGTTTTGGCCATAGCCATGTTCTCTACATCGGCGGCCCGGATGTGATGATTAGCACGGAACGCCGTTTTATCGGCTTTGAAGCTACCATGCGCGCCAAGCACGGTGAGAATGCAGTGATTGAGCGCTATTGCGGCGATTATACCGCCGAGTTTGGCAGACAGGCAGCGCGGCGTTTTCTGGAGGGCCGCCGCGAGGCGACCGCGATTTTTGCCAGCTCCGACGAAATCGCCATCGGCGTCATTGAAGTGCTCAGAGCGCAAGGGATTTCCATTCCTGAGCAGATTTCGGTCATCGGCTTCGATGATGTTGGACCTTTGCATCTTTTTGCCCCGCCGCTGACGGCCATCCGTCAGCCGGTGCGGGGAATGGGAAGCCGCGCCCTGTCGCTGCTTCTCGATACGGATTGGCAACAGCCTGCGAAAGCATCGGAGGAATTGCTGCCAGTGGAAATCGTCGTGCGGAACTCCGTTGCACCGCCTGCGAAATAAGAAAAAGCAATGGGCAAACCTAACCAGAGGATGGAATGATGACCCGGACTTTTACACGTAGAACCATCAATGCAGCTTTGGCTGTTACGGCGCTCACCGGCCTGTGCCTGACGGCAGGAATTGCCAATGCCGCGCAAAAGACCTTTGCGCTGGTGCAGATCAATCAACAGGCACTGTTTTTCAACCAGATCAATCAGGGTGCTCAGAAGGCCGCTGATGCCGCTGGCGCAAAACTGGTGATTTTCAACGCCAACAATGACCCTGCTGCCCAAAACAGCGCCATCGAGACCTATATTCAGCAGAAGGTAGACGGCATTGCCGTTGTGGCCATCGACGTCAACGGCATTATGCCAGCGGTCAAACAGGCCGCCGATGCTGGCATTTCGGTGGTCGCCATCGACAGCATTTTGCCTGCTGGCCCCCAGAAGGCACAGATCGGCGTCGATAACGCCAAAGCGGGTGCCGATATTGGCAAATTCTTCGTCGATTACGTCAAGAAGGACATGGGTGGCAAAGCCAAGCTGGGCGTTGTCGGCGCGTTGAACTCCTTCATCCAGAATATCCGCCAGAAGGGCTTTGAAGACACCATCAAGGGCGTCTCCGGCATCACCTCCGCAGGCGTGGTTGATGGCCAGAACGTCCAGGACAATGCGCTGGCAGCGGCTGAAAACCTGATCACCGGCAACCCGGACATGACCGCAATCTATGCCACGGGCGAGCCAGCGCTGCTGGGTGCCGTTGCCGCTGTGCAAAGCCAAAGCAAGCAGGACAGTATCAAAGTGTTTGGCTGGGATCTGACCGCGCAGGCCATTGCCGGTATTGACGCCGGTTATGTCGCCGCCGTGATCCAGCAGGACCCTGCTGCCATGGGCGAAGCAGCTGTAAAAGCGCTGAAGACCATTTCGGACGGCGGTGAAGTTGAAAAGACCATTGCCGTGCCTGTGACCATCGTCACCAAGGCCAATGTTGAGCCTTACCGGGCAGTGTTCAAATGATTTCCGGTGGACAGCTCCCAACCGCTGTCCCTGGAGCCGGGGGAGTTGATCTCCCCCGGCAACCCGGAGAGGGCGGTGCGCGTGAACCCCGAATTTCGCTTCGTGGTATCCGCAAAACTTTTGGCTCGCATCAGGCGCTGCGGGGTGTTGATCTCGATCTTTTTCCCGGCGAATGCTTAGGGCTGGTCGGCGACAATGCGGCCGGTAAATCAACGCTCACCAAAGTGATCTCCGGCACCTATATCCCGGATGATGGTACCATCACGCTGGATGGCGAGGCGGTGCGGTTTTCCGGCCCGGCTGATGCCCGCTCCCGCAATATCGAAATGGTGTTTCAGGATTTGAGCCTGTGCGACCATATTGACGTGGTTGGCAATCTGTTTCTGGGCCGGGAATTGAGCAAGGGTCCGTTTCTGGATCGCGCCCGCATGCTGGTGGAAGCCCGCAAAATGCTGGATGCGCTGGAAATTCGCATTCCGCGCCTCACCGCCAAGGTCGAGAAATTGTCGGGTGGTCAGCGGCAGGCAATTGCCATTGCCAGAGCTGCATCCTTCAATCCCAAAGTGCTGATTATGGATGAGCCAACCTCGGCGCTGGCCGTGGCCGAAGTGGAAGCAGTTCTGGCGCTGATCAACCGCGTCAAAGCCAGAGGCGTTTCCGTGGTGCTGATCACCCATCGCCTGCAAGACCTGTTTCGTGTCTGCGACCGCATCGCGGTGATGTATGAAGGCACGAAAGTGGCAGAGCGGCAGATAGGCAGCACCAACCTTGAAGATCTGGTGAAATTGATCGTCGGAGGGGAAAGACATTGACCGCCTATACTGAACGCGCCAAAGGCTCGCCCTTCGCAGACTTTATCACCGAGAATGCGCAGGTTCTGTCGATTGCGATTTTCTTCTTTGCCTGCATGGTGTTCTTCTCCGTCACAACCGATACGTTTCTAACGCTCGGCAATATTCTCAATGTGGTGCGACAAGCTGCTCCCATTCTGATTGTTGCCGTTGCCATGACACTGGTGATTGTTACCGGCGGTATTGATCTTTCCGTTGGCTCGCTGGTGGCGCTGATCAATGCAACGGTGGCCATTGTGCTGGCAACCGGCCTGTCATGGCCCTTGGCCGTGCTGTTGATGCTGGTTCTGGGCGGTGTGATTGGCTTGATACAGGGCTGGTTTATTGCCTATCAGGGCATTCCGGCCTTTATCGTCACGCTGGCTGGCCTGTCGATCCTGCGCGGCGTGGCACTTTACATCACTCAAGGCTATTCCATTCCGATCAATGAGGTGCCGGGATTCTTCACGCTGGGTCGTGGCGAATTCTTAAGTCTTCCGGTTCCCGCCCTGATTGCCATTACCGTGACCGTCTTTGGATTTGTGCTGGTGTCGTCGACCAAATACGGGCGGCAAGTGGTGGCGGTCGGCTCCAATCTGGAAGCGGCACGTCGGGTGGGTATGCCCGCGAAATGGATTGTCGCTTCTGTCTATCTGGTGTCCGGGATGGCTTGCGCCCTTGCCGGTCTGTTAATTGCAGCACGCCTTGGTTCCGGCTCCTCCAATGCCGCCGTCGGTTTTGAATTGCAGGTGATTGCGTCCGTGGTTTTGGGCGGCACATCGCTGACAGGTGGGCGTGGCACCATGCTGGGAACACTGCTGGGCACCATGACCATTGCGGTGATCGGCAACGGCCTCATTCTCATGCATATCTCGCCGTTTTTCACACAGATTGTCACGGGCGCGATCATTCTGGTGGCGATCTGGCTGAACACCCGGATCTTTTCCGCAAACTTCCGCTTCGGCGCGGCGAAGAAGGGGTGAGATATGACCAGTGAACTCTCTGAGGCTCACATCCGCTCCGGCAAAGTGATGACGGTGGCCGGCCCCATCTGCGTGGACGAGATGGGCGTAACCTTGATGCACGAGCATATCCTCAACGACTGCCGCTGCTGGTGGCATCAGCCCAAAACGCCTGATCGGCAATATCTGGCGGAAGGCTTTGTCTGCATGGAGATCCTCGGCGAATTGCGCCAGGACCCCTTTGTCAACAAGCACAATATCACCCTGGATGATGAGCCTTTGGCCATCCTTGAGCTGATGGATTTTGCCAAAGCGGGTGGCAAGACCGTGGTGGAGCCAACCTGTCAGGGCATTGGCCGCAATCCTCTGGCGCTCCGCCGTATTGCCAAGGCATCCGGGCTGAATATCGTGATGGGAGCTGGCTATTATCTGGCCTCATCCCACCCCGCCAAGGTGGCGGAGATGACGGTGGAGGCCATTGCCGATGAAATCGTGGCTGAGGCACTGGTCGGCGTCGATGGCACCGATGTCAAAATCGGGTTGATTGGTGAAATTGGCGTATCGTCTGATTTTACCGCTGAGGAAGAAAAGTCACTGCGGGCCGCAGCGCAGGCGCAGCTACGCACCGGCCTGCCGCTGATGGTGCATCTGCCCGGTTGGTACCGGCTAGGCCATAAAGTGCTGGAAATAGCCGCCGAAGAAGGCGCAGACCTGCGCCATATTGTGTTGTGCCACATGAACCCATCTCATGATGATCTGACTTATCAAGGCGAATTGGCCAGCCGAGGTGCCTTTATTGAATATGACATGATCGGCATGGATTTTTTCTACGCCGATCAGCAGGTGCAATGCCCCAGCGATGAGGATGCCGCCCGCGCCATCGTCAAGCTGGTGGAGATGGGCCATCTCGACCGCATCCTGCTCTCCCATGATGTGTTTTTGAAGATGATGCTCAGCCGCTATGGCGGCAATGGCTACGCCTATATTCTCCGGCATTTCTTGCCGCGCCTCCAGCGTCACGGCCTCAGTTCTGACGCTCTCACCACCCTCATGCGGGACAATCCCCGTTCGGTCTTTCAGGCTGGTGCCTGAGACCTGTTGCATAGATAAGGAACACATATCATGACAAAGAAAATTCTCCTCGTGGGTGAAAGCTGGGTCAGCTCCGCCACCCATTACAAAGGTTTTGACCAATTCGGCAGCGTCACCTTTCATCTGGGCGCAGAACCGCTGGTAAAGGCGCTGGAGGGGAGCGAATTTGAGCTGACCTATATGCCTGCCCATGAAGCCGTGGAAAAATTCCCCTTCGAGATGACCGGTCTGGATGCCTATGATGCCATCATCCTCTCCGACATCGGGGCGAATTCCCTGCTGCTACCGCCTGCCGTCTGGCTGCATTCCAAAACCGTTCCCAACCGCCTGAAGCTGATCAAGGCCTGGGTGGAAAAGGGCGGTAACCTGCTGATGGTCGGCGGTTATTTCTCGTTTCAGGGTATTGACGGCAAGGCTCGCTGGCGTCGTACAGCGGTGGAAGACGTGCTGCCCGTCACCTGCCTGCCCTATGATGACCGGGTGGAAATTCCAGAAGGCTCCACCGCCAATGTGATCAAGCCCGATCACCCAACCGTTGCTGGCTTGAGCGGCGAATGGCCGCTGCTGCTCGGCGTCAACGAGGTTGAGGTGCGCGAGGGTGCGGAGGTCATCGTGCGTCTGCCTGAGGATCAGGGCAGCCACCCGCTTCTAGTCACAGGCACGTTTGGCAAGGGCCGCACTGTGGCCTGGACCTCGGATATCGGCCCTCATTGGCTGTCGCCTGCATTTTGTGAATGGGAAGGCTATGGCAAGCTGTGGAAGAATATTCTGGGCTGGATGACGCAAGCGCGGTGATGCTCTCACGTGGCGAGGATGGCGGCCAGCTCGGTCTGTGATGGAAAGGCCGACCGGGTTCCCCGGCGACTGACGGTGATGCTGGCGGCCTGTGCCGCATGGCGCAGCGCCAGCCCATCGGGCATGACATGGCGCAAACTGCTGGACGCCAGCGTAACCGCCATGAACGTGTCGCCAGCGCCTGTGGTGTCAACAACAACGGAACGAACGGCTGGGATTGTGGTGGTGCCGGTGCGATCCGCCAAGATCGCACCCTTGCCGCCAAGGGTAATGATGACGGTGCCAACACCGGCGTCACGCAGGCATTGGGCTGCGGTTTCGCTACGTTCCCCGGTCAGTTTTTCGGCTTCGCCCTGGTTTAAAAAAGCGATGTCGATCAGCGGCCAAAGGGCGGCAAAGCCGGGCCGAAGCGGTGATGGGTTGAAGGCGGTGATCATGCCGCAGCGTTTGGCCTCGTGTAGGAAGGCAGCCGTGGTGTCATCGCTGAGATTGCCTTGCAAAATAGCGAAATCACCTGGTTTTGCTGCCTGCAAAGCACCGGCAACATGCTCTGGCCGGATGCTGGTGGCACAGTCTGTTGTGGTGATGATGGCGTTTTCGCCGTCCGGTGTGGTGAAGATGATGGAGACATCGCTGGCTTTATCGGCGAACTCGATCAAACGGAGATCAACAGGTTCCACAGCGAGGCCCTGCCGGATCAGCGAGGCGCGAAGGTCGCTGCCAACAGCGGCAATCAGCGTGGTGTTCAAACCGGTGCGGCCCAGCACAATCGCCTGATTGGCACCTTTGCCGCCCAGATCCGCGCTTTGCTGCTGGCCGAAAATCGACGCACCCGCCTCTGGCATGGTCGGGACAGACATGATTTCATCGATTGCGACATTGCCGATAACGAAGGCACGCATGGTAAACTTTCAAAAAGACCGGGCTTTCAAAAGGGAAGAGAAATGCTGAACATATCCGACAATACATCAAGCACTATGCGAGAAATTTTTGACCGCGACAAGGCGTTGATCGGCATGATCCATTGCCCGGCTTTTCCCGGTGCGCCGCGCTACCGCGGTGCAAGTATGACTGAGATTTACGATACCTGTATGCGAGATGCAGAAGCGCTGATCGAGGGCGGAATGCATGGACTGATCATTGAAAACCACGGCGATATTCCCTTTTCCAAGCCGGATAACATTGGGCCGGAAACATCCGCTTTCATGAGCGTGGTCACCGACCGTATCTGCCGCTCAGTTGGCGTTCCGCTTGGCATCAATGTCCTGGCCAATGCGCCCATTCCGGCCTTTGCCATCGCTATGGCGGGCGGGGCGAAATTCGTGCGGGTCAACCAGTGGGCCAATGCCTATGTGGCCAATGAAGGCTTCATGGAAGGACGGGCGGCAGAAGCCATGCGCTACCGTTCCATGCTGCGGGCCGAACATATCAAGGTGTTTGCTGACAGCCACGTTAAGCACGGTGCCCACGCCATCACCGCAGACCGCACCATTCAGGAACTCACCCGCGATCTCGCCTTTTTCGATGCCGATGCGGTGATTGCCACCGGCCAGCGTACTGGCAATACGGCGACGATGGAGGAGATTGAAGAAATTGGAGCGGCGACGCATCTGCCTCTTTTGGTGGGGTCAGGTGTTTCCAAGAATAATATCGTCGAGATCCTGAAACGCACCCACGGGGTTATCGTCGCTTCATCCCTCAAGCATGGCGACGTCTGGTGGAACCCGGTGGATATTGAGCGGGTCAAGGCTTTTGTGGCGGCGGCCCAGCCCGGTTTGAAGGCGTAAATACCATGGCAGATGCGGGAAACGAACTGTTACAGGTCAATGGCGAGCGGCTTTTGGCCCGATTGGACCAATTCGCCGCGATTGGCGCGACACCCAAAGGCGGTGTTAATCGGCAGGCGCTCACAGTGCTTGATCGTCAGGCGCGGCAATTGCTGGCCGATCTTGGTCGGGCGCGTGGGTTTTCCGTCTATCAAGACCCGATCGCCAATCTGTTCCTGCGCCGCGAGGGCCAAAACCCAGATCTGCCGCCACTGCTGATCGGCAGCCATCTCGACAGCCAGCCCTCTGGCGGGCGGTTTGATGGTGCGCTTGGCACACTCTCCGCGTTCGAAGTGCTCGAAACATTGGAAGACCACGGCATAGAGACAGAGCGAGCGGTGGAAGTCGTTGCCTTTACCAATGAAGAAGGCTGCCGTTTTGCACCCGGATGCATGGGGTCCACGGCCTTTTCGCAAACGGTTATTCCCGTCGCATGGCCTATGGCGCGGGCAACGGATGGCGCGCTGCTTTCCGATGACTTGGCAGCAACGCTTGCTGATTTGCAAGGTGCTGCCATGAGGCCGCTGGGCTTTCCGGTGTTTGCTTATCTTGAAGTGCATATCGAGCAAGGCCCATCCTTGGAAAAAGAGGGTTTGCCAATCGGCATCGTCACGGGCATTCAAGGCACTCGCTGGCTTCAGGTCACCATCTCGGGCCAGACTGCCCATGCAGGCACCACAGCACTGTCCTACCGCAAAGACCCCATGCGCGCCGCCGTTTCCGGCTTGAACATGCTCTATAATGAAATCATGCCGCAAGATGCCCATTCACGCCTGACAGTCGGCCGGTTTTCGCTGGAGCCGGGGGCCATCAATGCCATTCCGTCAGCGGTGACGTTTTCACTGGATATTCGCCACCCCAATTTTGAGCAACTGGATCTGATCGAAGCGAAGATACGCAAGGTTATGCAAGATCACGCAGGGGAAAATGGATGTGATCTCGAAATAGAACTGCTCTTCGATATGCCTCCAGCTCGTTTCACGGATCATTTGGTTACCATACTGGAGAGCGCCGCGATTGATGCCGGTTTTGCCCATAAATCTATGGTGTCCGGTGCTTTTCACGATGCACTCTTCATCAATCGTGTCGCACCCTCTGCGATGATTTTCACTCCATGCCGAGATGGGTTGAGCCATAACGAAGAAGAGTATGTAAAGCCTGCGGATTCTGTTGCAGGGGCGCAAGTGCTGCTGACTGCAAGCTTGCATCTCCTGTCTCAACAATAGGGCTGAGAATAGCCACCTGCCGTTTCGAAAACCAGAACGAACCATGCAAGGCCACCGATCTCCAGGAGCATTGCAACGGTTCGTCTCCTTGCATTCCGCTAGCCGCAATTGCTTTTCAGTTCCATCCCGCCGCGCGTATGCAGCTCAAAAGGGGATCATGAAATCCATCAAAATCAAACAGGTAACGATTCACGTTTTGTGAACAATGCTCTAGGTTTACAGTGCCTGCAGACGTCGTCGAAGCAATAGTTTGCTGAAAGTCCCGCCGCTATTTTCCGGCAGACACTGACCGCTTGTATTGCCGCGGCGTTTAACCAGGGCATGTTGGTTAACCGGCATAACCATGGACGGCCTGTGCTCTTTCTTCCGTCAGGTAGCCGTTCTTGATGTCTTCGGCGACGGCTTCGGGCGCACGCAGTTTGGGGTCGCCAAAGCCGCCGCCATTGCCGGTTACGACACGGATGACGTCGCCGGTGTTGACAACGACATTGGTTGCAAAGGACAGGCGTTCGCGGGTGCCGTCCGTCCGCCGAACTTCCACATAATTGACCGACCCGTCGAGCCCGCCCGCCACGCCCCATGGCGGGATGCGGGTGCGGGTGTAGCCCACTGACAGGAAATTATTGTCGGCCAGCACACGGTAATGGACGTCGATCCCTTTGCCGCCGCGCCACTGGCCCTCGCCGCCGGGCTCCGCGTTCAGCATGGCCTGGTCCACCGACAGGCCATAACGGGCTTCGGCGATCTCGGCCGGGCAATTGAAGGTCTCGCCGTGAAATCCGGAAAACTGGCCGCTGTTCCCGTCGTAACCCTCCCAGGCACCCCAGCCGCCCACCTGTGGCTCGACGATCGTGTAATGACGTCCGGTGACGGGATGCGGTCCGCCCACTACCGTACCGCAGATGGAGGCAAAATTGCCAGCGGGGACGACGCCGGGAAAGTGCGAGGAGAGGGCCCGCAACAGCATGTCGAAAAGGCGTATCTCGACCTCTGAATAATAGCCGAGCGCGCCCGGTGCCTCGACATGGAAGATGGTGCCTGGCTTTGTGATTACCTTGAGCGGTTGGAAGAAGCCGCCATTACCGGGCGCTTCCGGGTCCGTGAAGGATTTGAAGGCGAGCTGGACGGCAATTTCGGTGCCTTCGCGGCTGGAATTGGACGAGCCCTTCTGTGCGGGATTGTCGCGCAGATCCACGATGAATTCCTCATCGGTGATGGTGAGGGAAACCTTATGGATCGCGCCGGTATCCTGCTCTTCCTCGAATGTGTAGGTGCCGGCCGGGATGCGCTTGAGGGCAGCGCGGGCGCGGCGCGCGCCGAATGCCATGAAGTCGGCCACGGCAGCCTCGAATGTGGCCGGGCCGTATTTGGTTACCAGTTCCAGAATGCGCCGCTCGCCAATCCGCAATCCAGCAATGCCCGCCCAGAGATCGCCGCGCAGAAAGTCCGGCAGTCGCGTATTGACGTAGAGAATGTCGAAAACCGCCTGGTTCGCACGTCCTTCTTCGAACAGCTTCACCGCAGGAATGCGGATCCCCTCCTGGAAGATTTCAGTCGCATCCGATGACATGGAACCCGGAACGTTGCCGCCGACATCGTTCCAGTGGGCGATGTTGGCAACCCAGGCGATCAGCTTGCCGTCGTAAAAGACCGGGGCGGCCAGAACCATGTCGTTCAGGTGGGTGACGCCGCCGAAATACGGGTCGTTGGAGGCGAAAAGATCGCCCGGCCGGATCTCTTCCGGCTTGTACTTCTTGAAGATGCCGGCGATCGCCTTGTCGAGCACGCCGATGAAGGCGGGAATGCCGGCGCCCGATGCGGCGATCTGACCATCCTTGTCGAGGACGGAGGTGGACAGGTCGAGGACCTCGTAAATGATAGCGCTCATTGAGGTCTTGCGCTGAGCAACGAACATCTCGTCGGCCACCGCTTCCAGCGCGTTCTGGATGATGTCGAAAGTAACGGGATCGTGGGGCTCGGTCATCAGATCAACTCCGGATGGTGATATGCGTGTTGCCGTAATCGTCGATCAGGACGATATTGCCTGGGTGAACGACGATGGTGGTGCCGGGATCCTCGATGATTGCCGGTCCGGCGAACTGCATTCCCGGCTCGAGCTTTCTCGCGTCATAGATCGCGGCTTCGTGGACACCTTCCGTCGCGTAGTCCACGCTGCGGCGACCCTTGACGGCCTGCTCGACTGACGCTCCGGTTCGTGGCAAGGGAACAAGCTCCAGCTTGCCGATTTCGCTCGACGCGATCAGATGCAGGCCGATGATTTCGACGTCGGCATCCAGCCGGTAGGTGTATTCTCGCTCGTAGATCTCGTGGAAATCCGCCACCATGCGGGCGGTCTCTTCCGCGCCTATCGGCCCGGAGATGACCGGAACCTCGACGGCAAAT
This sequence comes from Agrobacterium vitis, assembly GCF_037039395.1. Lineage (NCBI taxonomy): Bacteria > Pseudomonadati > Pseudomonadota > Alphaproteobacteria > Hyphomicrobiales > Rhizobiaceae > Gillisella > Gillisella vitis. The sequence continues at coordinate 222,970 of NZ_CP146241.1, read as the reverse complement.
TCCTGGTTGCGGTAGCGGCAGCGGATCAGCGGGCGCATGGTCACCTTCGCAGCCTCGACCCCTTCATGCGCAAACTCTGACACGGCAAGCGCTATCGTCTGCGAGACCAGATCGTCGAGTGCTGCGTGATCCGTTTCGTCTAGCAGGCGGGTGACGAAATAATCCCGGCGCAGATCCGACATCATCATGCCCCAGGCAGAAAAGACCGAGGCTCCGCGCGGGATCACCACCTTCTTGACATTCAGTTCCTGGCCGAGCGACACGGCATGCATGGCGCCGCCACCGCCGAAAGCCACCAGAGTGAAGTCGCGCGGATCGTAACCGCGATTGACGGAAACCAACTTGAGGGCATTGACCATGTTGGAATTCGCGATGCGGACAATGCCGCGCGCAGCCTCGGTGGGGGAGACGCCGAGTTGCCCGGCAAGTATGTCCAATGCCGTATTGAGCGCCGCCATGTCGGCGACGACTGAGCCGCCGCAGAAATAGTCGCGATTGATGCGGCCAAGTGCCAGATTGGCATCCGTCGTTGTGACGTTCGTTCCACCCCTGCCGTAAGCGGCGGGGCCGGGCGATGCGCCCGCGGACTGCGGACCGACATGAAGCTTGTTGAAGTCGTCCACCCAGGCGATCGAGCCGCCGCCATTGCCGATTTCCACCAGATCGACCACCGGCACCATGATGGGATAACCGGCCGATGTTTTGTTGCGCTCAATCCAGTAGTCGGTCTTGATCCGCACCTGCCCATTCTCGATTAGCGAGCATTTGGCGGTGGTGCCGCCGATGTCGAGCGCCAGGACGTTGGGTTCGTTGATGATGCGGCCAAGCTCGGCAGCACCCCAGAAGCCGGAGGCAGGCCCGCTTTCGACCATGGTGATCGGCACGGCCTTCACGGCATCGACAGAATCGACGCCGCAATTGGACTGCATGATGAACAGGTTGCCGCGATATCCCTTGTCCCTCAGGCCGGTTTCCAGCTTTTCGAGATAGCGCTGCGCCTTTGGCTGTACATAGGCCGAAAGCACCGTAGTGTTGGAGCGCTCGTATTCGCGCCACTCGCGGGTGATCTGGTGGGAGGCGACGGCAGCAATCTCCGGCCAGCGTTCATGGATCGCCTGCAGAACGGCGCTTTCATGCGCAGGGTTGGCATAGGAATGCAGAAGGCAAATGGCGATTGCCTCCACCTTCTCAGCCTTGAATCCGGCAAGGATGGTGTCGAGTACGGAAAGGTCAAGCGGTATGGTTTCCCGGCCCTGATAGTCCATCCGCCCCTGCAGTTCCTGCCGCAGGTGGCGCGGCACGAAAGGCGCCGGCTTGCGGTACATCAGGTTGAAGAAGTCGGGCCGGTTGCCGCGTCCGATTTCGAGCGCGTCCCGGAAACCCTTCGTGGTGATCAACCCGACCTTCGCGCCTTTGCGCTCCGTCAACGCATTGATGATGACGGTGGTGCCGTGAGCGAACAAATCGACGCTGGCGATATCGACTCCGGCCTTGTCCAGCACGTTGAGCACGCCCTTTTCAAAGTCTGGAGGGGTCGTGTCCGATTTTTCCGTGCGCACGGTCTGTACGCCGCTCACGCGATCGGTTTCGAAATAAACCAGATCCGTAAAAGTGCCGCCGACATCGGTGGAGACACGGATAGTTTTGTCCGTCATGTGTGGTGTTCCCTAAAGACGATGCGAACCTGCCGGTGTCGCCCGGTTGGCGACGTTCAGCGCCGCGAATTCGATGCGGCGAGCGCGACCGCAATCACGATGATCACTCCCGTTGTCAGGTCCTTGAAGAAAGGATTGACGTTGAGGATGTTGAAGCCATTGCCGATGAGCGCCATTAGGAGCACGCCGGCGATCGATCGCCAGATTGCGCCCGCGCCGCCCGTGATCGCCGTGCCACCGAGAATGACCGCCGCAATCGCTTCCAGTTCAAGACCGGCGCCCGCCTGCGGTTCGGCCATGGAGAGGCGCGACACAGTGATCACACCGGCAAGCCCTGCCGCGCCGCCACTGAGCGCGAAGGTGATTATCTTGACCAGATTGGTTCTGATGCCGGAGAGGATGGCCGCTTCTTCATTGCCGCCGACGGCGAAGACCTTGCGACCGAAGGTCGTGCGGTTGAGCAGCACCACCATCATGATCATGAAAACGATGACGACGATGATCGCCACGTTGACCATGCCGATGCGCCCGCGCCCGAGCCAGGAAAAGGCATCGATACGCACCGGAATGAGTGAGCCGCCGGTGATCAGGATCGCGATACCGCGATAGACGAGACTGGTTGCCAGGGTCACGAGGAAGGAATGTACGTTGAAGGTGGTGATGATCAATCCGTTGACAGTGCCGAGCGCCAGCCCGATCAACGGGCCCGCAAGGATGGCGACATAGGGATCGACCTGGGTTGCGATCCAGCCGGACGAGACCGCGGCCACGCCGAAGATGGCACCGGTCGACAGGTCGAATCCGCCGCCGATGATGACCAGTGTCAATGCGCAGGCGATGATCATCAGCGGCGCGCTTTGATTGACGATATTGAGTAGGTTGCGCACCGTCAGAAAACTGTCCGAAACCAGGCTGAGGCCGATCAGCAAAGCCGCGATGATGACGAGAACGCCGTATTCGCGGGCAAAGGCGCCTGCGTTGAAAGGTCTGCCTTCACCTTTTGCAGGTGCGGCTGTCTGTGATTTGGTCATGGACCCTTAAACTCCTCGGATGGCATGTTTCGGCTCTGGATTTCGAAGATGCGCTTGAGGGCCCTTTCGACCGTCAGGGAGCGGCAATCTTCCTCGCCGAAAATGCGGCCCTCGCTCATGAGGTAGCCGCGATGCGAAAGATTGATGACTTCCTCGAGTTCGGACGAGATGAGCACGACACCCGCTCCGCTCGCAGCCATTTCAACAATGAAGGCGTGAATGCGCTGGCGTGCGCCGATATCGACGCCGCGGCTCGGCTCGTCCAGAATGAGAAGGCTTGGTTCGGCCACTGCCCATTTGGACAGAAGCACTTTCTGCTGGTTGCCACCGGAATAATAGGCGACGTCCCCGTCGATCTTCTCCGGTACGATGCCAAAGTGCCGGATCATGCCACCGGTGCGGTTGCGCTCCTGGCGGCTCTTGAGAAAACCGAAGCGACTGATCCGGTCCAGGGTCGCAAGGCTGATGTTGGGTCGGGTGGTCTGGGTCAGAACGAGGCCCTGCTTGCGACGATCCTCGGGAACAAGGGCGACGCCCTGCGCCACTGCCGAGGGAATATCGAGCCGATCCTGTCGCTGTCCCCGGATGAAATAGTCGCCCTTTGTGATGGTGTCGGCGCCGAACAGCGCGCGGGCCACCTCCGTGCGGCCGGAGCCGACAAGGCCGATCAGGCCGACGATCTCACCCGGCCTGACCGTCAAAGAGATATCGTGCAGACCGGTGCGGGTCGAGACCGCACGCATTTCCGCGATCGGGGCGATCTCGCGCGAAGGTGCAGCAGGCAGGGTTGGCCAGACGATTTCGAAAGCTCGGCCCAGCATGCTGTCGACAAGGCTCTCCTTGCTTTCGTCGGCGATGTTCGTTGTGCGCACCACATGGCCGTCGCGCATGATGGTGACACGGTCGCAATTAGCGATGATATGGTCGAGAAAATGGCTGACATAGATGATGGTTACGCCCTGGCTTTTCAGTCGGCGGATGAGAAGATGCAGGCGTTCCGCCTCGTCCTCCGTCAGCGACGAGGTTGGTTCGTCCATGATGATGACGCGGGCGTCGCGGGCGATTGCCCGCATGATCTCGACCTTCTGCCGTTCGGCGATCCTGAGGTCCGCCACCTTCGCATCCGGGTCGAGCCCGAAGTCGCAGGTGATTTCGAGTGCCGCAAAGCGTTCGCGATCGCCGCGCGTGAGAAAGCCTGCCTTGTTGGTCTCCCGGCCGAGGAAGACGTTCTGCAGCACGGTCAGTTCCGGCACCAGCTGAAGTTCCTGGTGGATCATGGCAATGCCGCGTAGAAGCGCTTCGCGCGGGGAATAGCGGCTCATCTGCTCGCCAAAGACGACGATCTCGCCTTCGTCAGCGGAATAGTATCCGCCGACGATCTTACCCACACTGGATTTGCCCGCGCCATTTTCACCGACCAGCGCGTGAACCTTGCCCGCCTCGAAATCGATGCCGATGTCGTGGAGAATGCGTGTGCCGCCGAAACTCTTCGCAACGCCATGGATACGAACGGCGATGTCGCCTTTGGTCATAGAGCGTGGTCTCCGGATGTATCGAGATGCATCGTCCGCATCTGGAATAGCGTCGATGTCATGGGCTGACGATCAGCCCTGCCATTCAGCCGTAAAATCGGGATGGGCATCGAGCCAGGCCTTATCGACGATCTGCGGAATGTCTCGCAGCTTGGATTCGTCAGTCCAGACAGGTACGGTGCCGCCCTTCAGCGAAGTGACGACGGATTCAAGCGCTGCGGAACCCATGGAGACCGGGAAATTGGCAAGTGACGCCTTGAAGGTGCCTTTGCGGATCTTGTCGACGGTGATCTGGTTCAGCCCGCCGCCGATGAGATAGACGGAAGAGGGGTCAATACCGGCATCTTCTAGCGCGATCTCGACGCCCAGCAGATGCTGGTCGGCATTGGACAGCACTGCGTCGATCTTCGGATTGGCCTGCAAGATATCCTGCATAGCCTTGAGGGACGTGTCGGGGCTGTAATTGCCTTCGCCGGTCGCCACGATTTTAATGTTGTCATGCTTGGCGAGAACGGTCTTGAAGGTCTCGTAGCGCAGATTGTCGAATGGGTAGATCAACTGACCGATCATGATGACGACGTTGCAGGGGCGCTTGCCCTCGCAGGATTTTACCACGGCCTCTGCCTGTGCGGAGGCACCGATCGACGGGTCGGACGCGACTGTCGTCGTCAGTCCCTTGACTTGCGGCTGCATGTTCTTGAGGTCGGGGCCGATGGGGAAGAGGGTGGTGGCGACCTTGATGCCGGCAGCCGTGGCGTCCTCGAGCGCGGTGGCGATGCCGACCGTATCGTTGGGCGCGATGATGATCGCGTCGAAGCGCTTTCCGGCGGTCAGGTCTTCGACCTGGCTGAACTGCGTCGGGGCAGAGAATTCACCATCGAAAATCTCGGTGGTGACGTTTCCCGCCGCCTTGGCCGCCTTTTCAATGCCGGCATAGATGGCCTGGTTGAAGCCGTTCTGGCTAGAGGCGGCCAGAAAGGCGATCTTCAGAGGCTTGTCCTGGGCGGTAGCCGCAAACGGCGTGAGGCAGGTGCTAAGCAGAAGGGCGGCGGCAAGAATTCCATATTTCATGGGCTTAGGTTCCTTGTTCTCTGGATGTTGAACCTGCGGCCTTTCCGGCTCTTCACGGTTGGTCTGAAGGACGGCGTCTACCTTTCCGTTGCCGGATGGGCGGTGCCGTCGAAATCTGGGTTGAACGTGGCATTCTCGACACTGCCTTGAGCAAGCAGAAGGAAGCAGAGCGTGACGACCGGTTGCCAGAGAAGCGCGCGCCCGACGCGCTCGGCATCGTAGTGGCCCTTCTTTGCCAGGAGATTCACCGAGCCGATGACGACATCGCTGGCGACTGCCGGAATATTCAGATTGGACTCGAAGCCGAGGTCGCGGATTTTCTCCCAGTCGAAGAACACCTCTGCAATTTCCTCGATGGTCGTGGAGGAAAAGTGCTTCCGTCCGACCAGAACGGTCTCGAAATAGAGGTTGCGGTCGAGACGTTTAAAATTGCCTGTCGGATAGGCTTCGACATTCTCGGAAAAGACGCGGCGTGATCGCATGTTGGCGACGTCGTAGATCGACGCCGTGAGGAGGCCGCAGCCGACGTCGCGGTGGATGCCATCGCGAAGATAGCTGAAAAGTGAAGCCGCAGCGTCCGGTCCGGCTGCCCGTCTCCAAACTTCATCGACGTCGTACGGGTGTCTCATCTGTGAACTCTCTCCGTCCAGTCGAACCTGTCTGTCTCGGTTCGTCGATCTCGTAAGGGCGATCATCGCTATGCGATTTCGGCATCTGAGGTCCGATATCAAAAAAGCTATCACCCAAAATTTCATATGTCGACAAATAATATTTTCATTGTGGTTGTTCCCTTCGAGTGTCTGTGAGAGGTTCTGGGTGACGATCACGCTTGGGAATGGGTGCATGTCGATGTGTCCAAGAAGGAGTTTCAATGCCATCAAATGAAACTGCAAAACCAGACCAGTCTTTGGATCTGGTCAAACTTTCAGAGGCGCTTGACGCCGTGATCGAGGCAGGGTTCCAGAGGCAGGTACAATGGCTGGGCCAGCTCGTCTCTTTCAGATCGGTTCGTGGCAACGAGGCGCCGTGCCAGGATTGGCTGGCATCGGAGTTCCAGGCGCGCGGCTGGCTGGTGGACCAGTTCGCGATTGCCGACGTGCCGATTGCAGGGAAGCCTGGCGCTTCGCCGGCAGTGGATGTGGACTATGTGAAGGCCATTCAGGTCGTTGCCTCGCTTCCAGATCCAGATCCCGCCCATCGCAGCCTTATCTTGCAAGGGCACATCGACGTGGTGCCGCCGGGCGCGCCGGAATTGTGGGATCGTGATCCATTCCAGCCAAAGGTCGAAAATGGTTTCATGTGGGGACGCGGCACCAACGATATGAAAGCCGGTGTCTGCGAGATGGTGTTCGCGCTCGATGCTCTCCGCGCGCTCGGCTATGTCCCAGCCGGACAAGTCTTCGTCGAAACGGTCAGTGAAGAGGAATGCACCGGCAATGGCGCCCTTGCTACGCTCGAGCGTGGCTATCGGGCGGACGCCTGCCTTATCCCGGAATCGCTCGATCATCGCCTGCTGCGGGCCGAGCTTGGATCCGTCTGGTTTCGAGCCCGGATACTCGGACGACCCGGCCATGTCCTGAGCGCCTCGCGCACCTCGAACGCGATTCTTGCCGCATTCGAATATGTCGCCGATCTCGAGGAACTCACAAAAACGATCAACGAGGAGGCAAAACAGCATCCCTGGTTCGGTCACATTGAAAGCCCGGTCAAGTTCAGTCTTGGCAAGATTCAGGGAGGAGACTGGCTTGGCTCCGTACCCTCTTGGTGCGAGATCGAATGCCGGCTGTCGGTCCTGCCGGACCATCCGCTGCCACAGGTCAGGCAACGTGTTCTGGATTGCATCTCCGCCTGTGCGAAACGCCTGTCCGCTGAAAAAATTCCGGACGTCACCTGGATTGGATTCCAGGCAGACGGCCACGTCTTCCAACCTGGTTCGGAGGCGGAAGCCGTCCTTTCCAGGTGCCATCGCTACGTCATGGGCACGGAATTGGAAACGTTCAGCCAGACCGCAACGAGCGACACACGGCAATACGACCTGTACTATGGCATTCCGACGCTCTGCTACGGCGGTCGCGGTTTCGACAGCCATTCTCCTCGGGAACGAACAGATCTCGATAGCGTGAAATCCATGACAAAAATCATCGCAATTTTTATTGCGGATTGGTGTGGACTAAGGCAGATGTCGGTGGCGGATCTACTTAATGCGCGTCAACAATAAACATGCGTGCTTCCTGAGCCTCATCGCGTTCGACCTTGATTGGCGCATATTCTGACGACTTATAAAACGCCTGCGCATCGGCGAGGGTGGCGAATTCGAAGATACCAGCCATAGGCAAAGGGATCACATCCCCTTCCAGAATCTCGGCTACAGGGCCAAAGTGGAGGATACGGCCTCCGGCTGCTTTTAACGCGGCTTGAAAGCGTGGCGCCAACGCGGCTTGTTTGGTTGGATCTTTGATCCGTAGGTTGACGTGGACATAGGCAGTCATGGTGCAGCTCCCTATAATACTGTATATACAGTATTAGGTGAGTCGAAGATTGTCGAGACCTGAAAATGACGGATGCTTCAGATTTCTATCGCCGCGTTGAAGCCGAGTGCCCGGCCTTCCAGGCCCGGGTCGCCGCGAGGGCACTGACACGCTACTACAATGCCTGCTTTCGACCCTTGGGGATCACCGCAGAGCAGTTCAGCCTTCTGGTGGGAATTGGCGGTAGCCATGAGCCAACGCTCGCTGAACTGGCGGCACGCGCTGGTGTCGACGCCACCACTCTCAGCCGAAGTGTAAAGAGCTTGGAACGGAATAATCTTGTGCATAGTCGTGGGGGGCGGGGCCGGGCTGGTAAACGCCTAGCGCTTACCGACGAAGGCCGCCAATTGATGGCCAAGTCCATGGCCGCCTGGGAGGATGCTCGCGTCCGCCTGGCTGAGGCTCTCGGTGAGGAAGCATCGCGTGTCACGGGAAGCGTCATGTCACAGCTTGCTGTCGCCGCGCAGACTGCGACCTCGGCGGCCGGTTTCGGAGTGGCCTTCGACGCGACGGAATAACATGGTTAGGCGGAAGCGCCACGCTCACTGCATCCGACACATTGGCTCATCAGAGCATGAGTTAGTGGTATGCGTGGGAGCCACGGAGCAGATCCTCCAACTCAGCCGATCAATGGACTTATGACATTCGAGCAAACCCAAAGGATGGTGGCCGGCTCGCTGGAAGTGCTGACCAGCGCATGCCCCATCATGCTGTCGAAATAGCAGCTGTCGCCGGCATTGAGGACGGTGGGGGAGTAGAGATCGGTATGCAGAGTGACGCTGCCTTCGAGAACGTAGACGAATTCCTCTCCAGGATGGACGACCAATGTCTCGAATTCCTGTACCGAATGCGCGTTGATCCGCGTCAGTAGCGGAATGATCTTTTTGTTGGCAATGTCTGCACAGAGAAGTTCATATTCGTAATGACTGGTCTTCAGCTTTGAGCCTTCGCCGGCACGGGTGACGGCGCGGCGTCCGCTGACTGGTGAGCTAGGCTTGTGGGCGAACAGTTCAGATACATCGACACCCAGGCCGCTTGCCAGGCTGAGGATCGTCTCATAGGTGGGCGACATTTGCGCGTTCTCGATTTTCGAGAGCGTCGAGGGGGCGAGAGTACTCCTTTCGGCGAGTTCGCCGATGCTGAGACCCGCATTTTTTCTCAGTTTGCGCAAAATTACCGAAAGAGATTTCGTACCCGCTCGCGGCGAGCTGCGCTGAGAGGTCTCCGTCTCCATATGCGATCTTCCCATTGTCACGTCTCAGGTGCATCACTTGTAGACGTTGTTTCTTATGTAACTTCCGATGGCCCATGCCACAGAGCCGCAACTTCTGCAAGGATCAACCTGATCCCCGCCCCGCGACATCAGGTTGGTGCCCATCTTTGCTGCGCGAGAAGTTCCATTTTCTCCAGATCGCTCTTTTGCAGGCACACGCCCTCCCGCATTGAACGCTCGCGTGTGACCAGCCGGCGATCACCTGGCAGGCGCGAGACCTTTGCCAGCCGGAGCCGTTCGACCAGATGCCGGACGCGGCGGCTGAATTGTGCGTTGCGGCCAGCATCCGGATCGATCAGGATAACAAGCTGGCCCGTATGCGGCGTCTGCGCCCCGGGATAGTCGGACCAGTCCACTTCATAGGAGAACTTGCCTCCGGTCAAAGCGGCGCTCATCACTTCCACCAGCATGGAAATGGCCGAGCCCTTATAGCCGCCGAATGTCAGCAATGCGCCGCCATCCAGCACCGCATGGGGATTGACGGTTGGCTCTCCGTTCCGGTCGATGCCGAGCCCGGGCGGCAGGCTGAAGCCGTCGCGCGCGGCAATCTGCACATCGCCATTGGCGATGGCGCTGGTGGCCATATCGACGACCATGGGGGCCATGCCGTCACAGGGCGCGGCAAAGGCAACCGGATTGGTGCCGAAAACCGGCACCTTGGCATCGAAAGGCGCGGTACAGGCAAAGCTGTTGACCATCGCGATGGCCAGTAGTCCCTCTTCGGCGAAGGGCACGACATCCGGCCAGAGCGCACTGAAATGATGGGAATTGCGGATCGAAAGCAGCGCGACGCCTTCCTGCCTTGCGCGCTCCTTTAAAGACTGTGCCGCGAAATCAAGCGCGACCTGGGTAAATCCGTTACGGGCATCGACCCGCAGGAAGCCCGAGCCACCGGTCTCCAGAACCGGCACGGCGGCAGGATCGACCCAACCGCTGCGGATGGAACTTACATAGCCGGGCATTCTGAAAATGCCATGTGAAAGCGCGCCATCACGTTCGCATCCAGCGCAATTGGCGCTGAGGATGTTCGCGACGTGCTCGCTGGCTCCAGCCGCCAGGAAAATGCGCTTGAGGAGGTTCTGAAGGGCTTCGAACGGCAGGCGGCAGGTTTCCGCTGCGAAATTCGTTTTCAATGTCATAGGGCAACTTCACAAATGTTTCTTATAGGAAAGATAAGCGTCAAATAGGGTAATCGCAAGCGGATTATTCCTTGATTGCCTTTGAGTAAGGTTCGTTCGATTTATCAGCGCCTAAAATGTTTTTCTGAGAATGTTATTTCTTATCAGTAATCTAGCGTTTTGATCGAATTCGAAAATGATGATCTTAAGAAATTTTTATTGACAACATGGCCTCTTAAAATACGATAGGAAAATAATTTCTGATCAGAAAAATATAAGCGCCTTCCTTAAAGGGTGACATAAAAAGGGAACTAAATCATGGGCATGATGAGCAGAATGTCATCGCGATTGTTGGGAATGACGGCTGCCGCCGCGCTTTTGGGCGCTGGTACGGCTCTTGCGGCTTCGGGCGATCTCGTCGTCAATGCGCCAACCGCGCCATCAACCCTTGACCCGGCCTGGGCCTGCGGTGTTCCGGATATCGGGTTTCTGCAGAACTTCTATGTGCGCCTGGTCGATCTCGGCATCAAAAAGAATGCTGCGGGCAGCGAGGAAGTAGATTACGGCTCGGTTCGGCCCTATCTGGCAAAATCGTGGACGATCAGCGATGATGGCAAGACCTATACGTTCAAGCTGAATGACAATTACAAGTTCGCCTCCGGAAAGCCGGTCGATGCGGCTGCTGTCAAATATTCCTTCGAGCGCGGCCTCAAGATGGGCGGTTGTGGCCAATACTTCCTGACCGATGGATTCCTCAGCCCGAGCATTATCGAATCGATCGAGGCGCCTGACGCGACCACAGTTGTCATCAAGTTGATCCAGTCCAATGCCAATTCTCTCGCCGACTGGGCGACGGGTGCGGCATCGATCGTCGATCCGACGGTCGTTGAAGCCAATGGTGGCGTCGTTGCCGGTAAGCCGAACGAATACATGTCGTCGCATGTTGCTGGCTCCGGGCCATATGTGCTGGATTCCTACTCGCCTAACCAGTCGGCCCATGCCACGGCCAATCCAAATTTCGGCGGCGAGCCGCCGCTGGCGAAGTCGATCCAGATGAACTGGATTTCGTCAGCTCCGACCCTGCTTCTACAGGCCCGAAGCGGGCAAGCGGACGTCACCTACGGTCTCTCCAAGCAGGCGGTATCGACGCTTAAGTCTTCGCCGGATGTGAAGGTTGAGGCCTTCTCCAATCCCTTCGTCCAGCAGATGATGCTGCCGAACACAAAGGCTCCCTGGGATAACCCGAAGGTGCGCGAGGCCGTCGCCCATGCCGTCCCTTACGAGGATATCGTGAAGAAGGTCGCATTCGGATACGGAACGCTCTATTTCGGTCCGGTGCCACCGAGCATGGCCGGTTTCAATGCCGAACTTAGCAAACCGATCCAGTTTGATCTTGCCAAGGCAAAGACATTGCTGGCGGAGAGCGGTGTGAAACTGCCGGTCGACGTTGAAGTTCTCGTTCAGGAAGGCGACACTACGCAGCAGCAGATCGCCACCGTCTTGCAAAGCACCTGGTCGAAGCTCGGCATCAACCTGAAGATCCGCATTGCGCCAGGCGCCGAATATCAGGACCTGACGCAGGGCCATAAGGTGCAGTCGCTGATGCGGCTCGATGGTCCGGGTGTCTTCGAGGCTGGCTACTATTTCGGCTACGACGTCATGTGCAAGACGCCCTATAACCTGACGGAATCCTGCAATCCGCAGCTTGATGAGCTGGTCGTGAAGTTGCGGGCGACGTTGGACAAGGTCGAGCATCAGAAGATCCTTGACGAGATCACCAAGCTCTGGCGAGCAGACTATCCGAAGCTCCTCTTCTTCGAAGACCAGCCGGTCATTGTCCTGAGCAAGAATGTCAAGTCGTTCCGTTTCGCGCCGCTCACCGACTTCCGCTTCATGGGTAAGTAAACCGCCTCTACTGCTTAATTCCTTAAATCGGCATGGATTTAAGGAGGAAATTATCCAGCAAATTTAAAGTGTTACGGCGTCCTTTGTGCGCTTTATAAAACGCACGGCGCTGTAAGGCACGTTGTCGGTCGCCGATATTTCCCTCTCGGCGGTCGATGAGAACAACGTCGTGTCGGGCGCACAAGAAGCGAAGCCTTCTGCGTCACTGCGACCCATCAGGAGAAAACACGCATGGCTACCCGGATTGGTGTCGATATCGGCGGCACCTTCACAGACCTTGTTTACTTCGATGAGGAAAACGGCAGAACGGTTGAAGGAAAAGTTCCCACCGTTCCATCAGCGCCTGAGGAAGGTGTCGCGCATGCGATCCGTGCTCACGTGCCTCAGGACATTATCGATAGCGCCGCGTATTTCCTGCATGGAACGACAGTGGGCCTCAATGCTCTGCTTGAGCGCCGTGGGGCCAAGGTCGGCCTGATCACGACACAGGGCTTCCGCGACGTCCTTGAAATCCGGCGCGGCGACCGCGCGGAAATGTACAATCTGTTCTGGAAACAAACGGTGCCGCTCGTTCCGCGCCGCCTTCGTCTGGAAGTCGATGGGCGCATTCGGGGCGATGGCACGGTTCTATCGCCGGTGACGCGAGAAAGTGTTCTGGCGGCCTATGAACTGCTGGCGGCAGAAAAGGTCGACAGCATTGCCGTCTGCCTGATCAGCGCCTTTGCCAATCCGCAGCACGAGCTTGAGATCGAAGCCATTCTTCGTGATGCGGGATATGAGGGCGGCATTTCGCTCTCCCACAAGATCTCCGGGGAATACCGGGAATATGAGCGCACGTCGACAACTGTCATCGATGCGTTCGTTCGCGGTCGCATGTCGAATTATCTCAGGCGGCTGGAAAACACGCTGCGCAATCTCGGCTTTAAGGGTCAGTGCCTGATTACGCGTTCCGGCAGTGGCTCCATGACATTTTCCGAGGCGGAAGACCGACCGTTCGAAACGATTATGTCCGGGCCTGTCGGCGGCGCTCAGGGGGCAGGTGAGCTTGCCAAGATGCTTGGGCGGAAGGCCATGATCACCGCCGATGTCGGCGGGACGAGTTTCGACACGGCTGTCATCATCGATGGCGAACCCCAGGTTCTATTCGAGGGCATGATCGACAATATGCCGGTGCAGACCCCATGGGTCGACGTGCGCTCGATCGGTTCGGGCGGCGGGTCGCTTGCCTATGTCGATGCGGGCAATCTCATGCGTGTAGGGCCACAAAGCGCTGGCGCCGTTCCGGGGCCTGCCTGCTACGGTAAGGGAGGTACCCAGCCCGCGCTCACCGACGCTGCGGCCTATCTTGGCATGCTCGGTCCGGGTAATCTCGCCTCCGGCATCCATCTCGATATCGGCAAGGCCGAGGCCGCGCTTGCCCCTGTCGCATCGGCAATCGGACAAGATATCGAAACGACGGCGGCGGGCGTTCTGCGCATTGCCAGCTCGGCCATGGCCAATGCCATGCGGGAGATTTCTCTGGACCAGGGTTTTGACCCTCGGGAGATGACGTTGCTGCCCTTCGGTGGCGCCGGACCGCTGATGGCGACCCTGCTTGCGGACGAGTTGAAGATGAACGAGATCGTCGTGCCGCCACTCGCCGGCAATTTCTCTGCCTGGGGACTTCTCGGGGCGGACATGGTCCAGTCGGCAGCGCGTACCCGCATCCTGGATCTGACGGATGACAGCCTTAAGATCGCCAATGAGGTGCTGGAAGGGCTTTTTGTCGCGATCCGGTCGCGAAGCGAGCGTTCGTTCGCCGAAGCGGTCAATGCCGTTCGCCTCGACCTGCGCTACAAGGGGCAGGAGCACCGGCTGTCTATCGTTGCCGATAACGAGAATGGCAGGATCTCTGAGAGCGCGGAGTCCATCAAGACGAAGTTCCGCGCCGAATACACCAGGACATTCGGCAGCACGATGAACGACGAAATCGAGGTGGTTTCCATTCGTGCCACCGTGCGCGTGCCGTTGCCGCGGCGGGAAATCCGCTTCACGCACGAGCCGGAAGCCGTTGCAGAGTTCCAGACGCTTGAGGCTTTTTCGTTCGAGAAAGGAAAGCGCATGTCCTTTGCGATCGTACAGCGTCAGGCGATTGCCGGTACGCTCTCAGGCCCCGCCATCATCACCGAAGGAACCTGCACCACCTATCTGGACGCCGATTGGACGGCGCGGATCGGGACTGTCGGCGAAATCATTCTGGAACGGAAGAGTTAATCATGAAGCGGAAAGATCCAGTCCTTCACTTGGCAGGGGTTCCCAGCAAGGGCCTTGCCGTCAACTCCGATCCGATCACGACGGAAGTCGTGCGGCATGCGCTGAATTCGGCCGCCAACCAGATGAAGCGGGCGCTGATCCGTACGGCTTTCTCGCCGATCATTTACGAGGTGCTGGACTTTGCTGTCGCCATCTATGATCGCGAGCTGCGCATGCTCTCTCAGGCGCCAAGCCTTCCCATCTTCATGGGAACGCTGAACTTTGCCGTGCGCGAGGCCGTCAAGAATATCGGTGGCGAAGACAAGCTCTTCGATGGCGATATCCTGATGTACAATTGGCCTTATGGCACTGGTTCGCATCCCCAGGACATGGTCATCATCATGCCGGTCTTCTATCGGCAGGACCTGATCGGCTACACGGCGATCAAGGGCCACTGGCTCGATATCGCCGCCAAGGATCCCTATTGCACCGACACCACGGATGTCTTCCAGGAAGGCACGATCTTCCCGGGCGTGAAGATCTACAAAAAGGGTGAGCTTAACGACGACATCTATCGCATGATCCTCGGCAACAGCCGCGTTCCCAAAGCTGTGTCGGGTGATCTTGATGCCCAGGTTACCGGATGCCGCGTCGGAGCCAAGAGCTTCCTCGAGGTGGTGGAGCGTTTCGGCCTCGAAACGTATCGCAATGCTGTCGAGCATATGTTTGACCATGGAGAGGCCATCATTCGCAGCTTCTTCGAGAAGATTCCCGATGGCCGCTATGTGGGCAATGGGGAAATGGACGATAACGGCGTCACCAAGAACAGAATCCCCTTTGAAATCACTGTCGACGTGAAGGGCTCGGACGTCACCATCGACTTTTCCGAAGTCCCTGATGCGCAAGGCGGTCCCGTTAACAGCCCCCTGCCATCGACGATCTCGGCGAGCCGTGTTGCGATTACCATGCTTGCCGGCTATGGCGAAGCGCCCCATGAAGGCCATTTCCGGCCGATCAAGGTCATCACCCGCCCCGGCAGCATGTTCGATCCCGAACCGCCGTCTCCCTGCTTTCTCTATGGCTGGTCGGCATTGCAGGCGATCGAAGTCATCTACAACGCTATTTCCAAGGCGCTGCCTTCATCCGTTCCGGCCTGCTCTGGCGGATGCATTTGCTCGGTCGTCTGGTGGGGAACCCGCGAGGAAACCGGCGAGGCCTGGGCGGATGGCGCCCCGCATCCGACCGGGCAGGGCGCCTGGGATGGCGGCGATGGCGGCACCATGCTGCATATCTCGGAATCGGCCACGCGCTTCACCCCGGTCGAGGTCTGGGAGGCCCGAAATCCTTTCCTCGTCGAGCGTCTTGCTCTGGCACAGGATTCCGTCGGTCCCGGCAAATATCGTGGCGGACCAGGCATCGATCTGTTCTTTGAAATGACGGAAGACACATTCATCACAACGGTGTTCGAACGCTCGAAGAACCAGCCTTGGGGACTTGAAGGCGGCCTTGGCGGCCGTGCGAACAATGCAATGGTGGTCATGCCGGACGGCACAGAACATGTCGTTCCGAAAACCACGCATTTCCTCGTCCCCAAGGGCGGCTTGCTCAAGCTTCAAACCGGCGGCGGCGGCGGATATGGCGAGCCCGCTGAGCGACCTCTGGAGAAGATCCAGGCCGATCTCGATGATGGTTATATCTCTGAGGCCTTTGCGCGGCAGCATTATCCGCACGCATTCTGAATCTCATGAGCCGGAAGGGATAGGATTTCTCCCGGCTCTTTTTGCAAGGGAACATCATGCGGTCCTTCTTCGGTCAAATATTCAGGGACAGTGAAATGGCAACGGGTGCGATCATTCTGGCCGTCCTGTTCGCCATCGCGATCTTCGGGCCGATGGTCTGGCATTTCGATCCGCTCGAAGTGGACATCTTGACCGCTCTTTCACCGCCGGACTGGTCGCATCCGATGGGAACGGATGATGTCGGTCGCGATGTGCTGGCCCGCTTCATGAGCGGCGCACGGGTTTCATTGGGCGTGTCGTGCGTGGTAACGGTTCTCGCCACGCTGCTTGGCGGGGGGCTTGGCCTGCTCGCCGGTTTTTCAGGCGGCTGGTTTGACCTCGCCGTTTCGCGGATCATGGATGCAATCTTGTCCTTTCCGCCGTTGATCCTGGCCATGGCAGTTGCGATCGGGCTCGGTCCCGGTGTTGTTTCAGCCGTGTTCGGCATCGTTCTGGCGGCGATCCCCTGGTATTATCGCCTGCTTCGCAGCGAGGTGCTGCGCATTCGCAATCTCTCCTATATCGATGCGGCGCGGGCCCTCGGCGTATCCCGGCTCAGCATCCTGCGCCGTCACGTCCTGCCGCAGACGGTTTCAACGGTTTTGATCCAGGCGTCGTCGGTCTTCAGCTTCGCGATCCTGACGCTGGCAGCGCTCGGCTTTGTCGGCCTCGGCATCCAGCCGCCGCTGCCCGAATGGGGAACGATGATCACGGAAGGTCTCGCCTATGCGCTGACGGGGCAATGGTGGCTCGGCCTTTTCCCCGGCCTTGGCATCTTCCTTCTGGCCGCATCCGCGAACCTGATCGCCGACCGCCTGCGCGAATATTACGATCCAAAATCCGCGATGGGAGGGCATTAAACATGCTTCGCTTCATCATGGAACGGGTCTTTTCCGCGCTGCTGACGCTTTTGGGCGCCTCCCTTATTGCCTTCATCGTGTTGCGCGCCGTGCCGACCAACCCCGCACGTCTCATTGCTGGCCCCTTCGCGACAGACGAGGTCATCGGGCAGGTGGAGGCAGCGCTTGGCCTCAATAAGCCGCTTTACATACAATATGCTGATTATATTGTCGGATTTGTCAGAGGCGACTGGGGGTTCTCCTATAGCGCCGGCCAGCCGGTGCTTCAGCAGATCGGGCAACGCCTGCCAGCTAGCGCGGAACTTGCGCTTTACGCCTTCCTCTTTGCCTTCATTGGCGCGATAGTCCTGACGGTGTTTTCCGTCTTTGCGCGTTCGCGCTGGCTCGATCGGCTGCTGCGTGGCTCTGCTTTCGTTTTCGTTGGCGTTCCACCCTTCTGGATCGCGCTGCTTTTCCTGATCATCTTTTCGGAAAATCTCGGCTGGTTCCCAGGCCCTGTTGGGCGTGGCGATGCGCCTCCGGCGCTCGTGACAGGGCTCTACAGTATAGACTTCCTGCTCGCCGGAGACGTGTCCGGGTTCTTCGGCGCGCTTCACTATCTGGCGCTTCCGAGTGTGACGCTCGCGCTGGGATCGCTCGGTTATCTGATCCGGCTATTGCGCGCCAATCTCCTCGATACGGCAAACGAACCGTTTGTCACTGTGCTCCACGCTAAGGGCGTTCGCGGCCTTGCGATAGCATTTGGCCATGTGTTGCCGAATGCCTTCCTGCCAACGCTCACGGCTGGTGGGTTGATCCTCGCCCAGTTGCTGGGCGGGTCCGTGCTGGTCGAGCGCATCTATACCTGGCCCGGTGTCGGCGGGTTGGTGATCGATGGTATCCTCAGGCAGGATTATGCTGTGGTGCAGGCCTTCATCCTGTTGAGCGCGTTGATTTATATCGTCGTCAACTTCCTTGTCGACATCCTTTACGGTGTTGTCGACCCAAGGGTGAGGCGCTCATGACCATGAACACCCAAGCGTCCTCCTCCGCCACGCTCCTGAGCGTCTGCGACCTGAAGACGACCTTCGACACGCCGCGCGGCCTCGTCACCAGCGTGGATGGTGTGTCGTTTTCCATTGCTCCGGGCAAGACACTGGGTCTCGTGGGCGAATCCGGTTCGGGCAAATCGGTGACCAGCCTTTCGTTGATGCGCCTCATCGAACGCAGTAACGGCCGGATCGCCGGCGGTTCCATGCTGTTCAAAAGCCGAAACGGCGAGGTCGATCTTGTCAGGCTGCCGGAAAAAGAGATGCGAACCATTCGCGGCAACGAAATCGCGATGGTATTCCAGGAGCCGATGACCAGTCTCGATCCGGTCTGGCCGGTCGGTAAGCAAATCGCCGAGGCCGTCCGGCTACACCAGGGTGCCAGCAAGGCCGAGGCACGCCACCGTGCCATTGAAATGCTGCGTCTGGTCGGCATTCCAGCCCCGGAGAAGCGTGTCGATGACTATCCACACCAGATGTCGGGCGGAATGCGCCAGCGCGTGATGATCGCAATTGCGCTGTCCTGTCGCCCGTCACTGCTGATTGCAGATGAGCCGACAACGGCGCTAGACGTGACGATCCAGGCGCAGATTATCGACCTTATCAAGCGTCTGCAGGTCGAGATCGGCATGTCCGTTCTTTTCATCACCCACAATATGGGTGTGATCGCGCAGGTCGCTGATGACGTGGCTGTCATGTATGCCGGGCAGATCGTGGAGCACGGCCCCGTGCGACGGATTTTTTCCAATCCCCGCCATCCCTACACGATCGGCCTGTTGAACTCGATCCCGCGCAAAGGGGCTGTCGGCAGCGACGGTCGCCTGCCAGCGATCGGAGGCATTCCTCCCAGTCCCCTCGACCTTCCGGCGGGCTGTCGCTTCGCGCCTCGTTGCACATTCGCGACGGACGACTGCTCGCGCGCCAACCCACCGTTCGAAAGCGTCGAGGCGGATCACATCGTCCGCTGCTTGCACTGGAAGGAGGTGGCGCCATGAGTGACAAACCTGATCTTCTGGTTCTTGAAAACCTCGTCAAGCGCTTTCCGGTGAAGCGCGATAGGTTTTTCGGCCCCGCCCGCTACGTCCATGCTGTCGCGGATGTGAATTTTTCCGTGCGCAGGGGCGAGACGGTTGGACTTGTCGGCGAATCTGGATCGGGAAAGACCACCATAGGCCGACTGGTCATGCGTCTGGATGAGCCAAGCAGTGGCAATATCGTCTTCGACACGCAGAATATTGGAAATCTTGTCGAGCGCGATATCCTGCCTTTTCGCAAGCGTATTCAGATGATCTTCCAGGACCCGTTTTCGAGCCTCAACCCGCGCATGCGGGTGGGCGCGCAAATTGCGGAAGGACTTGAAGTGCATGGCATTGGCAACAAGGTGGACCGTGCGTGCCGTGTGACGGAGATGCTGGACCATGTCGGCCTGCCGGTGGATGCCGCAAACCGTTACCCGCACGAGTTTTCCGGCGGCCAGCGTCAGCGCATCGTGATTGCCCGCGCGCTGATCGTTGAGCCCGAATTCGTTGTGGCCGATGAGCCTGTCTCAGCGCTTGATGTGTCCGTGCAGGCACAGGTTCTGAACCTCCTGCAGGATCTTAAAGAGAGGCTACATCTGACGATGCTGTTCATCTCGCACGATCTCGCTGTCGTGGAGCATTTATGCGACCGCGTCGTGGTGCTTTATCTTGGACGGGTGATGGAGATTGCACCTCGCGACGCGCTCTATGCGCGCCCGCGCCATCCCTATACGGAGGCGCTTCTTTCGGCCTCGCCTGTTCCAGACCCCGACCACCAGCCGATCCGCGCCATGGCGGAGGGTGATCTTCCCAATCCGATTGATCAGCCGAGCGGCTGCGTATTCCGAACGCGGTGCCGCTACGCCATGCCGGCTTGCGCGCAAACCGTGCCACCCTTGCGGGCGGTGGGTCCCGATCATGTGACGGCCTGCCTGCGCGATGATATTCTTTAGCAGAGGTCTGCTGAAACCGGGTTCACCACAGGCCGCAATTAAAGGAACCTTCGAATGCGCACCAACAAGGTTATTCATGTTATCGGGGTTCACGCGGAAGGGGAGGTCGGCGATGTGATTGTCGGTGGCGTCTCACCCCCGCCGGGCGACACGCTTTGGGAGCAGTCGCGTTTTATTGCCAGCGACGACACCTTGCGCAACTTTGTGCTGAATGAGCCACGCGGCGGGGTATTCCGGCATGTCAATCTGCTGGTCCCGCCGAAAGACCCGCGCGCGCAGATGGGCTTCATTATCATGGAGCCCGCCGATACGCCGCCGATGTCAGGCTCGAACTCTATCTGTGTTTCGACCGCCATTCTCGACAGCGGCATCATTTCGATTCAGGAACCGCTGACGCATATGGTCCTGGAAGCACCGGGCGGTATCATCGAGGTGACGGCGGAATGTGCCAATGGCAAAGCCGAGCGGATCAATGTGCTGAATGTGGCCTCTTTCGCAACACGGCTCGCCGCCGCGCTGGAAGTCGAGGGGCTCGGCACACTCACGGTCGATACCGCCTATGGCGGCGACAGTTTCGTGATTGTCGATGCGGTCGGTCTCGGCTTCTCGCTTAAGCCCGACGAGGCAAGGGAACTGGCGGAACTCGGTATGAAGATCACCGCCGCCGCCAACGAACAGCTCGGGTTCGTGCATCCGAGTAATGCGGATTGGAACCATATCTCCTTCTGCCAGATGACGACGCCAGTCACGCGCGAAAACGGCATCCTGACTGGCAAGAGCGCCGTTGCGATCCGTCCCGGCAAAATCGATCGCTCCCCAACGGGAACCGGCTGTTCTGCCCGACTTGCCGTCATGCATGCGCGGGGAGAAATCGGAATTGGTGAGGCCTATATCGGGCGCTCGATCATAGACTCCGAATTCAAGTGCCACATCGACTCGCTGACAGAGATTGGCGGGCTTAGCGCCATTCGCCCCGTCATTTCCGGCCGCGCCTGGATAACCGGAGTGTCCCAATTGATGCTCGACCCGACCGACCCATGGCCTTCGGGCTACCGGCTTTCGGATACCTGGCCAGCATTTTGAACGAGGAGAGGGCGATCACCGCATCGGCATGCCGCAGCCCGGCTCACGACGGCAAGATACAGATGGTCACAAGAACGACCGTCATGTCTGGGTGCCGCCCGCTTGGTAAGGTGATGTCGTCGATGTATGCGCTTGTTCGTCCAGCCCGAGAAGTTCAATCCAAAACCGGGTCAGCTCTGCGTGGGCACCAGCAGGTCAAGGCGCTCACGACGAAATCGTCAGGCTCCGGTCGCAGGCATGTCCTATGAGGGCGGCATCGTGGCTGACGATCAGTACGGCGCAATTCTGTTCGCGTGCCAGTTCGCTAAGCAGTTCAATGGTTTCCTGTTGAGTGATGAGATCGAGCCTTGATGTTGGTTCGTCGGCGAAGAGGAAGACGGGATCAAGGAGCAGTGCCCGCAGTAGCGCGAAACGCTGTAATTCGCCGCCGGAGACTTCCGCTGGTCGGCGTCCGAGCAATGTCTGCGACAAGTGCAGGCGCTCCATCAGCGGCGTGATCCGTGTCGGGTCCAATCGGTGCAGGCGGATAAGATCGTCCAGATTAGTGCCTATGCGGATCTTGGCTGGAAATGCGGAGGGCGGGTCCTGGTAGATCTTCTGATAGCGCGTCCGGGCGACATCCGCCGGGCGGCTGACCGAGCCCTTGTCCGGTTGCAGCAGTCCAAGTAGAATGTCACCGAGCGTGCTCTTACCCGAACCACTGGGACCAGTGACGCCGACAATCTCACCCGCAGCTATGTCTACATCAAGCCCCTCAAACAGGCCGTTTCCACCACGGCTCTTGGCGATGGAGCGGGCGGTCAGGATGGGGTCGCCCTTCATTTCAGATCGGCTGGCATTCCTCTGCCAACGGTCCGGATCGGCTGCGATCAGGCGGCGCGTATAATCATGTACCGGGTGAGCCAAAATGGTTGCGGCCTCGCCGTGCTCGACGATGCGTCCATTGACCATGATGGCTAGGTCACCGCCCATTTGCCGTGCGAGCGCCAGATCATGCGTGATGGTGAGGACCGAGCCGCCTGCCTCGATTTCTTTCATCAACAGTGCGATGACGTCGTCGCGGCGGGAGACATCGAGCCCTTTTGTCGGTTCGTCCGCAACCACAATCCGGGCGCCCCCTGCGCGTGCTGCGGCAAAAGCCACCCGCTGCGCCATGCCACCGGACAATTCGCCCGGCAGCTTTTTCTCGGCATCGGCCACGCCGAGCGCGGCCAGGTCGATACGGGCCGCCGCGAGAGAGGCTGTCGTCGTCATGCCGCCAACAAACCTATGTCCCTCGGCAATCTGCCGGGCAGAATCCATGGTTGGGTCCAGCGCCAGCCACGGTTCTTGCGGCAGAATGCTGACCTTGCGCCCCCAGAGCGCGCGATGCCCCAAGGGGTTGGCGAGGTCAAGGGCAATGCCGTCTATTATGGCGTTGCCCTTCGCGGTCAGTCCGTCCGGCAGGATGCCCATGATGGCTTGTGCGAGCAGGCTCTTGCCCGATCCGGTTTCGCCAAGAATGGTAAAAGCGCGTCCGGCATGAAGCGTGAGGCTGACCGGCTCTACCAGGACGCCGGTTGAGGTGCAAACCGTCGCATTGGTCACATCGAGTAAAACGGTCATGGCTTGTTCTTTCCCCCGATGAGCTGCAACGCGAGAACGATCAGAAAGATCGTTGCGATTGGTTGGAGAATGGCGTGGGGGGCTTCCTCATAATAGGGAAGAAGCTCGATCATCATGGCACCGAGCTCGGGTGTTGGAGGCCGAACGCCGACGCTGACGAAACCGAGGGCGGTGATAGCCATCATGGCGGATGCTGCCCCATAGGCCCCCATAGTCAGCAGCACCGGCGCGATGTCCGGCCATAAATGCCTGCGTAGAATATAGATTGGCCCGAACCCGAGAAGCCTTGAGGCTTCGACGGCTGGTGACGCAAGCAACGGCTTTGTGAGAGCGCGGGTGATACGGAAGTATTCGACCCAAAGCACCAGAGAAATGCCGAGATAGAGCATGGCGGCGCTATCGGGGACGATCGCGGTCAGCATCAGGATCAAGAGTAGTCCGGGCAGAGCCAGAAAGGCTTCCGAGACCGCACCGATCGCCCTATCGATAAAACCGCCGCGCCAGGCGGCGGCAGCACCCAGAAGAGCGCCAGGGATCATCGCGGTCAGGACCGACAGTGCTGCCAAGCCGAGGGATAGCCGCAGCGCAGCCGAAAGGCGCGCTTGCATCGAGCGGCCAAGGTGGTCGTATCCGAACCAGTTACTCACAGTCGGCCCCTGCAGCGAGAGCCGTAATGATTGTTTCAACGGATTCTCGCCCCCGATCAACAGAGGGAGGAAGGCGAATACCAGCAGGCCTGCGAGGATCGCAAGTCCCGCCAGCCGGCGTGGCGGCCAACGCGCCTCAGTTGGCGCTGTATAATCGAGAGCCGTCATGTCGTGCGTCTCCGAGGATCGATGATGTGACACATGAGGTCGATGCCCGCGTTGAGGATCACGAAGAACAGACCCATGATAAGAGCTGTGCCCTGGATCATCGGCAGGTCCCGTCCAAAAATGGCATGGACCAGCGCATGTCCAATCCCCGGCCAAGCGAACAGCGTCTCGACCACGACCACGCCTTCAACGAGGTAGACGAACTGGACGCCGAGATAGGTGACGATCGGCACAGCGACGTTGCGCAAACCGTGATGACGAAAGACCTGCCATTCTGAAAGGCCCTTGGTGCGTCCAAACGCATAATAGGCGGATTGGGAGACGGAGAGCATGGCGTCTCTGGCGACGCGATTGGAGACCGCCGCAAGACCGAGCGCCAGCGTAAGGGCTGGCAGGACAAGGTGGCCGCCGTGCTCGTGCCCAGCGGTCGGCAACAGATTGAGGGTGAGACCGAAGACGATAATCAGGATCAGACCAACGACGAATTGCGGCAGTGCCCGCAGCGCGGTCGACAGTAACATCAATGCACGATCGAGCAGACCGCCGGGTCGCAGACCCGCCAGAACGCCAAGCGGCGGGCCGATGAAGCGATAGCAGAATGGCGACAAGCGCCAATTCAAGCGTATGGCCTAACTGGGCACGGATGGCTTGCGCCACCGGCTCACCGGTCACCAGAGATGTGCCGAGATCGAAACGCAGCAGGTCCAGCAACCATTGCCCGAGAGCGGCAAGCGATGGTTGGCCGATGTTCAACTCCGCTGCAACTTTGGCCGCCGCGGCGCTATCGACGATGTCGTAGCCGTAGCGGCCAGCCGCGATCCGGTAGACAAGGTCTCCGGGCAGCGACCTAGCCATGACGAACGTCAGGATACCAACCATGAGCGCCACCAGAGCTGCCTGGATGAGACGGCTGACGATAGTGCCGATCATTTTGCCCACCGCATATTCTGGAGGCCAAAACTCCGCTCAAAGGGGTCGATGGCAGCCCCCTCCAGCTTTGGAGATACTGCAATCGTCTGCTGATACCAGGCAATCGGAATCACTGGCAAATCGTTTTGAATGGCAGCGACGGCTCTATGACGCAAGGTTTCGGCTGCTGCCGGTTCCGTGGCACGGGTCAGCTCGTCAAGGGCCTTGTTGAAATCCGTATTGGCCCAGTTCATGGCACCCCAATCGCCGCCCTTGGGGCCATAGTCAGAAAGCATCGTGCCAATGGGATCGGGAACCAGGGCGAAGTTGCGCGCCATCAGCGCCAGTTCCAGCGTGCCGTCCTGATGCTTGGCTGGGATTTCGCTGGAATTGGCCGAATTGATCGTCAATGCGACGCCGATTTCCTTGAACTGGTCCTGAAGGACGGCGGCAATCAGCGGTAACTCGGGGCGATCCGGATAGGTGGTCAGCGTCAGGGCGAAGCGCTTTTCGTCCTTCTGAAGAATGCCATCTGATCCGGCCTTCCAACCGAGTTCGGCAAGAAGGGACTTTGCCTTGTCTGGATCATAGGTGAGGGGGGCAAGCGACTTGTCGTACCAGATTCCGACGCTCGGTGGGAAAAGCTGGGTTGCTGCGGCCGGATAGCGCAGGATGGCCACCGCCAGCCCTTCACGGTCGATGGCAAGGCTCAGCGCCTCGCGCGCCTTGACGTCTTCAAGTGAGGCCAGACCAGCATTCACCTTCAACAATACGCTGCGCGGGATCGAGGTCGAGAGCAGCTTGACCTTGTCGCTCTTGGCCAGACGTGTGCGGCTGGCCGGATCGAGGTTGAAGACATAGTCCGCATCGCCGCTTTCAGCCATCAAAGCGCGGGTTTCTCCGCGGCTTACCGTGAGATAGGTCGCTTTCTCAATGGCGGGCTTGCGGCCCCAATAGCCATCAAACCGTTCGACGGCGAGACTTTGCGGTGCCTCGATACCTGTCAGCTTGAAGGGGCCGGTGCCGATAATTGCCTTGACGCTGTTGCCCTCATAGGCAGACGGCGCAAGTATCTGTGCGCGACTTTCAGCAAGGAAGGCCAGAATTGGGGCAAAAGGCCGCGTCAGCGTAACGACAACGGTGCCTTGCCCGTCGGCGGTTATGGACTCAATCGGCGCTTTGCTCAGAAGGCCGGGTTTGCCCCGCGCAATGTTCAGCGCTCTGGCGACATCTTCCGCAGCAAGCGCCGATCCGTCATGAAAGGTGATACCCGGCTGGAGACTGAAACGCACCGACGCGCCGTCAGGCGAGGCGACCCAGCTTTTTGCGAGCGCCGGTGCCGGGTTGCCGTCCTTGTCGGATTCCACCAGTGTTTCGACAATGCCCATACGCAGGAAGATATCGCCCGACTTGGCTGGATCCAACCCGGTGATCTCGAAGGGAGCGACGACGTCCACGATCATGTCGTTCGCGCCGGCAAACGCCGAGCCGGAAAAGAGCAGCAGTACAGATGCTGCGAGCATGGATATGGATGTCTTGAGCATGGGCATCTCCCTTATGTTATATCGTTACGCTATTAGCCATACTCGTTTTCGTTGTCGAGACCTTGATGGATATTCAATTGTCCAGTTCTGCGATTGCAATGGCTGGCTGTGGAAAACTTGCGGAGTGATGCTGCTTCCCATGCATCGAACGCTTCGAGCCGATGGTAGCGGATTGTGTGCGCGGCGCGGCGGGACGGAACTGAAAAGCAATTGCGGCTGGCGGAATGCATGGAACGGCAGGTTTCTATTCCCAGCCCTATTGTTGAAGCCCTTGTGGTGGCAGTGGTCGAGGCTGGATGACAGGTCAGCCTTTGCTGCGCCGTTTATTGGTTGTGATCCGCTTTGGGATAAAGCCATAGCGCTTCATCAACGCCATCAGCAGGCGCTTGGCCGAGCTTTTATCACGCCGCTTTCCAAAAGCGGTCATAGGCGGAAAATTCCAGTTCTAAGCGGTCCAATTTATTGGGAAGCGCTACTTTTGCGTGTAAATTAAAAGATGATAAAAGCAATCATGTTTTTAATTGACAACACCTATAATCGCGCTAAGGTCAGGGCATAAAAAAAATTTATACAAAAGTCTCGTCAATACAAACGTCTAGGGAGACGTCAATGAATACGGGCATTCCAATATATTTTCTAATAGATCCAAACAAACTTATACCGACCGAAGAGGTTGACGAAATTCATGTCGTGGGGCTCGAACGCAAGATCGTGCGGCATGGCGTTTGGACCGATCCCATCTACGTCCATAAAAATGCATTCTTTGTGATGGATGGACACCATCGCCTCACGGTTGCCAAGAGGCTTCAGCTGGAAGTTATACCGGTCTCATTCAGGGACTATGACACTGTTGAGGTCAGCGCTTGGCGGCCAGGTGAGATCATTACACCACACAGCATTTTCGAAATGGCGCGCACCGGCAATAAATTCCCTGTCAAGACAACACGACATATTTTCAATGGACCTAAGCCTGAGTGTGCGGTTCCACTTGACGATCTCAAGTATCCCCGTAGCAAAAGCTGGGCACCAGCACCTTTTGATGGTGCGGGATTTATTATGACGTCGCAATAGACGTTACCTCATCACATAAGTCTTTACTGCATAATTTGTTAAACAGGACTCTGTTTAAAGAAAAACTATGCGGAACTTTTAGAGTGTTACAGAGTGCTTTTTGCGTTTTGTAAAGCGCTCCTCCTATGGTCAATCCTCAAGAAATACACGGGTCCTGTTTCAGGAATCCCTTGCGCTTTCGCATGCCCAAAAACCATTTTCGCCATAAAGGACAGTTCATGACTAAGTCATACCTGCATACACCTGCGTTGCATATTTTGAGTCGCACAGACATATCGGATATTGAGTTACCGCCGGCCGAGGTCATCAGGTTGGTCGAAGATGCCTATCGATATTACGCGAATGGTGCCTCTCGTTGCCCAACGAAATTGATGATGCCTCTTCCAAAGGAGGAGCGCGATGCCGTATCCTATTCCATGCTGGGATATGATGGCGCTCTGGAACAACTGGGTTTCAAGACATCCTATCGTCAAGGCAATGATAGTGCAGAAAAATATTATACGACGATCAGCCTTTATGATGACACAACCGGCTTGCCCTTTGCGCTTATGGATTGCCAGCGGATTGGTGGCTCACGCACGCCGGCTACGACAGCCATCATTGCAAAATATTGCGCCAAGGAAAACCCGCAGTCCGTTTTGATGGTTGGAACCGGCGCGCAGGGCGTCAATACACTGGCCTATCTGTTGACGGCATTGCCATCACTGAAGACGTTTCGCCTCTACGGCACGCACCCGGATGGGTTGGCGCTGAGCCTCTCGACATTCGCCAAATACTTTCCTGATCGCACCATTGAATTGGTGGATGATGTGCCCGAGGCTGTTTCTCAATCGGACATCGTTGTGGCCGCCTCGGGGCGTGCAGCGCATCCGAAGATCCAGACCAATTGGCTCCCCGCTGGAGGGTTGTTGATTTCAGTTGCGAGCAAAGGTGTCGAGGCCGGTGCCCTGCACCAAGCCGATTACGCTATTGCCACAAACGAAGGCCAGATGGGCGTGACCGGCAAAAGGCTGGCAGGTGAAGGGCAAGTTGCCAGCATTGACGCCGAACTCCCGGAGATCGTTGCGGGTCGAAAGCCTGGACGTCGCTCACAGACTGACCGGGTTTTTGCTTTCAGCAGTGGCATGATCATTACGGATATTCCCGTTGCGCATGCTTTTGCAATGCGTGCGATTTCGGCGGGCCGGGGTACGAGGGTCGAGCTATGGAAATAGCACCCAATACGATACGGGCTGCACCCAATACGATGCGGGCCATTGAGCGGCCTTGGGCGATCGACATCAAGCGTGATGTCAAAATTCTGGATCAGATTGCACACGTCGCCAACGGCCCATTTCACCTCGTTCATCCGCAGAGTTTTGCCGATAACTTGCTGGCGTTTCAGGCAGCTTTGCGCCATCGAAACGTTAACGGGCATGTGTTTTATGGCAAAAAGGCCAATAAGGCGGCGGCATGGCTCCGCGAAGTGGCCAAGCATAATGGTTCGGTCGATGTCGCAAGTGTGCCTGAATTTCACCATGCACTTGCCAATGGCATCCGTGGTGAAAACATCGGGGTAACAGGGGCCGCCAAAAGCGATGAGCTTCTATGGTTGTCAGCCCGACACCGGGCAATTGTTGCGATTGATGCATTGGACGAACTTGAACGGGCGATCATGATCGCATCTGAAACAGGATCATTGCGGATTTTGTTGCGCATCTTGCCGCCCAAGGCACCAAACAGCCGCTTTGGTCTCAATCCAAACGATCTTGCTACAGCTTTGCAGCGCTGCGCCGAAAACCGGCACTCTATTATTATGGACGGATTCTCGTTCCATCTTGACGGGTACGCCGTTGCACCACGAGCAGAGCTGGCATCTGCGTTGATTGAGCGGTGCAGAGAGGCAAGAGAGCGCGGATTTCCCTGCAATGCGATCTCGATTGGCGGAGGCTTTGCCTGCCGTTACGTTGATGAAGAAGATTGGCTCGCGTTTAACGCCAATCTCAACCCCAGCCACTTTCATGCAGGCAAGAGCTTCAGCCAGTTTTATCCGAATTATCAAACTCCCACGGGTGCAGATATGCTGGATGCTATCCTGCAATCACCGACAGGAAATGCGACCCTGTCGGCACAGCTCAGCGCCGCCAAGATACAGCTCTATCTCGAGCCGGGAAGGGCGCTGCTGGATGGCGCGGGCATGACGGTGTTCCCGGTCCAGGGGTTTAAGCAGAATGATGACCACGGCATTGTCACCGTTGCCGGACTGAGCATGAGCCTGTCCGAGCAATGGAAGAACAGTGAATTTCTGCCCACGCCCTCTCTCATTCAGCGCGGGGCAGCGCGTGCGCAAATACCAGTTCGGGCTGCCATTGGTGGCTCAAGTTGCATGGAATATGACGTTTTGACCTGGCGAAAAATCTTTTTCCCCGCAACGCCACGTCATGGCGACCTGATTGTCTATCCCAATACTGCCGGCTATCAGATGGACAAAAATGAGAGCGAGTTTCACCAGCTTCCGCTCCCTCCAAAAATTATTGTGTCTCAACAAGGTGAACATTTCACCTGGAGGATAGATCAATGAATATTCTCAATCGTCACTCTTTTGATTGCGTCAAGGCGAAAGCCTCAGAGTTGATTGGCGATACGCCAATGCTCGAACTTGCGAAAACGGGCACGGGAAGCCGACTTTTGCTGAAATTGGAACAGTTCAATCCGACAGGATCGTGCAAAGTGCGCATGGCGCGCGCGATGATCCTCGCCGCCGAACGTGAAGGCAAGCTTAAGCCCGGCGGGCATATCGTGGAGCCAACATCGGGCAATACCGGCACAGGGCTCGCGCTCGTGGCCCTTGAGCGAGGTTATCGGTTTACTGCGGTTGTTGATCATCATGCGTCACGCGACAAGTTGCGCGCCATGAAAGCGATGGGAGCCGATCTGATTTTTGTTGAAGGCAATGGTGAAGGCCCCAGCACGGTGCAGCGCCGACGCATGGCCGAAGAGATCGTGGCCGCAACCGGAGCCTTCTGGCCTGATCAGCACTATAATCCCAATAATAATTTGGGCTACATTGGGCTTGCGGAAGAACTGCTGCGGGACGTCGATGCCGACATTGATTATCTCGTGGGTGCCGTTGGCACGGGTGGAACCCTGTGCGGTACAGTCAAAGCGCTGCGTATGCTTGGCTCCAACGTCACCAGCATAGGTGTTGAACCCACGGGATCGATTATTTTTGGTGGCCCCGCCGGAAAATACTGGCAGACGGGGGCCGGTGCTCCGGGCGGATTTACCGTTGGTCCGAATGTGGATCATGCCTTCATTGATGAAGGCCTGACGGTTGATGACGTTGATGCCTTTAGTGCTGCGCGTGTGATTGCCCGCCGCACAGGATTGCTGATCGGTGGCACCGCAGGTGCGGCAATTCATGTTGCCATGAAACGATTGGCGCTTATTGAGCCCAATAGCACAATGGTTGTTCTCGTCTGTGACGCGGGCGAGAAATACCTTGATAGTATTTATGACGATGATTGGCTGATTGAGCGCCATCTTTTGGATGGAGCAAAGCACATGGGTGTTCATGGGCTTTTCGATGCCTATCAAGAGTCCATGCGTTTGGTGAGCGCTCCGGCGTTCTCAATGGGAGTATAGGAACGTCATGGCTTTTGAATTTCGCCAATACCGCGCTATTTTATCCCTCGCTGCCCCCATTGTCGGCATTCAATTTGCACAGGTCGCCCTGACCAGCACTGATCTGTTTATGATGGCCTTTTTGGGCGTGCAGGCTGTTGCCGCAGGCGGGCTTGCGATATTGCTTTACAATCAGTTCCGCACCATGTGCGTTGGTATGGTCACAGGTGTTGGCAACATGATTGCAGCTTCGGTGGGCCAAAGCGAAAAGCGCACTGGCACATCATTGATAGATGATATCGCGCGTAACGATGTGCGCGATATTCTGAGGGCGGCGATGCTGCTGGCTACCCTTGTTGCTCTTGGTGCTGGCGCGCTTTTGGTTTTGATTGCTTGCTCCCTGAGCTATTTGGGGCAAAGCCCTGCCGTCGTTGCTCTTGCTCAACCCATTATGATAGCCTTGGCACCGGGTTTGGTTCCGATGTTGTGGCTGAATGTTCTGCGGCAATTTGCTGTCGGAATGCGCAGGGCAGGGTCTCTTCTGGTTGTCACAATCGCATCCATCATCATCAATGCCGCGCTCAATGCCCTGTTTATTTTCGGCTGGTTTGGAATGCCGAATTTAGGATTGGCAGGCATAGGTCTGTCCACCACAATCGTGCAATTTTGGACGTTCTTCGTTTACTTCAGGACGGTCAAACGCGATGAAAAGCTCAATGATCTGCTTGTGCTGGACGGCTGGCACGCTCAAACCGCCACCGTTAAAAAGATTGTAAAAATGGGTACTCCGATCTCGCTGACCTATGGATCGGAAGCTGCCATTACCTCGTTTGCCACCGTTCTGATGGGAACGTTTGGCCCGGTTGCGCTGGCGGCATCCAACATCGTCAATCAGCTTGCCTATATTGTCTATCAGTTGAACATTGGCCTCTCACAGGGATCGTCCATTCTTGTGAGCAGAACCGCTGGTAAAGGCCGTTTGGATGAGGTTGGTGCGATTGCGCGACGAACGTTTACGATCAGTTTTGGGACCATGAGCGTCATTGCTTTGGTTTATGTTCTGGCACCGCAATCTGTGCTGCATCCTTTTCTTGCCGAGCCCATAGATCCTGCCCTGGCTTCGCTCGCAGCAACATTACTTTGGTTTGCGATCGCCCATCAGTTCTTCAAGGGTTCTCAGAACATTTGCATCGGCCTGTTGCGCGGATTGGGCAACACGAAATCGGGCCTGATCAGCACGTTGATTGGCTATTGGCTGATCGGTATTCCCGCCATGTTCGTCAGCGGATTTTGGCTTGGTTGGGGCAGTCTCGGGATATGGTTTGGGCTGTGCCTTGGCTTTGCCACGACAAGTATCCAGCTGTGGTGGCGTTTTATCACTGATTTGCGGTTGGCACACACAAGGAGCGGCCTTGTTGTGCCGAAAGCGACGGTTGCTGCCGGTTAGAGCCTGTCAGGTTCAGATCGAACCCAGACAGTCTCTAGAACATCGTACAGAAAACCGGAATCGGAATGATGTTATAAGTCATTGTTTTCGTTTGTATGTCTTGGAAATTGGTGCCCACTTTTCCCTGGCAAACTCTCATGGCTTTGAGGAAACGCAAGGTCGCGCAAATCAATTGGGCGATCGCAGGTAAAACATGATTGTAATGTTCATGATTCATTGTTAGGGATTTTCCCAACAACACCTCGTCGAAAACCTGGGTCTTTTTTTATGCTTCGGTACTGGGTGCCGTCTTGAATACGGCGCAAGCCGCAATCGAGACGATCACACCATCTTTTTTATCAATTCGCTTGAATTTGGAGAGTCTATTATGAAAGTCAAAGGCTTGCGCCTTAGCCCAGTGATGGGTT
This sequence comes from Agrobacterium vitis, assembly GCF_037039395.1. Taxonomy (NCBI): domain Bacteria; kingdom Pseudomonadati; phylum Pseudomonadota; class Alphaproteobacteria; order Hyphomicrobiales; family Rhizobiaceae; genus Gillisella; species Gillisella vitis. Next base: position 190,503 of record NZ_CP146241.1, on the reverse strand, counting down.
TGCTTGTGGCATTGGCATCCAGCTCTGCCATGGCCGATGAGGCCGCTAAGATTACAATCAAGGATGATCGCGGCGTGTCTGTTGACGTTAAGGTCAATCCACAGCGCGTCGCTGCCGTTTCCTATGTTGGTGTGGATGTGGCGCTTGCGCTTGGTATCAAACCTGTCGCAACGACCTATATGATGCCTGATCGGAACCCGGATTATTTGCTGGGTCTGACGAAAGGCATGGTTCAAATCGGGCAGCGGGCAAAGCCAAACCTTGAGATTTTGTCTGAGACAAAGCCTGACGTTATCGTTGCCATGCGCCGCTATACGGTTGGCAATGCTGCGCAATATGAAAAGATCGCTCCCTATATCGCCTATAATATGGAGCTTTTAAGCCAAAGTTATCAAGAGGTTGCCGATCTTTCAAAACTCCTGGGCAAGCCGCAGGACGGTGAAAAGCTCAACGCAGATTTTAAGCGTGACATGACAGATTATGCCGCGAAGGCCCCCAAGGGGGTTCATCCACGTTTTCAGATTATGTGGGGCGGTGATACGCCATTTTCATTCCACACAGAAAATACAGCGGCTTCGATTGTCGCAGCGCTGGGCGGCGATAACATCGTCGGGCCAACCCAGAAAGACGGCAAGTTTGGCATGGAGGTCAGCCTCGAAACCATGCTGGAAAAAGACCCTCAGGTCATCTTCGTGTATGACAGTGGGCCAGATCGCCCACAGGAAAACAATCCAATCTGGAAAATGCTGTCCGCCGTCAAAAACAATCGAGTCTATTACGTTGGTGATGAGTGGGTCGAAACCAATGGTCCGATTGCTCGACAGCTGGTGCTGCGTGAGGCCGCTCACTTCCTTTATCCCGATACATTCCCTGTTGTTGATGTGAAGGCGGAAGCGTCAAAGCTGATCCCTGCCAGCGTACAGAAGTAACATCTGTCGTGAAGGCAGCAAGTTCACACGGCAACCTGCACCTGTTGGCGCTGACGACCCTGTTTCTGGTCGCCAGCGCACTGGTGATTGTTGCTGGCTTGATGCTGGGCACATTGCCAATTCGGCCTGAGGCGCTTTTGCATGTGCTCTTCGCACCTGATGGCAAGCTTGACTCCATTCTTGTCTGGACGTTGCGCCTGCCGCGCAGTCTTGCGGCTTTTGCAGCAGGGGTTGGACTGGGTGTGGCGGGCTATCTGCTGCAAACGCTAACACGCAATCCATTGGCTGGACCGGGGTTAACGGGTGTCACGTCTGGGGCCATCGCGCCAATCGTGGTGTGTTTCGTTTTCTTGCCCTGGCTTTCCTCGGTCTATTATCCGTTGATTGGAATGCTCGGCGGAATATCGGCAGCGCTTGTGACGTTCTGGATTGCGCGTGGCGGCGTGGGGCGTTCGTTGCATCTGGCTCTGGGTGGCATCAGTATTTCCATTTTTCTCAGCGCCATCACCACATGGGTTATCCTGTCGAGCGGGCCGCAGGTGCCATCGCTATTGTTTTGGCTCTCTGGCGGTTTTCAGGGGCGGTCATGGCCGCAGCTTGTCTTCATGCTTCCCTGGGTTGGCATTGGTGTGGTCGGTGCGTTGGCCTGCCATCGCGTTCTTGCCATGCTGGCTTTGAGCGAACAGGCGGCCGCAGGCATGGGTTTGCATTTACGGTTTTGGAAACCTCTGCTGCTGCTTATAGCGGTTATCCCGGTGGCGGGCGTCGTGCCTGTGGCTGGGCCTGTGGCCTTTGTTGGTGTGGCGTCGCCCCATATCGCTCGACTGCTCAAAGCCAAGGGGCCAGTCTGGAACATTATTTTAACCGCCGTTATTGGTGGCTTTATGGTCGTATCCGGTGATGTGATTGCACGCAGTATTGCGCCGCCGCGCGAACTTCCGGTGAGCATCATCACCGCGCTGCTTGGCGGGCCGCTCTTCATCTATCTGGTGCAACGCCGCCAAATCGCGGTCGGAGGCTAGGATGGACACGGCTGTTCCTGCTCGAAATACCGAAGTCCCCATTTGGATCTGGGTGGTTGCCTTTGTCCTGATGGTGCTGACACCGATTGTGGCTGTTTTGCTTGGCGTGGTCGATATACCGCCCGCCGATGTCCTTGCGGTTTTCACGGGCGGTGGCTCTCACGAGGCGCGGTCGATTATCTGGGATATCCGTTTTCCGCGCATTCTCATCGGAATGCTGGCCGGTATTCATTTGGCGCTGGCGGGGCTGTTGTTGCAAAACATCACCCGCAATCCTCTTGCGGATCCCTCCATTATGGGCGTTTCCCAGGGTGCCACGCTGGCGGTCAGTTTATTTTTGTTCTTGTCCGTGTACATCCGCTACACGGGCACAACAGTGTTGCCTGAGCTGCCTTTGGGGTGGTTACCCACTGTCGGTACGCTGGGAGGGATGCTCGCCGGCGGCTTGATCTATCTTTTGGCCTTTCGCTACGATCTCGGCCCGTTGCGGATCACGCTGTGCGGCATTGCCGTTGGTGCCGTGTTGCAGGCGCTGGCCATCGGCCTTATTGCCGGTTGGGGCTCCAACAGGCTTGAAGTTCTGCTCGACTGGTTGTCAGGCAGCCTCTATGCGCGCAGCTGGGAGCACGTGAAATTCCTCTTTCCCTACACGGTGGTTGGGCTGCTCGCGCTGCCGTTTTTGCGACGTTCTCTTGATTTGCTGCGGTTTGATGCGCCTGTCGCACGCTCCTTTGGCCTGTCCTACCGCCTTCAATTCTCTTTGGCCTTGCTCCTGTCCTGTTTGCTGGCGTCAAGCGCTGTCGCAACGGTTGGCCCAATTGTTTTTGTTGGTCTGGTGGTGCCGCATCTTGCCCGTAAATTCGCAGGCAAAAGGGCAGCATTGGTCATGCCCATGACCATCGCCTGTGGTGCTATTGTTGTTACACTGGGAGACCTGATCGGCAGGCTTCTTGGACAGGCAGAGGAAATTCCGATTGGCGTTATCACTGCCATTTTCGGGGTTCCCGTGCTGATTATTCTGATCCGAAAAACACCGTGAGGAACCCATGTTGCTGTCCTGTTCGGGGCTGTCCGTCCATTATGCCCGGCGCAAAGCACTCAACCGTCTGACCCTCTCCATCAAGCCAGGGGAGATCCGGGCGCTGATCGGCCCGAATGGCTCTGGCAAAAGCACAGCGCTTCAGGCATTGGCCGGACTGATTGTGCCACAGGAGGGCAGTGCGGCCATTGATGGCACACCTGTGAATACAATGCCAAGGCGGCAATTGGCCAAAAAACTGGCGTTTTTGCCCCAGCAACCAACCGCGCCTGACGAAATGACAGTCGCACAATTGGTTCGGCAAGGGCGCTTTGCCCATGTTGGCCTGCTCAGAAGCTATAGCCAACGGGATGAGGATGCCATCCATTGGGCGTTGGACAGCACAGGCCTGAGCGATCTCGCGGACAGAAGCCTCAAAGAACTGTCCGGCGGCGAGCGCCAGAGAGCATGGATATCAGCTGCAATTGCGCAGGAAGCCCAAATTCTGCTGTTGGACGAGCCCACTTCATTTCTCGATATTGGCTATCAAATCGAGATCTTGAATCTCGTTCATCAACTGAGCCGAGAGCGGGGCGTGAGCATTGTTATGGCAATCCACGATCTCAATCAGGCCATGTCGATCTGCGACCAGATCTCATTGCTGAGCAAAGGCGAACTGATGTTTGACGGCGCGCCGCGCGCGCTGGCCGAAAGCGGCTTGATTGAAGAGGTGTTTCGCGTCAAAGGGCGGTTTGTCGAAATCGCCCATGACGCACCACCGCATTTTGACGTTGAATTGGCGCACCGACACGCCAATCATGCATTTTAGCACAGCGCCGTGCGTTTTATAAAACGCACTGGGGATGCTGTAACACTTTAAATCTGTGTCTTTCCTCCGCTGGTGATGGCAACCTCATCAAGATGCCAGATATCTCCAAGCTTGCCAGCAGCTCGCTTCTGGAGATCATTGGCAAAGTGTCTGACGAATTTCTCAGCCCAGAGCCACGCGGTTTGATGAGAGATGATGACGCGCTGCCTGCCAGAACGGGCTGCGCAGTCACCACAAAATCGGACATAATGAGCAGTAAGTGAAGCTTCCCACAGACGCTGAATGTGAAAAATGTATATGGGATCGATGCAACACGTCCCACTTTTACATCAATGTCCACAGCGCTGTGAAAGAATATCCGGAACCCGGCATGCGCAAGATTGCCTTCAGTGTCACACCGCTTTCACTATCCTTGACCGCCTGATTGATGTCGGCAAGAGGGTAGAACTTGACCAATTTATCAAAGGGGAAGCGTCCTTGACGGTGTAGCTCTACCAGTTGCGGAATAAAGATCTGTGGCACACTGTCACCTTCCACAATGCCCCGAATGCTGCGACCCTTGAGCAGCAGGTTGTTGACATCAAACTCAGCCTTGGTGCCAAGCTTCGGCGCGCCGACCACACCAATCATACCCAGCAAGCCAAGTGTCTCGATGCCTTGGGCCAGAACCTCGGGACGGCCTGTGGATTCCAGCGCGAAATTCACACCTGAGCCGGTTATTTCGGTGATGGCTTCGACAATATCCTGTTCACGGCTGTTGACCACATGGGTCGCGCCAAGCGTCTTGGCCAGCTCAAGCCGTGAAGGCACAACGTCAACCGCGATAATGGTGGTGGCACCGACAATGCGCGCCGCCATAATGGCGCTGAGGCCCACCGCACCGGCACCAAAGCTGACAAAGCTTGATCCCGCTGTCACCTTCAGCGCGTTCATCACCGCACCGGCACCCGTCTGGATGCCGCAACCAAGAGGGCCGAGAATATCAAGCTGGGCATCTTTCGACACTTTGACCGTATTGTTTTCCTCTGCAAGGGCATAGGTTGCGAAAGAAGACTGTGCGAAAAAGTGATCGTGCAATGGTTTTCCATCAGCATCGCGAATGGCCGTCTCGCCATTACCATCCGAACCGCCAAAATTGCGACCGTAAAAATGGGTGCAATAAGCACCCTGGCCTTCGGCACAACTGTCGCAATGACCACAGGCACCATAGGTCAGCACCACATGGTCACCGGGCTGGATATTTTTAACGTTCGGCCCGACTTTCTCGACGATTCCAGACCCTTCATGGCCAAGCACGGCAGGCAGCGGCACGGGATAATATTGATCGCGCACGATGAGATCGGTATGGCAAAGCCCGGTTGCAACAACGCGCACCAGCACTTCACTGCCTTTTGGATCGCGAATATCACCTTTTTCAATGGTAAATGCAGCACCTTTGGCGCGCGTCACAGCGGCGGTGATTTCGGTGCATTGAATTCTCTGATTCATAAGATTTCCTCCTCCTCAAGCATTTCCAAACGACATCATTTTCTATGTGAAAATCCGGGGCAACAAACAGATAATCCATGAACTTTCAGAGCGGGTAGGCGGGTGCATCGGCCTTGATTGTCACCCACTGCCACTGCGTGAATTCCTCCCAATTTGCCGGACCGCCAATGCTGGTTCCATTGCCGGATGCACCAACACCGCCGAAGGGATTGATCACTTCGTCATTCACCGTTGCATCATTAATGTGGAGCAAGCCGACATTGAGCCGCTCGCCAATGGCCAATGCACGGCCGATGGAGCGGGACACAATGGCACCCGACAGGCCGTAATCGGTATCATTGGCGAGAGCGATGGCGTCCTCGTCTTTTTCAAAAACAGTTACCACGGCGACCGGGCCAAAAATTTCCTCGTGGAAGGCAGGATTGTCGGGATTAACGCCTGAGAGCACCGTCGGCTGGAAAAACAACCCGTCATGGCCGCCACCGGTAACGATTTTGGCTCCCCCGGCCACGGCGGCCTCGACAGCTCGGGCTGCATGATCCAGCTGCGCCTGATTGATGAGGGGGCCAAGCGCCACCTGGCCGCTGGCTGGATCACCTGACGTCAAAGTCCCTGCATGTTCTGCCAGCCTGCGGGTGAACTCCTGCGCAATCCCGGCCTGCACCAAAATACGGCCTGCCGACATGCAGATCTGGCCATGATGCAGATAGGTGCTCCAGACAGCATTTTTGACAGCAAGATCAAGATCGGCGTCGTCCAGTACAATGAAAGAATTCTTTCCGCCCAACTCAAGTGAGACTTTCTTGAGATTGCGGCCAGCGGCTTCACCCACTCTGCGGCCCGCCGCAGTGGAGCCAGTAAACTGGATCATGCCTATGTCTGGAGCATCACACAGCGCTGCCCCCGCTTCACCATCGCCGGGCAGGACCGACAATATGCCCGCGGGCAGACCTGCCTCTTCAAAAAGTCGCGCGACGACATGACCGCCACAAATGGCCGTGCGTGGATCTGGCTTGAGCACAACGCCATTGCCGACGGCAATGGCAGGCGCAATCGCGCGCATGGCAAGGTAAAGCGGGAAATTGAAAGGCGAAATGACCCCGATAACACCAATTGCCCGGCGGCGCGCAAGATTGAGGCGTCCGGGCTGCGTTGGCAGCACTTGCCCCGCCGCTTGAGAGGGCATGGCCGAGGCTTCAAACAGTGCTTTTATTGTCAGGGCAACTTCAAAGGCTGCTTTTGGAACGGTTGAGCCAGATTCACGCACGATCCAATCAACGATCTCATCGCGATTGTTTTCTGCAATGCGCGCTGCGTTGCGCAATATCTCTGCCCGTCGCTCATAGGCTGTTGCCGCCCAGGCTGGCTGAGCCTTCCGGGCCATCGCGGCAGCGGCCGCGATGTCTTGCGCCGTTGCCATCGCAATTTTCCCCAGCGTCTTGCCGCTCGTAGGCGCGACCGTCTCCTGCACCCTGCCGAGGCTTTTCCAGCCGCCATCAAACGCGACGCCGTTCAGATGTTCGGGTTTGATGAAGGGCGTTGATGTGGTCATTGGTGTTTGCTCCTTATGGATCGATAAATGGCTTGCACGCGGGCAGGTGAGGGGAATTGATCAGGATTGCCCGAGGCGAGAAACGCGAGGACCGCTGCATTGATGGGTACGCTCGATGCCAAGCGTGCCGAGCAAGGCAATCACATCAGCGCCAAGATCGCTCAGGGCATAGGGTGGCGGTGGTGCTGCTGAAGACAATCCATGTCCGCGACGGTCATAGCGTAAAATGCAATAATACCGGGACAGGTCCTCGATCTGACGATCCCAGGCGTGGAGATCGGTTCCCAATGAGTTGCAGAAGGTAAGCCAGGGCTTATGCCCCGGCGTCCCATCAATGCGATAGTGCAGATGAAAGCCCGGTCGCTCGAAAACGGCCATAATCAGTTTTCCTTTGATTGATAACGCCGCCCCGAATAGGACACCGGGCAAATGGTCAGGCGGTTGCCAGTGTCAACGTTTTGGCTTTGCGGGCGTTGCTGGCGGCAAAGACCACCATGGCCAGAGCGGCAACTGCTGCGGGGATGGCAAAAATCAGAAAGTTTTGCTGCAAGGGCAGTTGTTGTGCCAGAAGCACGCCGCCCAGCGTTGGTCCAACAATCGCACCAATTCGGCCCACGCCCGATGCCCAGCCCAGGCCCGTCGAGCGGATGGAGAGATGATAGAGTTGCGCCACGCTGGCGTAGAGCAGGATCTGTGTGCCAATCGTCGCGGCTCCGGCCACAAACACCATGAGAAACAGCAGTGTCGAGGGCGGATTATAGCCAATCAGCGCAATGGACACCGCTGCTGCTACAAAGAAGCCAACAACAACCTTTGGCAGCCCGAAGCGATCCCCCAGCCAGCCGCCGATGATTGCGCCAGCCATGCCGCCAAAATTTAGCGAAAACAGGCTGAGAAGGCTGGCTTTTTCGGCATAGCCAGCTTCCTGCAACACTTTTGGAAGCCACGATGACAGCAAGTAGACCAGCAGCAGGCAGCAGAAAAAGGCCAGCCAAAGCATGAGCGTGCTCAGGGCGCGCTGATGGCGAAACAGCTCAGCAACCGAGGCCGGGGCTCCTTTGGTTTCGGCAAGGACCAGCGCATCGCCCTCTCCAAGGCGGGCTTGCGGATAAAGCTTGGCATAAATGCGCTTTGCTTTTTCCTGCTGACCCTGCCGAACCAGAAACCCGATTGATTCCGGCAATTGCCATAGAATGAGCGGTAGGAGCAGCAAAGGCGCGGCAGCGACGAAGAACATCGGCTGCCAACCATAGTGCGGGATCAAGCCAATGCCGAGGCCAGCCGCCACCATGCCGCCAACAGAATAGCCGGAAAACATGAGCGCCACCATGGTGCTGCGCAGACGTTTGGGGGCATATTCATTCATCAGCGCAACGGTATTGGGCATAAGACCCCCGCAGCCGAGGCCTGCAATGAAGCGAAAAACCTTGAACTGGTCGGGCGATGTGGCAAATCCGGTGAGAAGCGTGGAAATGGTGAACAGCAAAAAGCTGATCGCGATGCCCTTTTTACGGCCAATCCGGTCGGCCAATGGGCCGAAAACAAGGGCACCGAACATCATGCCAAACAGTGCCCAGGCCTGCAACGCACCCGCTTGCGGCTTGCTCAGACCCCATTCCGCAATCAATGTCGGCAGCACCGTCCCGGCCACGAACACATCATAGCCGTCAACAATCAGCAGCATTGCGCAAAGCACAACCACTGTCCATTGAAAGCCGCCAAAGGGGCTGTTGTCTATTGTTTCATTCACGTCGATCTGGCGCATCGTCACTCCTCCCAAAGTGGTTTTGGCGCAAGGCCCTTGCTTCAGCCCAAATCGCCCCCGGCGACAGGCAGCACGGTGCCGGTGATGTAGCTTGCCTCGTCCGAGGCTAAAAACAGAATGGGCGCGGCCTGCTCTTCAATTGTGCCGTACCGTTTCATGAAGCTGGATTGTTTGACCTGCCCGACAACATCCGCCATCCAGCCCTTTTCCGCCTCCGTATCACCGGCGCTGTTGCGCGGAACAATGCGGGGTGGCGCTTCTGTGCCGCCGGGTGCTGTGGCCACGACACGAACATTGTGTCCGGCCACTTCCATAGCCAGCGATTGGCTGATGGCATTGACGCCGCCCTTGGCCGCTGAATACGGCACACGGTGAATGCCACGTGTGGCATTGGACGACACGTTGACAATGGTGCCCCCGCCACGCGCAAAGAGATGCGGCAAAACCGCATGGCAGCCGTAGAGTGTTGGCATCAAGGAGCGGCGGATTTCGGCGTCAATCTGTTGCGGCTCGAATTCATGATAGGGCCGCATACGGATGGCACCGCCAACATTGTTGATCAGAATATCAATGCCGCCAAATTTTTCGGCTGCAAAATCCATAGCAGCAGCTGCACCCTCATAGGTCTCAAGATCAACCTGGATCGCTGCCGTCTCCGCATCCTGAATTTCAGCTGCAACATCTGCGATGAAATCTGCGCGATCGACAAACACGACGCGCCCGCCCTCTTGCGCCGCCCGGATGGCGACGGCGCGGCCAATGCCCTGAGCGGCACCTGTCACCACAAGAACTTTGCCATTGAAACGACCGGGAAAAGTTGCGGTGCTCATGCCGCCACCTTTGCCGCGGCATTAGGGGTGAACTTCTCATAATAGAAGCTGTTGGGCTTCACGCCCTTCTCATCGAAATAGCTGCGCACGGCATCCACCATCGGCGGCGGACCACACAGATAAACATCAACATCACCCCCATTCAAAATCTCCGGCGGCATATGCTGGGTGACCCAGCCTTTGCGCGGATGATTGGCTGTTTCTTCCGCCACCACGGTTGCATAGGTAAAGTGGGCCAATCGGGATGCATAAGCCTCAAGCGCATCCACCAGCACCAGATCAAGCGCGCGCGTAACACCATAAATCAGGTGGATTGCCTGCTTTGAATTCTCTTTTGCGAGCACATCCAGCATGGAGAGAAAGGGGGCAAGTCCGGTGCCGCCAGCCAGAAACAGCAGCGGTCTTTGCACGTCGCGCAGGTAAAAGCTGCCGAGCGGTCCTGTCATCTCCAACTGGGTGCCAGCTTGCGCCCGCTCCAGCCAATTGCTCATCAGCCCGCCGGGGATTTTCTTGATCAGAAAGCTGATCCGCTTGTCGCCAGGCAGGGAGCTGAAAGAATAGGACCGGCTTTGAGACGATCCCGGCACGGCAATATTGACATATTGACCCGGCAGGAAGGCAGGGGCCGTGTCCACGTCCAGCTCCAGCACAATGGCCGCATCATGGTGAGGTGTAACGCCTGCGACTGTTGCGGAAAATGTCTGCTGCCCGGTTTTGCACGATGCCGAGGTGCTCGGCACCGCAATCACGCAATCCGAAGTTGGCTTCATCTGGCAGGTTAGCACCAGACCGCGCTCGGCCTCATCGGCTGTCAGCGCATCGTCAATGAAATCATCGCCGAGGTCGTAAGTGCCGCTTTCGGCGCGGCATTTGCAGGTGCCGCACACGCCGTCAGAACAGTCCATCGGCAGGTTGATCTTGCTGCGATAGGCGGCATCGAGAACCTTCTCGCCACTCTTGCACTCTATGAAACGCGTGACGCCGTCCTCAAAGTTCAGTGCAATTTTATAGTCGTTCATAGAATCCTCCTCATCCCGCCCGTGGTGGCTGGACACTCCATCAAATGTGGTAAATGTCGATCACTTGCCGGATATAATCGTTCTTCAGCACGACCTTCTTGCTGGCGATCAGCAGCCCATCGCCGCTCTGTCGCAGCGTGACAAAAGTGGTGCCAAAGAACTGGTCGGTGACTTTGTAGCGATGGTTCAACGTGAGGAAATTATACCGCACGTCAATTTCACTGCCCCGATCCGCCAGGACTTCCACATTGGTGACGTTGTGACTGGTGCGCGGCTCTGGCGTGGAGGCGCTGGAACGCTCGGTCTGGATGCGAAATACCCGGTCTTCCAGCCCGTCACGGTTGGGATAGAAGATCAGCGAGATTTCCGATTGCGGATCTTCCGTGAGCTGATCGTCATCGTCCCAAGCCGGCATCCAGTAAGATGCATCCACGGCGTAGCAGGTCAGCCATTCAGCCCATTCACGATCATCAAGCAGCCGCGCTTCCCGGTAAAGAAAGGCGCAGATAGCGTCATAAGAGATGCTCATGTCACCACTCCGTTCTTTTCAGTGGACAGTGCATTGCGCATCACGCTCGCCCAATATTCATGCTGGCGCACGAACAGGCCTTCATCCTCGCTGCGCTCACCGGAAAGAAGAGGGTTCATGCCCATGCGCTTGGCATTGTCATCCGGTCCATCAATCCACAGTGGTGCGCCGCGTGACAGGTCATTCCACAGGGCGGCGGTGCCAGCATACCCTTGCTGACAGGCGCGGAACTCTTCGAGATCGTCAGCCGTGCCCATGCCGGACACATTGAAGAAATCCTCATACTGGCGGATGCGCAAAGCTCTGTCCTCTGCACTTTCGCCCTTTGGAGCAAAGCAGAAAATGCTGATCTCGGTCTTATCAACGGTGATTGGCCGTGTGACACGAATCTGTGTGCTGAACTGGTCCATCAGGAAAACATTGGGGTAGAGACAGAGATTGCGTGTCTGGTTGATGATGAAATCGGCTTTGTCTTCGCCAACCCGCGCTTTGATTTCCTCGCGGTGGTTATAAACCGGGCGAACCTCCGGGTTCATGGTTTTGGTCCACAGCAGGATATGACCGTTCTCAAAGCCGTAAACGCCCGCAATCGAGCGGCTCCAGCTGTTGGCGTCCACGGCCTTTGTGCCTTCTTCCTTGCGCCGTCCCATAGTGGCGGCATAGTTCCAGTGCACCGAGCTGACATGATAGCCATCGCAGCCGTTTTCCATCTGCAATTTCCAATTGCCATCGTAGATGTAAGAGGAATTGCCGCGCAGCACTTCCAGCCCTTCCGGGGCCTGGTCAACGATCTGGTCGATGATCACCTTGGTTTCGCCCAGATAGTCTTCCAGCGATGCCACATCCTCTTCAAGGCTGCCAAACAGAAAGCCGCGATAGCTTTGAAAACGCGGCACACGCTTGAGATCGTGCGAACCATCCTTGCCGAACTGCGCCGGATATTGGGTGGTTTTCTCGTCCTTGACCTTCAAAAGCTTGCCCGTATTGGAAAAGGTCCAGCCATGGAATGGACAGGTAAAGCTGCCCTTATTGCCATGTTTGCGACGACAGAGCATCGCACCCCGGTGGGCGCAGGCGTTGATCACGGCATGCAATTCGCCGGTCTTGTCGCGGGTGATGACAATCGGCTGGCGGCCGATATAGGCCGTGTAATAGTCGTTATTGTTTGGAATCTGGCTCTCATGGGCCAGATAGACCCAATTGCTTTCGAAGATGTGCTTCATCTCCAACTCGAACAGGTCTTCATTGGTGAAGATGTCGCGGCGGCAGCGGAAGATCCCGGCGTCCTTGTCGTCCTGCACCGCAGTGGCCAGCAGATGGTCGAGATCTCTCGCTTTGTCGATAATCGCAGACATGATTTATCTCCCAAATAGAGCGCGATAAGGCGCCGCCTTTGCATACAAGTCGGTGATGACAATTATTTTTGTTTGGTGTTTTTCTGTGGCTTCTGCCTGTGCGCTGGCGGCCCGTTGGACCGCCAGCCTTGCCGATCAGGCCGCCGCGCGCTTGCGCTGTTCGTTGATCTGGTTATCGACGCCGTCCACCAAAGACGTCAGATGAATATCGAACCTGATTTCGGCAAAGGGTCCAGACAGGCCATTGGCCTTGATGCTGGCTTCATCGGTGCGCTCGATCACCGGCGGGATCAGACCATCACGCGTTGCATAGGCAAAATCGTCGTTGACCAGCGGATCACCTTCAATGTTGATCTGGGTTGTCAGCTTGCGATGGCCGTCGGCACTGACAAACAAGTGGATATGGGCCGGGCGCTGACCATGACGGCCAAGTGCCGACAACAGCTTTTCGGTTGGACTGCCTGGAGGCACACCATATCCACTCGGCAGGATGCTCTGGAGCTTATAACAGCCCTTGCCATCGGCAATGATGGTGCGGCGCATGTTGAAATCAGCCTGTTTGCCGGTTGGGTCAAAATGCGAGTAGAAACCACGGGTGTCACAGTGCCAGACTTCAACAGTCGCGCCGGGAACCGGCTTGCCATCGGCACCATGAACGGTTCCATGCATGATCAGCAGGTGACCGTTTTCGTCAGTGCCATCATCCAGCCGTGCAAAGCCGTTGCAAACCGGCGCACCAGCCACGTAGAGCGGACCTTCGATGGTGCGCGGCGTTGGATTTTCAATGCCCAGGGCGGCATCAATGGCGTCGAGACGCTCGTCAATGAAATGGTCAAGGCCCAAACCGGGCGAGATCAGGCCAGCCTGACCGGCGGCACCAAGCTCGTTCAGCCACGCAATCCCTGTCCAATATTCATCTGGTGTGATGTTCAATTCATCAATGGCTTTGAACAAGTCGGACATGATCCGGTGAGTGATCTGTTTCATGCGGGGGCTGCCGCCGTCTTTGTCAAGGCCGCTCAGGGTCTTGAGAAAAGCCTGAATGTCGGGCCGATTAAAGATCTCTACGTTCATATTTTTATCCTCCTCTAGGACTTTTAGAAATCGAGCGCCACTCTCCTCGGCGCTGTGTTGCTGCCATCAGCTATCGTTATCGCGGATGGAAGAGGGATGCCGCAGCAGCGGCGTTACCTCGATGTCCATAAATTTAAACAGTGGCAGGCCAGACAGAATCTCGTGCAGTTCCGCATTGTCGCTCACGTCAAAAATGCTGTAATTGGCGTATTGGCCAGCAAGCCGCCAGATGTGGCGCCACTTGCCGCTGTTTTGCAGTTGCTGCGAATAGGCCTTTTCGCGTGCCAGAATGTCGGATGCTTCGGCCTGCGGCAGGTCGTGGGGCAGGTTGACGTCCATTCGTACATGAAACAGCATGTGACAATCCTTATCCGATGACGCTGATGGTTTTGCGCACGCCGTCGCGTGTAAAAAAGGCCACCCGATCGTCGTCCAGTTCAATGCCAAGGCCGGAGCCTTGGGGAACCGTGAGTTCAAAATCACTGTAATCCAGCGGTGTTGTGAGAATTTCCTCGGTCAACAGCAGCGGTCCAAACAGCTCGGTACCCCATTGCAACTGATTGAAGGTCGAAAACACATGGGCGGATGCAATGGTGCCAAAAGCCCCCTCCAGCATGGTGCCGCCGTAAAGGCCAATTCCGGCTGCATCGGCAATCGCCGCCACGCGCTGCGCATTGAAAAGACCGCCGCTTTGTTCAATTTTGACCGCAAACACGTCGGCCCCGCTGAGCTTGGCAAGCTCAAACGCGCTTTCAGGACCATGCAGTGATTCATCTGCCATCAAGGCAATGGGAAAGCGACGCACCAATCGCGCCAACGCCGCCGAGGAGGAGACCGGCTGCTCCACCAATTCACAGCCCGCATCGGCAAGGGCGGCCATGCCATAGGCAGCGTCGGTTTCGCTCCACGCCATGTTGACGTCCACACGCACCGCGCCGCGATCTCCCAATGCCCGCTTGATGGCCGCAACATGGGCAATGTCATCCCGCAACGGCTTTGCGCCGATCTTGAGTTTGAAAATCTTGTGCCGACGCAGGTCGAGCATTGTTTCAGCTTCAGCAATATCCTTGGCGGTATCGCCGGAGGCCAGCGTCCATGCGACGGGCAAGCGGCTGCGCAGCCGCCCACCCAGCAATTCGCTCACAGCCAGACCCAGCCGCTTGCCATGGGCGTCCAGCAACGCCGTTTCGACGGCACATTTGGCAAAGCGGTTTTCTTTGACCATTTTGCCGATGCGCATCATCAATGCCCTGACAGTGGTGGCATCCTGTCCCAGCATGAGAGGCTTGAAGTAAGTATCGACCGCAAGCTTCATGCTTTCGGGGCTTTCGCCGCCATAGGCCAGCCCGCCAATTGTGGTGCCTTCGCCGATGCCCACAATGCCGTCACTGCAATAGATTTTGACCAGCATCAGGGTCTGGCCGTTCATGGTCGCCACCGACAGCTTGTGCGGCCGGATGGTCGGAAGATCGACAAGCAAGGTCTCAACCCGCTCAACAACGGGCAAAGCGACTGTTTTCGAGGCAAGGGGTGTAAAGGTCGTGTTCATGGCGTGACGGTAAGCGCAGCCACAAAAGACGTCCAATATCATTACTATCGCCTATCATACCTATTTCGTATAGTAGGGGAAAAATTGTCTGCGTATAGGCACTTGCCGCACCGCAACCTATCTTCCATGATAGGTATTTTTGAAAACAAGGAGGGCCGACACGATGGATCTACGCCAACTCCGCTACTTCGTCGCGGTCGCGCAGGAGCGCAATTTCACACGGGCAGCCCAGATTCTGCATATCGCGCAGCCACCGTTAAGCCGCCAGATTCAATTGTTGGAAGAACAGCTCGGCGTGCCACTGATCATCCGTAAAAGCCGCCCGGTGCGGCTGACGGAGGCCGGTCGGCTATTTTACGAACAATCCCTGCAAATTTTGGGGCGGGTGGAACAGATGCAGGCGGCAACCCGCAGGGTCGGGCTGAGCCAGAACAGCGTTCTGTCCATCGGCTTTGTGGCTTCGACCCTTTACGGCGGCCTGCCGTCGCTGGTGCGAAAACTGCGTGAACACGCGCCAGAACTGGATATTCAATTGCTGGAACTCGTCTCGGTCCAACAGATTCCGGCGCTGAAAGAAGGTCGCATCGACATTGGCTTTGGTCGCGTCCGTCATAGTGATCCGAATGTCGTGGGCCTGTTGCTTCGGGAAGAGCGCCTGGTGGCGGCCATTCCGAAAGGTACACCGCTTGCCCGGGATATATCGCCCCTCTCTGTTGCCGCCCTGAATGATTGCAGGATTATTGTTTACCCCAAGGAGCCTCGCCCCGGTTATGCAGATCAGGTGCTGGGTCTGTTACAGAGCCACGATGCGCGCCCGGCCGAAGTGCAGGAAGTCCGGGAGATCCAGACGGCTCTGGGTTTGGTTGCCGCCGAAGCTGGCATTTGCATTATTCCGGCCTCCGCACGGCAAATGCGCTCGGACGTGCATTACCGATTGCTGGATGGAAAGGGCGTGACCTCACCGGTGATTATGAATCATCGCATTGGCGACAATTCGCATTACATTGATCTTGTGAAACAGTTGATTCAGGAGATGTATGCGGAACAACCACCTTGGCTGGATCTCGAACACAATCTCTTGCATCCAGAATTTCAATCGTAGATTGTGTCTTGGATTATCTATAGCGCAGCGGCTATGGACGCGGGTGTTTGTCTTTTCGGCTGTGGCTCTAAGAGCGGCTCTTAAAGCGCCATGATTGATTTCCGGTGCCTTCAATCTCGCTATGGTTGGTGAGGCTGCTCGAGCAGAGCGGCGGCCATCTTGGCATCGGCGAACACGACCGGCCATTCGCCGAAGGCCAGGTTGGTCGTGACGATAGAGTCTGTCTGGTTCAATTTGAACCTGACAGACTCTACAGCGCCGTGCGTTTTATAAAACGCACGGCGCTGTAACACTTTAAATCTGTCGCGAATCTTCCAGTTTGCAGTTAACTGGCATCACCCGTTTCACAAAGGCATCCTGACCCTAAACCGTTCCCGGAAAATGGCAGGCCACCGCATGGCCGCCACCTTGCAAGGCGGGTACCTCCGCAGCACATCGCGCTTGCGCGCGGGGACAGCGGGTGCGAAACACGCAGCCGGAAGGGGGAGACATCGGGCTTGGCAATTCCCCTTCCAGCGGGATCACGATTTTTTCGCGCTCCAGTTTGGGGTCTGGAATGGGAATCGCCGAGAGCAGCGCCTGCGTATAGGGGTGTTGCGGATTGGCATAGAGCGTATCGCGATCGGCAATCTCGACCGTGCGGCCCAGATACATCACCATCACCCGCGTTGAGATGTGTTTGACCACGCTGAGATCATGGGCAATGAAAATCAGCGCCAGCCCCAGATTTTTCTGCAAATCCATCAACAGGTTGATGACCTGCGCCTGAATCGACACATCCAGCGCTGATACCGGCTCATCGCAGATGATCAGCTTTGGCTCGACAATCAAGGCGCGGGCAATGCCGATGCGCTGACACTGGCCGCCGGAAAACTCGTGCGGATAACGATTGATCAGGCTGGGCAGCAGGCCCACCTGATCCATGGCCGCTTGCACCCGTGCCTTGATCTCCTTGGAGGACAGGCCGTGGTGATGGGTGATCAGCGTTTCAGCAATGATCTGGCCCACTGTCATGCGCGGATTGAGGCTGGCGAGAGGATCTTGAAAGATCATCTGGATATCGGCGCGATGTTTCAACATGTCTCGCGGCGACAGGCGCAAGAGATCGGTATTGCCCTGCCATATCACACTGCCCTTCGCATCCAGCATGCGGATGATGGCGCGGGCAAGGGTGGATTTTCCGCTGCCGGATTCGCCCACAATGCCCAGCGTTTCGCCAGCCCGCAGCTCAAAATTCACGCCATTGACGGCATGCAGGGTACGTGGCTTTTGCCATGGCAACCCGCCAGTTTTGCGCTCAAAGGTCACATGCAGGTTCTCGGCCTTGAGAAGGGGGGTGGTGCTCATACCAGTTCCTCCACAGGACGTGTGCACGCGCGGGCGCGATCTGGCGCGAAATTTTTAAGCGGACGCGGCGCAACGTTGCAATCGGCAATCACATAATCGCAGCGGGGTGCAAACGGACAGCCGCTCGGCATGTTCATCATATTGGGCGGCACACCGGGAATGGTGCGCAGCCGCTCATCCTCGCGATCCACCCGGGGAATGGCCCGCAACAAGCCTTGGGTATAGGGGTGCGATGGCGATGCAAACAGCGCCTCTGCCGGTCCTGTTTCCATCACCCGGCCACCGTAAAGCACCAAAACCCGCTCGCACGAGCCTGCCACCACGCCGAGATCGTGGGTGACCAAAATCATCGCCATGCCAAATTCGGCCTGTAAATCCCGCAATAGCCGCATGATCTGGGCTTGTACCGTCACATCAAGGGCGGTGGTCGGCTCATCGGCAATCAACAGATCGGGGCGACAGAGCAGTGCCATGGCAATCATTACCCGCTGGCGCATACCACCGGAGAATTCATGCGGATACAGCCGGATGCGGGATTTGGCATCGGGAATTTTCACCGCATCCAGCATGCGGGTGCATTCCACCATGGCATCGCGTTTCGACATGCCCTTTTGATAGATCAGCACCTCAACCATCTGATCCGAGATGCGCATATAGGGGTTGAGCGATGTCATCGGGTCTTGAAACACCATGGCAATGCGCGCACCGCGAATGGGGTTGAGTTTGGCGGGTGGCGCATTGAGAATTTCCTGACCGTCAAACAGCACAGAGCCGGAGGCCCGGCCATTGCGCGCCAAAAGGCCCATGATGGCAAAGGAGGCCTGACTTTTGCCAGAGCCGCTCTCGCCAACAATGCCAAGCGTTTCACCCCGGTTGAGCGTGAGGTTCAGGCCTTGTACGGCCTGAACTTGGCCGTCTGGCGTATCAAAACCCACAGAAAGATCGGTAATCTTCAGCAAAGTCATATCAGCGATCCTTCGGGTCCAGCGCGTCGCGCAAACCGTCTCCAACGAAATAGAAGGAAAACAGCGTGATGACGAAGAAAAACAGCGGTGCCGCCAGTTGCCACAAAGTGCCATGGGTCATGCTGCCAGCCCCTTCGGAAATCATCGCACCCCAACTGGTCAGCGGCTCTTGAATGCCAAGGCCAAGGAAGCTGATAAAGCTCTCTGTCATGATCATGATCGGAACCAGCAAGGTGGCATAGACCGTGACCACACCCATCAGATTGGGCAGAATGTGCCGCAGAATGATCTTGATGGACGATACGCCCGTGGCCTGTGCGGCCTCGATATATTCCTTTGATTTGATGCTCAAGGTTTGGCCGCGCACAATGCGGCTCATATCCAGCCACGACATCAGCCCGATGCCCACGAACAAAATGGTGGTGGAGCGGCCAAACATCACCAGCAGCAGGATCAGCACAAACATGTAGGGGATGGCCATCAGAATATCGACAGTGCGCATCATGATGCTATCGACAATGCCGCCCGCGTAGCCGGAAATCGCACCATACAGCGTGCCAACCACCACGGCAATCAGGCTGCCGATTAGCGCCACTGACATGGACACCTGCGTGGCCTGCACCGTGCGGGCAAACAGATCGCGGCCAAGATCGTCGGTGCCAAAATAGTGGCCGTTTTCAAACGATGGCCGACCCAGATCCACCACCTGTCCCATCACCGAAAAATCCAGCTCATCATTCGACCAATGGGCGAGGAAGGAGCCGAAAACGGCGAAAAGGGCGACAAGACAGAGACCGATCAGGCCCGCAATTGCGGCCTTGTTGCGCATGAAGCGTCGTCTTGCATCGGCCCAGGGCGAGCGGCCTTTGACTGTTTCGTCACTCAATCGTGTCGCAAGCTTTTCCAGCTGCGCTCTATCAACCATCATCGCATCAGTACCGGATTTTCGGATCAATCCACGCATAGAGAAGATCGACCACAAGGTTGAACAGAATTGTCAGGCCACCGATGAGAATGGTAATGCCCATCATCACGGCATAGTCACGGTTCAGCGCCGCATCGACGAAAAACTTGCCAATGCCGCCGGTGGAAAAATACATGTCCACCACCACCGATCCGGTGATCATGCTGACAAAGGCAGGCCCGAGATAGGAAATCACTGGCAACAGAGCCGGAATAAGCGCGTGGCGAAAAATCACCACCCGCGCTGGCAAGCCCTTGGCGCGTGCGGTCCGGATATGATTGGCAGTCAGCACTTCCAGCATGGACGAGCGAGTGAGCCGTGAGATGGAGGCAATGAACAACACGGAGAGTGAAATCACTGGCATGATCAGATAGGGCCATTGCCCACCCTCCCAACCGCCGCCCGGCAACCAGCCAAGCCAAAGGGTGAAGACCAGCACCAGAATGGGGGCCAGCACAAAGCTTGGCAGCACATGGGTACCAATGGCCACGCCCACGGCCAGATAATCCAGCCAGCTATTGTGCCAGACCGCCGCACAGATGCCCAGCGCGCCGCCAATCAATACAGCCACCACAAAGGAGATGCAGCCATAGGTTAGGGTAACGGGAAAGCCTTGCGCGATGATCTCATTGACCGTGCGATCCTTATAAATAAAGGACGGCCCGAAATCGAAATGGGCAATAACACCCCAGACATAAGTGACAAGCTGCCGCCACAGCGGCGCATCAAGACCATACTTGGCGTTGAGATTGGCCAGAATTTCCGGCGCTAGCGCCTTCTCTGTTGTGAATGGCCCGCCGGGTGCCGCCTTCATCAGCAGGAAGGACGCAATAATCAAAATCAGCAGCGTCGGTATGGCAACAGCCAGACGCCTTAACACGTAAACAAACATTCTGGATCGCCCCGGTAAGAGGGGCAGCACGGGTTGTGCTGCCCGCTATAGCATCGGACCGAAAAGTGGATACCGGTTTTCGGAAACACCCGATGCGACGACAAAAAACGAGCATTATTTGGCTACGCGGTACATGTCCTTGGCGTACCAGTTGCCCATTACGCTTTTTTCAGGAAAGCCCCGAACATCCGGTTTCAGCATCATCACGTTGGTATATTGATAGATTGGCGTGTGTGGAGCATCTTGCGCCAGAATTTCCTCTGCCTTGGTATAGAGAGGCTGTGGATCGGCGGCGGTTTTGCTCTCTTGCATTAGCTTGTCATAGGCTGGGTTGGAATATTTGCCATAGTTGTTGCCGGAGTTCGATGTGAACATATCCAGATAGGTGGACGCTTCGTTATAGTCACCGCACCAGGCATAGCGGCCAACTTCAAAGTCCTGATGATTCATTTTATCGGTCAGAACCTTCCATTCCATATTGGTCAGGGTGAGGTTGACACCAACCTTTTTCCAGAACTGTGAAACGGCAATGGCAATCTTCTTGTGGCCTTCATCGGTGTTGTAGCTCAGGGTCAGATTGAGCGGATGTTCCGGACTGTAGCCTGCTTCTTTCAGAAGTGCGACGGCTTTGTCGTCACGTTCCTTTTGCGTCATGTGTGCTGCCGGAATTTCCGGCATCTTGAAGCCCGCGGTTGCCCAGTGAACCCAATTGTAAGCCGGTTTCTGGTCCCCCTGCAAAATGTTATCAACAATCACATCGCGGTTGATGGCGTAGGACAGAGCTTGCCGCACGCGGACATCCTTCAGTGCTGCCGGACCCTTGTCGGAGACGTTGAAAAGATAAGTATAGGTGCAGGAATTTGGTGTGGATTTGGCTTGATCCGGATATTCCTTTTTCATGCGCGGATACTGACCAGTCGGAATACCGACTTCATCAAGTTCGCCAGCAAGATAGCGGGTCATAGCCTGATTTCCATCATTGATAATCAGAGCCGTGACCGTGTCCAGAATGGTGTTGGCATTGTTCCAATAGTTCGGATTGCGCTTCATCACCAGTTTTTCGCCGGGAACATGCTCAGCCAGCACATAGGCACCGTTGCCCACCAGATTGCCGGGCTTGGTCCAATCATCACCGAGCTTGTCGATGACCGATTTCTTGACCGGAGCCGTCGAAGCATTCACGGTCATCTTCACGAAATAAGGAATCGGTGCGATGAGTTTGACCTGAAATGTATGGTCATCCAAGGCTTTTACGCCCAGATCTTGCGGCGGTTTCTTGCCGGCAATGATTTCGGTTGTGTTTTCCACCTGCATCATTTCGAGGTAGGATGCATATTCAGAAGCAGTCTTTGGATCTGCAAGCCGTTGCCAGGCGTAAACAAAATCACCTGCGGTCACGGGCGTACCATCGGACCATTTCGCTTCGGGACGCAGATGAAATGTATAGAGCATTTTATCGCTGGAGACGTCATAGCTTGCTGCCGCGCCGGGCACCAGATTGCCCTGCGTATCCTCATTCATCAACGTTTCGAACAGGTTTCTAATAACTGCGGAGCCACTGGTGTCTGCATTCAGCTGCGGGTCCAGCGTTTTGAAAGAATCCAGTTCACGATATGTATAAGTCTGGCTTTGTGCCAGTTTTTCGCCATTCTTCGTGCCGTTTTCAGCATAGGAAAGACCAGTGAATGAAAAGGCAAGACAAGTTGTCAGTAAAAGAATTTTTCTCAATTTTATTCCCCTTTTTTGATTTTCGGCGAAGGAAAGGCAAAAGCGAATTTTATGCATTTGCCATTTACACGCTAGTTTTCAATCATGTTATATTGCGTTCAGCGCGAATCCTTCATGTATTTGAACGATTGGGTTGCGGGATATTTTTGCACCATGTATGAAAGCGAGGTTCAGCGTAAGTTGTACTATCGCCGCATGTATTTCTCCTGAATGTCTTTCCATTCACGACAGAGAGAGGCCGTTCATGTAATCCGAATGATTATCCGGTTTTTTCCTTTGCGCAAGACGGATATTTATCCGATCTATTGATGGCAGGCGATTGATGATGGGGGCAGCGGCATGGGTATGGTAACGAATTCCGGCACCAAACGGAGACCGGTTCAGGCAAGATCGCAAAAAATGAAGACGGCGATCATGGAATCGACCCACGCCGTGATGCGTGAACAAGGTGTGCGTGCCGTGACCACCAATGCCGTTGCCGCGTATTCTGGTATCAAGGTCGGCTCGATTTATGACTATTTCCCCAACAAGGAAGCCATTATTGCCGAAATTTACGAGGAAAAGCTGGCCCAGGTGCGGACTTTTCTGGAAGCTGGATCGGAGAAAGTCCAGGCTGATGGCTGGCAGGCGCAATTGGCAACGCTGATCCGCGAGACATGGGTTTATCAACTCTCCATCGGGCTGGACCGCACCATTGTTGATGCCGCTTATTATTATGAGACCCTGTTTCCCATTGCCCAACAGCATGCAAGGCTGATTGCGTCGAACTATGCACGGCTGTTGCGTCGTCTTGGCTCAACATGGCCGCAGGAACAGCTTTTTGATCTCGGCATTAGTCTTTACACCCTCGTCAATGCCAATTGGAGTTATTGGCGATTGACAGGTACGGATGATCAAATTGCGATTGAGCGACAGATTGTGTTGACGATCAAACTGATCACGCCGACCCTGACCGGGTCGGAAAGACCTCCTGGCACTACGCTGGAAGATCGCGCTGACGCGACGTAGCAATGGATCACCCTACAGGGGTCAGAGTCCTGTCGAGATAACCCGACTGCATAATTCCTTAAATCGGATTGAAAAGGCGGACGTCAATCCTTGCCGCCAACCGCCGCACAGGCGACAACGCTACCCCTGCTGCGGCGAGGGCTGCGATGACTAGCCGGCAATGGCTTCGATCAGCCGAAGCCTTCGCATGGTGGTGACCGGATAATCGTTGTCGAGAAAGCGGCTCGGCACGAAGTCAGGCTCGAACTGCTGCAATCGGGAGACGGCACGTTCCATTTGTTTGATCATGTTCATTTGTTTATACAGCGCGACCAAATACCTTAGAGGCGCTCGAAATGCAGGACGCAGAATAAGCGCTGCTTCTGCGTGGCCTATGGCTGTTGCATATTCGCCCAACGCGGCGGCGGACATACAGCAAAAGAATTCGACAAAAGCCCTGTGCTCGCCTCCGCCTGTTAATGCAAGTGCGCTTAAAGCCGATCCTCGGCTATCCCTCAGCTTGTCGAGAACCAGTTCCGTATTGGATAAAATCGCCAAGTTGACTGCGTTCAGCGGATCGAGGCTGACAGCGCGTTCAGCAAGCCGCAACGAACCACGGCTTGAACCGCCTCCAAGATATTCGAGATGGGCCCCGATGCCCAGGATGCTGGCGCTACCAGCGTTCGCGCGCAGCGCTTCCTGCACCAGTTCCGCTGACGTTATCTTGTCGTCCAGGAATGCGGTGCTGCAATGCTGGAACTGAGCCATGTTGCGCAGGAATGCCCGCCATGCCAGATATTGCGGGCGCGGATCGCGATCATAAGCATAGCGCAGATTTACGTCTGCATCTCTTAAACTTTGCCGATCAAATCGGAAGATCAAGGCCCGCGCATGATTGGCGAGCATGGCTCCCGAATGGGAGATTCCAAGCTGATCCTTCCGCTCGCGCAACGTCGAAAGAATGGCTTGGACAAGAATCCCGGATTCGTGATGCAGCAACTCTGTGTGTGATGCCGATATTTGAGTGGTTCGCGACCAATAGAGCTGTCCAGTCCCTGCATGGCTGATGGCAATAGCCACATGGCTGTCTCGACCTAAAGTTACAGTCCGCACTGCGACAGTGAGGCCCTTGACAGGCAGGGGAGGGAGCGTGCCGCCGATGGCAGCGTGACGGGGGAAGATTTCAAAATCGTCTAAATCGCGGAGCGCCGCCGTGGTCAGCGTCATCAGCCGACTTGATGTCAATTCACTCGCAAGCTGGTTATCGGATAGGAACTGGAAAAAATTGCGGGCTTGGGGGAGGTATGACTGCGTAGGACATGGGGCGGACTGATCCGCGCCTTGTGCGCAAGAGACGCTCGTAAGTTCCGGATCCAGTCTTCGAACTCAGTGTCACGAATGTCGAGGTCGGCAAATGCGTCCTGCTCATTATTCCAGTCACCAGAGGTGGGCATGAGCTGGTATTTTATCTTAAAGCGGGTGGGATCGAGTGTCACCTTTTCCCGATCCGCTTGCAATACGGTGTGATAGGGGCCAAACGCCCGTCGTATGTCGACGAGCGTCTGGCGAAGGCTATCCGATCCTCTCTTGGAATCCCGGTCGCTCCAAAGTTTGTCCCGCAGCCAGGTCCGGTTGCGCGAATAGCCTTGTGACATGGCAAGTAATGCCAAGATACCGCGTGCCTTCGATCCTCTCGGGCTGCGGTCGCACCCATGAGAGTCGACAATCAGAAAGCGGCCAAAGATGTTTAACGACAACATGCGCACCTCCTGAAGACGGGATATATTTAGATTATAAGATTATGTCAGCGAAGGAAAAGCTTGCCGGTCGGATCGGTTCCAAATTTTTCAGTACCGGGGGCAGTAACGTCAACAGGCGCCACGGTGATTGTGTTGCCGGGTTTGAAGGGGTAGGGCGGGACATCCGAGGTGGATGCGGCATGATCAGGGAAATCGGTCTTCACCCAATTGGACACCTCGATTTACCGGTCGCAGTTGGCAAGATGGTGCCGTGGATGTATTTCCGCGATGAACTCGCGCGGATGATCGCCCATTTTTTGTGATGATTGCCGCATCTGCGGCATGCATTTCGGCCTTCCGGCCAGCTGCGCGTTATGCGGTCCGTGGTTTTCCAGTCAGCCAGACATAGCGAAGCATGTTGTAGGTGATATTGGCCATGCCGATCTTCACCCTCGCTCGGCTGATTCCGATGGTGCGCACGAAGAGCTTCATCTTGTCCTTCTGCCGCGCAAAGACATGTTCGATGGCGGAGCGGACCTTCGAACGACGGCCGTTGGCGCGCGACATCGCCTCCGGCATGGGTTTGCCCTTTGGCTTCTTCTGATGGATGTCGGACTTTAGGCCATTGTCCTGCAACCATTCCTCGTTGGTCTTGGAGCGATAGGCCGTATCGGCCCAGACCGTCGACGCGGTATTGTCTTTGGTCACTACGTTTCGAAGCTGGGCTCCGTCATGGGCGCTCGCACTCGTCACCGTCCATCCCCGGATAAAGCCATGGGCTCGGTCGATGCCTGCATGGTTTTTGTAACCAAACATTGGAATGGCAATATCGTGCTGGCCAGTCGTCGTCGACGTCGGCGTCTCCGTTGGCCGTTTCGCCTTGGAATACTTCACTGTCCATCGCGCGTCGCGGTCCTTCTGGGCCAGCCTGGCGGGTTTATCCTTCCAGTCCTCAGGGATTTCGCCGGCCTTGATCGCGTCTTTCTCGTCCTGGCTGTTATGTTGCTTGGGAGCCTGGATGATCGTGGCGTCAACGATCTGCCCGCCTTTGGCCAGATATCCGGAACGTGAGAGATGCTTGTCGAAACGGGCAAACAGATTATCAATGGCACCTGCACGCACCAAACTCTCTCGGAACAGCCAGATCGTCTTGGCATCCGGCACCTTCTGCGAAAGGGAAAGGCCAAGGAAACGCATAAACGACAGCCGGTCCTGGATAACAAACTCTGCTTGGTCGTCGGAGAGATTATAAAGCGCTTGCAGCACCAGGATTTTAAACATCAGAACCGACGGAAATGGTGGACGTCCACCCTTCGATCCGTCGGACCGCTTCAGCGCCTTCGCTAAAGGTTTTTCAAATATCGCCCATGGAATGATGCTGTTGAGCTTCTCCAGCGGATCGCCGACGGCACTCAGCCGTTCGTAACGATCATCCAAATCCCAAAAGCCCGGTTGCCCACGCATCATCCGCTCCCAGAAAATCACACTGGCCGGATTGAATCATGAAACGCGGAAAATGGGGAGGTTTTTAGAGGTGTCCAATTGCGGAATGCAGCAATCCCTTTTGAAACCTGTAAAACATAATCAAGCGATTGCGTATCCGGCACGGGTGAATTGGACCCAATGTTCCTGAAATAGGCGGCGACGGCTGAGTCGTTGTATGGATCAGTGGGAGCATCTGGCAACAGTTCCGCCGCTTGTACCGCTTCAGGGCTGCCAGGCAAGACCGCTGTCCCCCAGTCGAGAGCGCGTTGATGACATGTAATGCAGGCGGACATTGGGTTGTCGACCGGGCCATTGGCGCGCCCGAAAAGGCCGAGATTCTGCCTCGGGAGGGGATAAAACATAGTCGCGACCGCAGGATTGACCCAGCTTTCGGTCAGTGACATCGCTTGTTCGAGATAGGCTGTTGCATTCAACGCGGGATCGCTTCCCCAGATCAGACCGACCGGAACCAGGCGTTGATAAGGTGTATCGCCGGGCTGCATGGCATTGTAGACGAAAGTCCCGAAGAACCAGCCGTTGGGCGAACGCTTGTCCTTGATCGAGAGATCAAATTGCAAAAGCCGCATCGTCATGGTGCCGCCGTCCTTTTCTCCGGCAACTTCCCACTCCTTTGACCCTGCAAGATAAGGAACGCTGGAAGGCGTCGCTGAGGTGAACAGCATTTTGGCCGCAACGGCGCCCTCCGCGAATGCAAAATCAAGGGTTTTGGGAAAGGCCGGATCGGCCCAGATCTGGCCAAAACCGTAACAGGCCACATCGTTGTAGATCCCCACAGCGAAATTTCGCTCCTAATCCGTTTGCAGAGCGTGCAACTCCTTGGGGCGAGACCATCGTTCGGTCGTCATACCGTGCAGGGGTTCCCTCAGCATGAAGAACCATGGTGCATCGCACCATTCTTCGAGCATGTTGTCCTGAATGCGCCAATCGATATCGGGTCGGGCGTTCACTTTGGTAACGTAATTCAAGACGGCCTGCATGTAGTCAGCGGGATTCTTGAAGGGATCAATCGTCAACCAGGGCAACTTGCTGGTATCGGGCAAGGTCTTTGGAAAATCGTAGTGGATCTGGAACTTGCGATCCGTCTCGTGACCTTTCAGGGGCAGGCTGCTGGAGCAGTCGAACTTGGCTTTGGCTGCTGCTGCGAAACTGTTGTCGATGGGGGCGGAACAGTCGGCAAGAGCAGCTGAAACAGGCAAAAGAAAAATTGCTAAACAAAAAAGAACAGTTTTCATCATGGCTCCCAGCTCGGTGATGTTAAACCGATGTAAAGCCAAGAGTCTGGGATTGTAAATATGCAACCTGACGCGTGCTTTACGTTTATTTTTTAGTTTATCCAGGTGTGTTAACGGGTGATAATGCCCAGTTAATCCTGGCGCGTGCCCATCCGGCACGGTCTGGTGGCAGCTTGGCCAGGCTCTTTGAATGCAGGACCATCCCGACGTGATGCAGAGGGACGTCGATTACTAAATGGTTATGGCCAAAATCACCGGCCGCTGGGCGCAAATTGAAGGAAATCATCCATGAAAAAACGATGCATTCCTCCGAGCTCATGTAGAGCACCGTGCAGAAAATCGGATGCAACACGATGCTCTACTGCATATTTTCTCAGAGCCTGACTCTAAAAGCCTTAAACGATATCCGTATTTTGCCAAGCGTGGTGTCAGGACGGGGATGTGGGCGATAGTGATCCAGGCCTCGGCTGAAGCGAGGGACTTTCACGGCCTCGCGAAGATCGGTGCTGCGCGGCTTGCCCAATCGCTTCGCTCAAGGCAGGCAGGGCGAAATTAGCTCCCATTCCCGGTCCCTCAGATCGCTTGGATACCGCATTGCGCGTCGGTGATATTGTCGGCGGGTGATATCAGTCCAGCCCATTGGGGTCTCCGTTCGTCATAAGCAAACAAACAGAAGCGCAACTGGATTATTTCACGCAACTCTTTTTCGCGCAGTTTCTAATGGCTCAAAATGACGCTTGAAGCCGCCATTCAAGTGGTTACCCCGTTTGGATTGCTCATAAGAGGCATGAGGCAAGAGGCGGAATTTTTCGTCCTTGGAGCTATATTCGAAAGTGCTATATCGGCGATAACGGTAAGTTCTACCGTCACGCATATACTCATCCAACTATAAGCGGTTCCAGCGACCGGCAAAATCATAAAAATCGGCATCTATTTCAATGTAAAAGGCTGATTATGTATGTCGCTTCTTGGGAAGAAATCCGTTTTTCAGGAGATGGTCAACGCCTTCCTGCTTATTTTATAATTAGCCTTAGAGTCGGACTCGAAAAGCCTTCAATGATATCGATACCTTGCAAGGCGCCGAGTGATCAGGCGAATGTGGGCGATCATGATCCATGCCTGTGAGGAGGCGATGGACTTTTCTACGTCTTTTGCCAGTCTTCGGCATCTGCCAAGCCAGGCGAAGGTCCGCTCGACGACCCAGCGTCGTGGCAGCACGTCAAAGCCTTTCGCTTTGTCCGAGCGCTTGATGATCTCGACCGTCCAGCGCCCGATCTTCTTCAGTCGCCGCTTCAGCTTGTCGCCTGCATAACCACCATCGGCGAAGACATGCAGCAACCATGGCCACCTGTGGCGAATGGATTTCAGGAGATCGGGAGCACCGTCGCGATCCTGGATGTCGGCGCTGTGCACCATGAGGCCGACCATCAGGCCGAGCGTATCGACGATGATATGGCGCTTGCGCCCTTTGACCTTCTTGCCCGCATCGTAGCCTCGTATGCCGCCACTTTCCGTGGTTTTCACGCTCTGGCTATCGATCACGCCAGCCGTCGGGCTTGCCTCTCGGCCCTCCAACTCGCGAGCCTCCATCACCAGATGATGGTTGATACGTGTCCAAAGTCCCAGTGCACGCCATTCATAGAAATAACGCTGGACGGTTGAACAGGGCGGAAAGTCCTTTGGCAGCATGCGCCACTGGCAACCGGTCGTGGCGATGTAAAGCAGAGCGTTGACGACCTCGCGCAAATCAGTGGTGCGGGGACGGCCCAAGCGGCGGGGTATCGGCAGAAAAGGCTCAACCAAAACCCATTCCCGATCCGTCATGTCACTTGCGTAGCGTGCCGTGCGCCGGGCATAGTGCCGACGGGTGATTTCAGTCCAGGCCATCGTGTACTCCATCGAATCTTCGCAAATCCGAAGGAATCATAACCTGTTGAAATCACCCACCTCTTTTTGAGGCAGCCTCTTAGATGAGACTTACTTCAGAATGATAGATTCCTGTTGTCGTTGTTAAGCAAAGTCGAAATTTATAGCCGGTGTTGTCGCACCTGCAGCCTGGTATTCCAAGAGTACCCTGTCCCGGATATGTTTCGGATTGTGAGTAACGCCGGATACGGCCTCTTGGACCCAAGCTTGTTCGAGACCTTGCTTCAGGATGATCGAACCGGTGCTGAGAGACGCTTTTTCCAAGTGGCGCAAAGCGTCCATGATGATGGCTGCTGCAGGCGCTTCACGAACCTCAAGAACATCTCGCCGGACGAAATATGCTCGAGGCCGACGAACCGGCCATGACCGAATGTGCCGACTTTTTGATTCAAGATAGACATCGCCTTAATGAGCGTCATATTTTCATTATCAATGGAGACAAGATTCCCATCCAAAAAGCCAAGATTGAGATCTTCCCTCCCTCGGTCAGCAGCTTTTCTGGTCCAGGAAAAACTCTCGGGATCGTCCAAAGGACCAGACTCAAATTCCCTGCGCCATAGATTTTCATCTCCACTCAAGCAACGGTCCGTCAATGGTCTCTCCGACATTGACCGCAACCACCTGAACATCTTTAAAACCCAGGCTTTGCAATTTGTAGAGAAGGTACGTGCTGTCAAGGCCGCCGCTGAACATGGTAACGACCGGGGCGCTTCTGTCTGGTAAAGCGAGAAGATCTTCAAAATTTGAAACACGATTGGCAGATATCTTTATCGATTGTGGAACGAAATTCATGATCTTTTCCTGTTTTCGGAGAGAATTCCGGCAAAGGTCCCTGCGAGGATGAGGGCGGCACCCGATACGCTTGTCGCGCTGATCGGTTCGGCGAGCAAAAGATGTGCGAGAAGGAAGCCGAAAAAGGGCTCAGTTCCCATCAGAAATCCAACACGCGTTGGCGTTGTTCTCCTCACCGCCGCATTCTGTATGTAGAATGCGGCGATGGTGCAAAAGAGCGAAAGGAATGCGACTGCAAACCAAAATTGGGGATCGGCATCAACCGCAATGCTGCTGACACCAAATTGAGCGATCACGACAACCAAGGTCAGTGTTGTGACCGAAAAACCCTGGATTGCAGTGAGCGCCGCAGAGGAAATCTGGCGACCGACCATAAGCCGCTTTGTCGAGACAACCATAATAGCCCGCAATACTGCTGCACCCAAAACGAGCAAGTCACCTGCACCGAAGGCGTTTATACCGCCGGTCAAGATACCGACGCCAACGCAGCAAACGATAGCACTCGCAATAACGGCAGGCGGCGGTAGTTT
The DNA here is from genome assembly GCF_037039395.1 of Agrobacterium vitis. NCBI lineage: Bacteria > Pseudomonadati > Pseudomonadota > Alphaproteobacteria > Hyphomicrobiales > Rhizobiaceae > Gillisella > Gillisella vitis. The sequence continues at coordinate 159,834 of NZ_CP146241.1, read as the reverse complement.
CCGTGACAATCCGTAGTCCAGAATTGGTGTAAAAATTGGACACCTCGATTTACCGGTCGCAGTTGGCAAGATGGTGCCGTGGATGTATTTCCGCGATGAACTCGCGCGGATGATCGCCCATTTTTTGTGATGATTGCCGCATCTGCGGCATGCATTTCGGCCTTCCGGCCAGCTGCGCGTTATGCGGTCCGTGGTTTTCCAGTCAGCCAGACATAGCGAAGCATGTTGTAGGTGATATTGGCCATGCCGATCTTCACCCTCGCTCGGCTGATTCCGATGGTGCGCACGAAGAGCTTCATCTTGTCCTTCTGCCGCGCAAAGACATGTTCGATGGCGGAGCGGACCTTCGAACGACGGCCGTTGGCGCGCGACATCGCCTCCGGCATGGGTTTGCCCTTTGGCTTCTTCTGATGGATGTCGGACTTTAGGCCATTGTCCTGCAACCATTCCTCGTTGGTCTTGGAGCGATAGGCCGTATCGGCCCAGACCGTCGACGCGGTATTGTCTTTGGTCACTACGTTTCGAAGCTGGGCTCCGTCATGGGCGCTCGCACTCGTCACCGTCCATCCCCGGATAAAGCCATGGGCTCGGTCGATGCCTGCATGGTTTTTGTAACCAAACATTGGAATGGCAATATCGTGCTGGCCAGTCGTCGTCGACGTCGGCGTCTCCGTTGGCCGTTTCGCCTTGGAATACTTCACTGTCCATCGCGCGTCGCGGTCCTTCTGGGCCAGCCTGGCGGGTTTATCCTTCCAGTCCTCAGGGATTTCGCCGGCCTTGATCGCGTCTTTCTCGTCCTGGCTGTTATGTTGCTTGGGAGCCTGGATGATCGTGGCGTCAACGATCTGCCCGCCTTTGGCCAGATATCCGGAACGTGAGAGATGCTTGTCGAAACGGGCAAACAGATTATCAATGGCACCTGCACGCACCAAACTCTCTCGGAACAGCCAGATCGTCTTGGCATCCGGCACCTTCTGCGAAAGGGAAAGGCCAAGGAAACGCATAAACGACAGCCGGTCCTGGATAACAAACTCTGCTTGGTCGTCGGAGAGATTATAAAGCGCTTGCAGCACCAGGATTTTAAACATCAGAACCGACGGAAATGGTGGACGTCCACCCTTCGATCCGTCGGACCGCTTCAGCGCCTTCGCTAAAGGTTTTTCAAATATCGCCCATGGAATGATGCTGTTGAGCTTCTCCAGCGGATCGCCGACGGCACTCAGCCGTTCGTAACGATCATCCAAATCCCAAAAGCCCGGTTGCCCACGCATCATCCGCTCCCAGAAAATCACACTGGCCGGATTGAATCATGAAACGCGGAAAATGGGGAGGTTTTTAGAGGTGTCCAATTACACAAAGGGAGATGATTTGGCGATCTATTCGTGCCAATCATGTATTCACGACAGAAGAGATATAATGCGACCAAATATTGAATAAAAGTGTATGTCAATATCTCATGATAATGACGGCGTTAAATAGAAAAATTAGAATTTATTAGATTTAACTGCCTCAACGAAATTGGCATTTGGGCGCCGGTTTTGCCAACCGGAAATGGGCAAAAACAAAGATCTACAGCGCCGTATCACAACCATACTGCTCCTTGGGAATCGAGCAGCGGCCCTTGGTCCCACCACCCAGGGCTTTAAGACGCCGTCCAGTTCTAGCCGCAGGTCGCAATGAAGCCGGGTAGCGTCATGTATTTGGATCACGAAGCGGCGGCGCTTGGACGGGTTCACTCCAACGTCACCGTTTGGCTCGGCGGTGTTCTTGAAGTCAAGCTTCGCACGGTATTTGAAAGACTATCAAGCGTTGTTCGCATCTTATACGAAGATTCATTAAAAATGACTCTTCGTATTCCTTTTGAAAATATCTCAAGCATCTGATGCATTTGTGATATTTTCAATTTCTTCAAGTCGAGGATGCGTGAGCATGTCAGAGACTTGGTATTAAAGGCAGTTGCCAATATTCCTGTAGCTGGAATATTGGCGCTCAACATCGAGTTTAGCGGAATCAAATGTCTGCGTCCCTTTGACATGGGTGCAGCGGAACGTCTGTTCCCACTTTCCGGCCCAGATGCGGCAAGTTTAGGAGCCCAGTCGGAGCCTCGCTTTAAGCCAGATCAGAAGATCATCTAAAAATGTGAACACCACCGGGATGACCAGGAGGCTCAAGAAGGTTGAGGTCAACAATCCGCCAATCACGACGATGCCCATGGGTTGACGGAAGCTCGAGTCACCAGCGACGAGGCTGAGTGCTGCTGGTGCCATGCCGCCAGCCATGGCGATTGTGGTCATAATGATTGGACGCGCGCGTTTGTGACACGCATCGACAAGGGCGTCATAACGAGACATGCCTCCCCGACGTGCTTCAATCGCATATTCCACAAGCAGAATGGAGTTTTTGGAGACGATTCCGATCAAAAGGAGCAGACCAATGACCGCAGGCATCGAGAAGCTGGTGCCGGTCAGCACAAGCGGCAGCATTGCCCCGCCAAGTGCCAGCGGAATTGCCATCAGGATGGTGACTGGTTGCAGGAAATCATGGAAGAGAAGGACAAGAACGGCGTAGATGCAAAAGATGCCAATCGCTATCGCCGTAGCGAAACTATCGAACAACTCTGTCTGACGCTTCAATTCGCCCTGTTCGACAAATTTTACCCCTTGTGGCAGGTTTTTATAGCCCGGCAACTGAGCGGCCTCAGCCGTGACGGCCGATAGGCTCCTGCCATTCAGTTCAATGGTCAGGGTGACATTGCGTGATCGGTCGAGCCGATTGATTTCGCTTGGGCTCGACCCAATTGAAATATCAGCGATTGCCCCTAAGGCAACATTGCCAGCACTGCCCTCAACCGGGATAAGAGATATTGCGTCCAGTGACTGACGGTTTGTTGTGTCCAGCATGACCCGGATCTTGATCTGCCGTTCTGGGAGATTAAGCTTGGGCAGTGAAGTATCATAGGCTCCTGCCGTCGCCACCCGAATAGCCTGCGCAATCGCCTTGGACGTCACACCCAAGGACGCGGCTTTCGCCAAATCCGGTTTGATGATGATCTCTGGTGACTGCATGGCCGCAGAGGATGTCACGTTGCCAATGCCTGACAATGTGCGCAGACCCGTCTCGAGGCTGGCGGCTGCCTTTTCCAGAACTTCGGAGTCATCCCCGGACAACGTCAGAGTGAGCTGCGTGCCATTGCCGCCAGTGCCTGTTTCGAGGCGGAGACCGGGCACTTTTTCCAATGCTTTCCGTAAATCCGCTTCGATCTGTGACTGCTTGACATCGCGCTCGCCAATCGGCGTCAGGTTGACAACAATCGTGGCGCTGTTGGTGCTGGACGTTGTTGTACTGTTCGCACCGCCTCCGGTGGAAGCTGTCCCTGTTGCCTGAAACACCGAGGTAACATGATTAACCTTGGAGATGATTTCGGATGCCTTTCGAGACGCTTCGTCCGTTGTCTCAATCGTCGATCCTGTCGGTGTCGTGATGGTAACCTTGGTTTGGGCATCGTCAGATGCCGGAAAAAAGCCAGTCGACAAATGGCTCAGAAGCAGAAGCGTGAATGCCAAAAATCCGACTGTTCCCAGCACCGGTATCCAGCGACGCCGGAGCGCCCCTTTTACGAGCCAGATATAGGACCGCATCAAACGACCGTCCTCTTTTTCTTCTGTACTGCCTGGCTTCAATATGTAAGCCGCCATCATCGGCGTGACCAATCGTGCAACCAAAAGAGAAGCAAGAACAGCCACGGAGGCCGTGACGCCGAATTGCTTGAAAATGATGCCGACCACCCCGCCCATGAAGGCGGTGGGCAAAAACACGGCGACCAATGTGAAGGTTGTGGCAATAACCGCCAAGCCGATTTCGTTGGCCGCTTCCATCGCCGCATCGAAGGGGCTTTTTCCCATTCTAAGGTGTCGCTCGATATTCTCGATTTCGACAATCGCGTCATCGACAAGAATACCAACGACCAGGGACAGCGCCAGAAGCGTGATGGTGTTCAGCGTGTAGCCACAAAAATACATCGCGAGGAATGTGGGTATGATCGACAGCGGCAAGGCGACCGCCGCCAGAAGTGTTGCACGCCAATCGCGCAGGAACATCCAGACCACCAGGACCGCGATGACCGCACCCTCGTAGATCATGTCCATTGACGATTCATAATTTTGCTCGGTCGGAACAATGGTGTTGTAGGCTTCCTCGATTGTCACCTGCGGATTGGCGGCGGCAAATGCCTTCATCGCTATGCGGACATCGTCGGTGACGGCGATATCTGAATAGCCCTTGGACCGTTTGATTTGGGCGGCAATGACGGGTTTGCCATTGAGATAAGCAAGCGAGGTCAAGTCGCTTTGGGAATCGGTCACTGTGCCGAGTTCGTCCAGCCTGACCCAACTGCCCTTTGGCAGGGGGACTGGCATTGCGCGCAGTTGATCGGCATTTTCTGCCGCTGCCAGGGTTCGCACAGACTGGCTTTCACCACCAATTCGTCCTTTTCCGCCAGACAGATAGGTTTGCACGGCCTCAAGCTGGGTATTGATGTCATTTGCGGTCAATCCCAGGCTGTCGAGCATGTTAGAGTTGAGCTCTACCCTGATCTCCCGATCGATGCCGCCCAAACGGCCAACCTCACCCACGCCTTTGACAGCCATCAGCGCTTTTGACATGTCGTTATCGATGAACCACGACAGTTCTGCATCGTCCAGCTTGTCGGAATGCACCACGAAGGTGATCAGCGGAGAAGAGTTCAGCGATTGCTTTGAGACGGTTGGATCATCCATATCTTGCGGCAGGTCGCTTTTCGCCTGATCGACCGCGCTTTTCACCTCGTCCAATGCGGCTTGCGTATCTTTCCCAACCTCAAATGCGACAGAAATGCTCACGGAGCCGTCCGTGATCGTCGTGGTCACCGAATCCAGCTTGCTCAGGCCGGTCAGTTTGTCCTCAATCTTGCGGGCCACTTCCGTTTCAAGTTGAGCGGCCGCCGCACCGTCCAGCGTTGCGCTGATATTGATGGTTGGAAGATCCATATCCGGGAAGTTTTGAATGTCGAGACGGTTGAACGCCCAAAGGCCGCAGGCCGTCAACAATGCAAAAAGCAGCAACGGCGGGACAGGATTGCGAATAGACCAAGAGGAGAAATTCACTTGGATTCCTCCTTCGCTGCCGCATCATTGCTGTCTACAACGTGGACAACAGAGCCGTCTGCCAGGAATACGCCGCCCGACGCTACAATGTCTTCGCTCTTCTCAATTCCCGAAATGATTTCAACACGATTGTCCTGCCGCCGTCCAAGTTTTACCCGCTTGCGTATCACCGTTTTTTTGTCTGTCGAGTTCAAAATGAACACATAGGAGAAGCCGTCCTTGAGGATGACAGCCGTGGCAGGCACTGTAAGTGCATCCGTGTTGTTGAATTCAAAGTAGCCGCTGGCGAGGATGCCGATTTTGGGGCTCTCCATCCCTTTCGTGGGGGTCAATGTCACATAGACGATCACGCGACCATTGTCGGTTGACATCGAAGGCGCCACCATCCTCACCACACCCTGCACGTTGCCGCGCGGCGTTGGGATGACGGCTTTCGTTCCGACCTTGACATCAGCCAGCCGAGTATACGGCAACTCGGCCTTCCATTCGATGCGATTTTGCCGGATCAATTTGAACAGTTCACCACCGGCGGTGACCACATCGCCAAGAGACGCCGAGCGCTCGGATATGACCCCGTCGTCCACCGCATACACCCTGGTCCTGTCCAGGGTGAGTTGGGATGACGCCAACGCAGCCCGCGCCGAGAAGAGAGAGGCTTTCGCTTTCCGCTCCGTAATCAGATATTCCGTTATCTGTTGGCTTGATAGTGCGCCAGAACTCGTCAATCCCCGGGCCCGGTCACCATTCGCTATTGCTTGATCGAGATCCGCTTCCGCTTTTTCGACATTCGCTTGTTGTTGCTCCAGGTCAGCTTGGGCTGACTCGGGCGCAAACTGCACCAGCAAATCGCCTTTTTTCACGTATGAGCCAACATCTGCTTTGACCTCAGTGACCTTCATGCCGCTGGTTTCTGCTGCGATTGTCGCTTCATGCCAGGCGGCAAGGCGACCACTTGCAGGGATAATCACAGGCCATAGCAAAACCTCCGGCTTGACCAGGCTAACACTCAGCGCGGCTGCCTGATCCGTCTTTTGTTCACTGTCCTGGCCTCGGGCAGCGAAGGCGATCATGACAAAAGACCCCATGGCGAGCATTGCCGCGAGAGAACTGATAGAAAGTTTGCGCATCAATAAATTCCCATTGCAGAGGTCGGCGCACCCATAAGGGCGGTGCACCCGCCTCCCGAAGACGTGCGGAGTGCGACCCAAGAGCGGACGATGTCACACTTGATTTCAATGAAGGTGATAGCAGCAGGCCACACATCGCCATGCGGTGCGTTCACTCGAAAGCACGCCGTATCCACGTCGATAGCAGTTGCCAAAAGGTCAGGTTTATCAAGCGTTACCGCAATATCGCGATCCACAATAGCGTTGCCGCTCACGTGCTTGTCCGAAAGACTTTCTCGTCCCGTCAAAGCCAGCAATGCCTCGGTGACGAAAATTGATATGGACCTAATAATGGTACTCCGCTTGAATTCGTGGTGCCCTCAGCATTCGGCCGCACTATAAGCATCTTCATGTTAATGTCAGTTAAGAATATGTAAAATTATGTAAAGATGCCGGACTTTGCGGCTTCAGACCGAGTAATATAGCTGTGTTGCCCTGTTGGCCACGTGACAGATTTATTGCTGATGCAGCCTATAAAGGGGTGCCAGCCCTCGACCTTCTGGAAATATGCGTTTGCGAGATCGTTGCAGTCGTTATTCCGCCACCCCGTCAGGCAGCCAATCTTAAAAAATCCTCGGTCTTCATAAGCTCCAGTTGCACCGAGAAACGATCCCCGAGCAATTCGAGCGAGGCTTCATGGGTGTCATCGGCGGCGCTGCAGACCGCGTCAGTCAGGAGGAGGACACGATAACCAAGATCTATGGCGCCAAGTGTTGTCGCGAGAACGCAGACGTCTGTCTCCCCGCCGGTGATGACAAGGGTAGATGTGCCTTCGGATTGGAGGACGGCATGAAGACGGCCATCGACCCAGGGCGAATACGTACGCTTGTCGAATTGGCGCGCAGGCGGCATCAATGCGGCCAGCGACGGGACGATGTCGACCATTTCGGGCGCGAGATGCGTACCGGTCATCATCCACCATTTTTCATAGTAATCATGCCAGCGGCCTTGGGCGTCGCCGATATGTTGCGGCGGAACAAACCGGGTAAAGATAGTCGAGACTGGGTAACGGCCCGCAAGTTCAAGCACTTGAGGAGAAATGCGCTCCAGCCACGGCATCCGCCATGGGGTGTCTTCTGCGAACATGCGCTGCATATCAACGCAAAGATGGCGCCATTCGCCCAAAACTTTCATCTGGTTTCACCTCCTGTCGGCTGAAAGTTTCCAACCTCACAAAGGTTCCACAACCGCAAACGATCCCAAGCTTTCTATGGATAGGCCGCGTGAGGATCGCTCGATGTAAATGGCCATCGCCGCAGCTGTTTTTCATCGCAAGACCGAAAAATACAGAAGAAGAGGCAATTCGATTGGAACACTCAACGCTGGATCGTTGTTAGAGCAACAGGACAATCATGGAGGTTCCAATGAAACATCTGGTTATCGCGTCGCTTGCTCTCGTCCTTGCAGGACCGGCCCTCGCACAATCTGCAGCCGAGAAGTCCGGCGTCAATTCCCTGATCGGCGTTGCGCCCAAGACAGAAGATTTCGTGAAGGAGGCAGCAAGCAGCGACATGTTTGAGATTGCCTCGAGCAAGCTCGCAATCGAGCGCGGTGATGAAGCGACAAAGGCCTTTGCGCAGAAAATGTTGTCCGACCATCAGAAAACCACCGACGAATTGAAGGCACTGGTCGCAAGCGGAAAGGTCAAAGCCCCGCTTCCTCAGGCGATGACATCGAGCCAGCAGAGCATGCTCGACAAACTGAATGGCTTGCAAGGCGCAGATTTCAACAAGCAGTATCACGCCGATCAGGAATCCGTGCATGAAGATGCGGTCGATCTTTTCAAGCGTTACGGTGACGAAGGCGATAATGCCGATCTCAAGACCTGGGCCGCGACAACACGACCGGCACTGGAGCATCACCTCATGATGGCGAAGGATCTCAACAAGTAAGCCGTTCGACATGAACGCAAGCAGCCTGGCCGATGAAGAGGCAGGAACGCTGAAGCCCACCCGATCTGGGAAAGCAAGGGTGGGAGCGATGCATCAGTGAAAATCGCGGTCAGCCAAAATCAGGAGCAGTAAGATGCAAAATAGAGATCAGAAATCGAAAGTCGAGCAGGATGCGCGCGGCCAGTCCGAAAGCAACCATGCGGGTGGGTCGAATGATGGGGTTAGCAGCGCAAAACCCCGCGTCATTACCCATTCGGACGATGCCACCGTGAACAACAAGACCCCTGGTCGCAAGCAAGGCAAGGACTGGGATATCAATTACGATGATCGTGACATGAAGGACGGCGAGTTTCGAGGGTAACGCACACCCTTGATCCGCAAGGCGCGAAAACTCTGGAAAGGCGGCAACACGCGAAGCTCCGCGCTGCCGCCTATCCTTCTGCGTGCTGTCCTTCTGCGTGGCCGTGCTGATCTCGCCATTGGCCGTTCAGCGTTCCGATCAATATCCGCTGGCCAGTCTACATTATCGGGTTTTTGCTCTCATTTTGACCGTCACCACCCGGATTTGCGCCGACGGGACCGCCGCGATCCATTCATTATTCGAGGAGATATTTTATGAAAGCACTGTGCTGGCATGGCAAAGGTGACATTCGCTGCGACAGCGTTCCAGATCCACAAATTGAAGATGGCCGTGACGTCATCATCAAGATGACCGCATGTGCAATTTGTGGCTCGGATCTTCATCTCATGGATGGCTACATTCCTTTCATGGAAAAGGGCGATATTCTTGGCCACGAGTTCATGGGCGAGGTGGTCGAAGTCGGTCGCGACAACAAGAAGCTGAAGGTCGGCGACAGGGTCGTCGTGCCCTTCACTATCTGCTGTGGTGAATGCCAGCAGTGCCTTAAAGGCAACTGGTCTGTCTGCGAACGCACCAATCGCACTGCCGATAATGCAACCAAGGCATTCGGTTATCCGACCGCTGGCCTGTTCGGCTATTCGCACCTGACCGGCGCCTATGCCGGTGGCCAGGCAGAGTATGTCCGCGTTCCCTACGCCGATGTTTCCCCAATCATCATTCCCAATGGGATGACGGATGAACAGGCACTGTTTCTCGGCGACATTTTTCCAACCGGATGGATGGCCGCAGCCAACTGTGAGATCGAACCGACGGATATCGTTGCTATCTGGGGCTGTGGCCCCGTTGGCCAGTTCTGTATCAAAAGTGCGTTGATGCAGGGGGCGGCACGTGTCATCGCGATCGATAACGTGCCGGAGCGTCTGGCGCTGGCGCAGCAAGCCGGAGCCGAAATCATCAATTTCGATGATGAGGATGCAACCATCCCGGATCGGATCAAGGAAATGACCGGTGGTCATGGCGCCGATAAATGCATTGATGCCGTTGGCGCAGAGTCGCACGCGACGGCCTCGTTCGATGCAATTGTTGACAAAGTGAAGGCCGCGACCCTGCTTGGCACGGATCGCCCACATGCCCTACGAGCCGCGATCATGGCCTGCCGTCCGGGTGGAATCGTGTCAGTTCCTGGCGTTTATGGCGGTTTCCTCGACAAGATCCCTTTTGGGGCCGCTATGAACAAGGGCTTGACGATCCGCACTGGCCAGACCCATGTGAACCGGTATTCGCTCGATCTGCTTCGCCGCATCGAGGAAGGGGAGATCGACCCGAGCTTCATCATCACGCATCGGGCGAAGCTCGAGGACGGCCCGGCCCTCTATGAAACCTTCCGAGACAAGAAGGATAACTGCATCAAAGTCGTACTGACGGCGTAAGATGGTGAATGCTGGGGCGGACGCTCTCAAGGAAGTGTCTCAAAGTTTCGGAGCAAAATACGGCTTCGAAACTTTCCTTGAGGCGATGGTCGAAATTAGACGGGACAGTCGTGTGGACCATCGTAGATTGCCAGACCTTCTAAATAGGGCTGGCTAGCGCCCGCCGCTCACCAAATCCTTCATCTTCAGAGCGTCCTCAATCGCAGCGCCGGACGCGGTATTATCGAAGACGCACCAGCTATCCGGGGCCAGCAGCTTTGAAAAGGAGCTTATCTCGTCGTCCTTGTAGCTCGAATAGTAGATTTTCGGCTTACCGTGCAAACGGACATAGTAGGGAGCTTCTTTGAAGCCTTCTATGGGCCACACCAACGCAGGGTCGGCAAGAACGCGAGAGATATCGTATGTCTTGAGCAGATCTGTCACCTCCGCCGATGACCAGCTTTTGTGCCGTACCTCGATGACGATCCGTCCGGAATCGGCGTCCCGCATTGTCTTAAATGCCGCTTCGAGCTCTTTGGCATCGAACGCCAAAGACGGGGGCAATTGGCAAAGGAGCGGACCGCGTTTCTCTCCAAGAGGCGCTATATCCTCGAGAAAGGTGCCGAACGGCCCCTCAATATCTTGCATAGCTCGGGTATGGGTGATCTCTTTGGGGATCTTGACCGAAAATCGAAAACTGTCGGGCACGGACTCGGCCCACCGCGCGAAGGTCGATATCTTGTGCCGTCGGTAGAAGGTCGAATTGATTTCCACGCCGTTGAATACGGACGCATATCTCGTCAATCCGCTGCCTTCCTTGGCAAATCGGTCGGCCACCGTTTTCGGAATCGACCAAGCAGCGGTTGCTATGATCGGCATATCAATGATCTCCTATGAGCCGTTCACGCTTGCTGTTTCCAGAGGGTTTCTGCTCTCCATGGAATCGAAGCAACGCTATAGGTCTTATTTTTGCGCATTTCCGATTGGCAAAACCGCCGAAGTGGTCACAGGGTTCCGGCCCTGTTTGGAAGGCGCATCTATTGGCATCGGATCCTGCGGCTGCCTGTCATCGGCGGGCAGGGAGATGGACCCTTTGAGGTACTGACGTGGCGAGCTTCCAAGCATGCGCCGAAACATCGTTGTGAATGCAGCGATGCTTTCATAACCGACATCCATGGCAACGGTTGTCACCGCATCGCCCGCAGTCAATCGCGGCAAGGCCGCAAAGAGACATGCTTGCTGGCGCCAGGTTGCGAAACTAACACCCGTCTCTGCGCGGAAAAGCCGGGTGAAGGAGCGACGGCTGATGCCGAGCCGCATCGCCCAATCGTCGATCTCGGACCGGGCGGCTGGCATCTTCAAAAAATCGTGACAGAGTGCTGCAAGCCGCGGATCTCCCGGAAACGGAAGTCCGAGCGGACGATCGGGAAGGCGATTGATCTCATCCAGCAGTAGCCCTCGGATCAGCATCTTGCGATGGTCGGTTGTCAACTGACTGTCCTCATCGACCACCTCGGCAATAAGGCATATGGCGAGTGCCGTGATCTCGACGACACGGGGCCGGTCCGTCCTCAGCGCATCTTGCTCTATATAGATGGACTGCATTTCAACCCGGCTGATGGTTTGGGCAGAATGGACCAGACCAGCCGGGATAATAAGCCCATGCCCAGGCGGGATCATCCATCGCCCCTCGGCGGTGCTGACCACCACCACCCCCTCAAGCGCACACCAGATCTGGGTTCGGGAGTGACTGTGAAGGGGAACCCTATGTCCTGCCCCATAAATTCGCCGTAGCGCCAGAACGGGATCGTTGGCACCCTCAATGAGAACAAGGCTCTCCGGATGATCTTTTGAAAAGCGTTTGCTTGTGTCGGTCAGATCCACAGTTCGCATTTGGCCCACTCACGAAAGAAATAGACCAAAACACAAAAGCAGGCCACGAGCAATCCTTGTAAAACGGCGTTAAAACAAGCCGCATATGAGCGGCGTTCGGATAAGGAAACACCATGGCCAATGTTATCGCCGCCGGCGTCAGCCCCCAACGGACGGCATTTACCGTCATCGCTGCCGCCAGCTTTTGTCACATGCTGAACGACATCATGCAGTCATTGCTGACCTCCCTTTATCCGTTGCTCAAGGCCAATTATGCGCTTGATTTCGTGCAGATCGGTTTGCTCACCTTCGCATTTCAGGTGACGGCCTCGTTGTTGCAGCCCGCGATTGGGGTGGTGACAGACCGGTGGCCAATGCCGTTTTCGTTGCCGGTGGCGATGCTCTCGACATGTGCGGGCCTTGTTACGCTGGCCTTTGCCCATAGCTATCCGATGCTGGTGCTCGGTGCGTGCCTCATCGGAATTGGTTCAGCCATTTTTCATCCGGAAGCATCGCGCGTGGCACGGCTGGCATCCGGCGGACGCCACGGGCTGGCGCAATCCTTCTTTCAGGTTGGCGGCAATACAGGCACCGCCATCGGGCCACTTCTCGCAGCGTTCATCGTCATTCCACGCGGACAAGAGAGCCTGAGTTGGTTTTCCGGGATTGCACTTGTCGGCTTTGGAGTGCTATCCTGGGTCGGCCTTTGGTATAGTCGGCATCGCCGCAGTGCCGCCGGACGCTCCACTGTCAGTCGCGCCTTGCCGCTGTCCAGAGCCAAGGTTCTGGTCACGCTTGCTGTTCTCGTGGTTCTCACCGCGACCAAGAATGCCTACCTCGCCAGCCTGTCGAGCTACTTCACCTTCTATACGATGGCGCGTTTCGGTCTCGCCCTTCAGGATGCACAGATCCTGCTGTTTCTGTTTCTCGGAGCATCTGCTGCTGGTGTGTTTTTTGGAGGGCCTATCGGGGACCGTTTCGGCTCGATCGTCGTCATCTGGTTTTCGATCCTCGGCGTCATTCCGTTTGCGCTGCTGCTGCCCTATGCCAATCTGTTCTGGACAGGCGTTCTCGTGGTGCTGATCGGCTTCGTGTTTTCATCGGCCTTTTCCGCCATCGTGGTGTTCGCGCAGGAACTGGTCCCCGGACGAGTGGGGCTGATCGCTGGCATGTTCTTCGGCTTCGCCTTTGGTTTCGGCGGCATCGGAGCAGCAGTCCTGGGCGTGTTCGCCGACCGGGAAGGCATCGAATTCGTTTACCATGTCTGCTCGTTCATGCCGCTTCTGGGTTTACTGACAATATTCCTGCCAAGGCTCCCAAGCCATCGATGATGGCGATCTACCAATCCCTGTACATCCAAGGACAGGACAGCATGACTGCGTCCAGCGAAAGTCATTTCTAAAACCCTTCCAAAATCTGCAATAAACCCGCCAGCCCTACATCAGTTATCACTAAAAAAAAGGGGATTGCCTTAGGGCATGGTTAACAATTGCATCTTATAATTGAGAATGTACGCATCTGGTTGAGATGCTCCTTCGCATGATGCGACGCAAAATCACGTTTTAAGACCGAGTATAGTAGTCGATCCCTTGAGCTTCAGGCGACGAGAGGTAGTCGTGCGCGTTTTCGTCATCAATAACAATGTATTGGCTATCGCGTTTATGAAGCGGGTCATCAAAAGGGAAGCGGGCTAGACCATAGGGGTTTAGTGCGCATTCCCGGTGGCGTTGATGACCTGCCTGGGCTTCAGCAGACCCCCGGCCGGTCTGTTCTCGACAGGGCGGTCGCCACACAGTGCCCATGACTTATCAGCGACAGCAACTTACAAAACAGCTTCCGATAGAGGATATACGATGTCTTTCTACACTCAAATGAAGAAATCTTCCAAATCTCGGGCGGCTGTGGCTGAGATACAGCGCATCAAACTTAGTATCGCAGACGGAAAACTAGCCGAGCGTGCAAATCTCGATGCAGTAACTGGCGAAGCCAGAGAGATGCTGATTGCTGTCAACGAATTACTTGAGGCCGGTATGCAGCCGATGCAGAAGCTCGGGGCATCTATCGCTGACATGTCAGGTGAGCACGACAAGGGCGACATCGATGTCAGGTTACCCTCAGAAGTCTTCAGGGGCGACTTCGCTGTAATGGCCAAAGGCATTAACGACATGGTCGGCGGCCATATCGCGGTCAAGAAAAAGGCCATGGCTTGCGTCAAGGAACTTGGGTTGGGCAATTTCGAAGCGCCGCTCGAGCAATTCCCTGGCAAGAAAGCCTTCATCAATGAGACAATCGAGACCTTGCGCGCCAATCTCAAAGGACTGATTTCTGAAATGAACACGATGTCGATTGAGCACGATAAGGGCGACATCGACGTCTTCGTGCCGGCTGGGAAATTCAACGGCGACTTTGCCGTGATGGCCAAAGGCGTCAACGATATGGTCGCAGGCCACATCGCGGTTAAAAAGAAGGCCATGGCTTGCGTCAAGGCGTTGGGCGAAGGCGATTTTGGAGCGCCACTCGAGCAATTCCCCGGCAAGAAAGCCTTCATCAATGAGACAATCGAAACCTTGCGTGCCAATCTCAAAGGTCTGATTTCTGAAATGAACACGATGTCGATTGAGCACGATAAGGGCGACATCGACGTCTTCGTGCCGGTTGGGAAATTCAACGGCGACTTTGCGGTGATGGCCAAAGGCGTCAACGATATGGTCGCGGGCCACATCGCGGTTAAAAAGAAGGCCATGGCCTGCATCAAGGCACTGGGTGAGGGCGATTTTGGAGCGCCGCTCGAGCAATTCCCCGGCAAAAAGGCGTTCATCAATGCTACTATCGAGACGCTGCGTGGAAATTTACAGGCGATTACCACTGAACTTCACCGGTTGATTGCCGCGTCTACAGCCGGCAAGCTCTCTGAGCGCGGCGCGGCCGATCATTTCGTCGGGGATTTCGCCAAGGTGGTCTCCGGAATCAACGGGATGTTGGATGCTATCATTCTCCCGATCTCTGAGGGCAATCGCGTTCTTCGTCAGGTGAGTTTAGGTGACCTCACCCAGCATGTCGAAATCGAATGCGAAGGCGATCATGAGCGCATGAAGAATGCGATCAACAATATGGTAGACAACCTGCGCAACACAGCGACGATAGCTGACCTGATCGCCAGTGGTGACCTAACCGTCGAGCCGGAGCCGCTTTCAGACAAGGACACGCTGGGAATTGCGCTTGTGTCTATGGTTGAGCGCCTTCGCGGAGTCGTTGCCGATGCACTAGCCGCAAGTCAAAATGTTTCGGCGGGTTCGCAGCAGCTCTCCGCCGGATCAGAGCAACTTTCGCAAGGTGCGACCGAACAGGCTGCGGCGGCTGAAGAAGCCTCTGCATCAATGGAAGAAATGGCGGCCAATATCAAGCAGAACGCTGACAATGCTGCGCAGACCGAAAAGATCGCCCGCCAATCATCGAAGGATGCCGAAGCTTCCGGCGAGGCCGTCAACCGGGCCGTCGCTGCGATGCGCACGATTGCCGAGAAGATCTCCATCGTCCAGGAAATCGCCCGTCAGACCGACCTTCTCGCTCTGAACGCAGCCGTGGAAGCAGCCCGTGCTGGAGAACATGGCAAGGGCTTTGCGGTGGTCGCCTCTGAAGTGCGAAAGCTTGCTGAACGCAGCCAGTCCGCCGCCGCTGAAATCAGCGGCCTGTCTGGACAGACTGTGCAGGTCGCCACCGAAGCTGGTGCAATGCTGGTGCGTCTCGTTCCCGACATCCGCAAGACTGCCGAATTGGTCTCTGAAATCTCTGCGGCTTGCCGTGAGCAGGATATCGGCGCCTCGCAGATCAACGAGGCAATCCAGCAACTTGACAAGGTGACACAGCAGAATGCCGGAGCGTCGGAAGAAATGTCGGCAACCTCTGAAGAACTCGCGGCCCAGGCCGAGGAGCTTCAAGCCTCCATCGCCTTCTTTAAGGTCGACAATGCCGCTGACGTTAATCTGCAAGCATCACGCAATCAGTCGGCCAAGGCTCGGCCCAATCGCAATACCCTGACAAAACCGACAGCCAAAGCGCCGATGACCAAACCCGGCCAGTCCGTTGCAAGCCAGCAGGCTCGCGTAAAGGGCTGGATGCTCGATATGTCAATGGGTGGCCCGGATGCCGAGGATTCCGACTTTAAAGAAATCGCATAACCATTGAGCCACGATAACGGGGATCATAAGCCAGCGTCCCTGAATACCCTCGATCCAAACCGTGTACTTGCCACCGGGCAAGAGCACGGTTTGGATCGAGGGTATTCGCTGTTTGACGCAAAGGCAGGATCGCGATAGGCATTATAGGAATTAGGAAAGGCGATCCTGCCAATGCAAAGCATTGCCTAATCTCACCAGCCAAGGAAATATCCTATGATGTCGAATGAGAGCCTGCTTGTATTTCTTCTTGTTGGCGCCCTTGCTGGATGGCTTGCCGGCCTGGTGGTCCGTGGCGGCGGCTTTGGTCTGATCGGAGATATCCTTGTCGGCATCATCGGCGCGTTCATCGCGGGATGGCTGTTTCCCCGCCTCGGTTTCAGCCTGGGTACGGGCATCGTCAGAGCGATTGTCAACGCTACGGTCGGGGCGATCGTCCTTCTGCTGCTCCTCAGGCTCGTGCGCCGGGCATAAATCACTGATAGCCCAGGGGGCTTAACCTGCTGCTGGTTTTCAGACGCCGAGTTAAGCTAATCCCGCCTGGGGTTCAAAGTCATTAGACATGCATTTCAAACAGCGTGTCATGGCTGGCCACAACCATGCGTCCATCCGGGCCGATCCAACCGCGAAACATGCCCGCTGTATTGTACGGTGCGGTAACGGAGCCATCTGCGCCAACTGCCACCAATCCGGCTCCGATCTGATGGGGGGCAAGATCGGTGAAGATAACGTGCTGGCAGGCGTCCTCCAGGCTTTCGCCCAGAAAACGCATGCGGCTGGCAATCTCGTGAGCCACGGCATGGCGAATGAAGAATTCGCCCTTGCCGGTACCTGATACGGCGACGACGCCATCCCGGGCATAGGTTCCGGCACCTATCACGGCGGTATCGCCAATGCGTCCGGCAGGCTTGTTATTGAAGCCACCGGTGGAGGTTGCGGCGGCCAGATGGCCGTGGCTATCGAGTGCCACAGCACCGACTGTTCCATGCTTTTCGGCTTCGCTGGCTTGGGCGTCGGTGCCCGCTGCCCTATGGGCCTTCAAGGATGCCAGCGCCTTTACCCGCCGCTCGGTGGTGAAATAGCTTTGTCCCACCATGGGCAGGCCGGATTTTTTGGCAAAGGCATCGGCAGCACTTGCACCCAGCATCACGGTCTCGCCGCTGTGCATCAGACTGCGCGCGGCACAAATCGGGTTGCGAATGCTGCGCGCCATGGCAATGGCCCCCGCCTCAAGGGTGTGGCCATCCATGATTGAGGCATCCAGCTCATGATCGCCATCGGTGTTCAGTGCTGCACCATGGCCCGCATTGAAATGCTCAGAATCTTCCATCACTATCACGGCTGCCTCGACAGCATCCAGCGCGGATGCGCCTTGCTGCAACAACGCCCATCCGACCTGCAAGGCGCGTTTGAGATCGGCGCGTGCGGCTTCCCACTCACTTTCCGGCATATCTGCCTTGTTCATCACGCCGCAACCGCCGTGGATGGCGAGTGCAATGGGGCTTCGTTGGGTGTCGCTCATAAATGCCTCGAAATGTTCAACGGTAGATCGGTTATTATTAGCGCAGCATGGTGGTTATGGCAGATTGTTTTGATGAGAAAGGGTCAGAGAATGCATCATTCGAGACTCAGGATCATCATCTTCGCTTGACAGCCCCGCTTCGCAAATTTTGGAGCAGCTATTTCCTTGAATTGTAAAAAACTGCGGCTTGGCCCGTCGGCACTCGAATGGAGTGATTGACTGCATGCAGTAAAGCCTGTTTGCTTTCTTTTTTGCTGATAGCAAAGATTACAATGAAACCACCGATGGAAATTTGAGTGTGGGACGACGACTTGTAAGGCATCAGACGGTTCGGCCCTTGGAGGATCGCGATGCTCAGGGCCTCAGTCCTGAAGATATCGCAGATCATAACGGACGTACTGTCTCCGCGCTTTTGCTGCGCGAAGGGCCTATGACCCGTCAGGAGCTTGCCGCAAGGCTGAAGCTCACAGAGCCCGCCATTACCGGCATTCTCCAACGGTTGCTGTCAGCGGGCCTTGTGTGCAAGGGCAATCGCCAGACCACTACACGCTATAAAGCGGCGGAATTTTCGCTTGTGTCATCTGGCGCGTACGGTCTTGGTGTTGAGCATTACCAGAAGGGTGGCTCCCTTGCGCTGTGCAATCTCGCCGGTGATATGGTGCTTTATCAACGCTTTGAGTGTGATGAAGCCTTGCTTGCGGCTGTCAGGAAAATTGTGCAGGCAGAGACAGGCTTTCCCGCCCCCATTGGCGTCGGCGTGGTGATGAATGCAGACAAGGATGATGCATTCACGGCGGCTTTTGGCGAATTGCCAAGCTTTACCCTGTCAAAACCCGAGGCGGTGCTGGCTGGGGAGAGATTGTTTGGCATAGGCGAGCCGGAAGGCGGGTTGGTTGTGGTGCTGATTGATGATCAGGTGCAGGCAGGCCTGATTATCAATGGTCGCTTTTACCGCGGCACCCATGGCAGAGCAGGCGCAATTGGTGCCATGCGTCCCGGCCTTGCGGAAGGTACGCTGGATATGATGGCGAGTGCGGCGTCTTACAGGGCTTTCATTGCCGCGCAGGGTGAACGCGAGGTTGATCGCTGGATTGAACAAGCCGCCAGCCGACTTCTGGACGGCGTTGTCACTATCGCGGGTTTCATATCACCAGGCGCCATGCTTCTGGGCGGACAATTGCCCGCCGATGTGATTGATCGACTGATTGACAAAATCGCCGAAGCCCGGCTGGGCAAAGAGCGATATTTTGTCCCCGCAGCCTGGATTCCGCCCGTGCGCCCTTTAAGCTTTCCAGACCGCGACGCCGCCTATGGCGCTGCTATTGCGCCGTTTATCGAACTGCTGCTGCCAAAACCGAATTGATCGATGAAGGCCGGACGGCTGTCGTCAGCGGTGAGCGGCTGAGATGGGCTGGATCGGCAGAGGGAAGACAGAGCCGGTCGGCGAGTGCCATGGCGGCAGCGCCAAGGGCTGCGGTATCCTCTGAAGCTGCTGCGCGGTGTAGGCTTGGGGCCAAGGTTTCTCGACGGCTGATTTCCTCGTGCACATAGAGCAGCAATTCATCAATCAGCCGCACCGGCAGGCGCCCACCCAGAATAATGCCATCGGGGTCCACCACCATGCCAATGTCGATGACGGCTTCGGCAAGATTAATGGCCATTTTCTTCAGCCAGCCGCTGAGAAGGGCGCGTCCCCGTCCATCCAGCGTCAACAGATCCGCAGGCGTCGCCACATCCACACCATTGTCGGCAAGGTAATCGAGCAACACGAACATTGATAGCATATCGCCCAACGGTCGGGTTTCCCCGGCAAAGGGACCGGTTGTTACCGCCGTGGGCAGCCAGCCGATTTCCCCACCCAATCCGCCAGCGCCCTTGTGGCGCATACCGTCAATCACCAGACTGCCACCAAGACAGGCGGATATAAGAATATAGAAAAAGCTGCGCATTTCGGTGCCCAGCCCATATTCAATCTCACCCAAGGCTGCCGCGTTGGCGTCATTGTCGATATAGATCGGGTGGTCGGTGATATGCGATAGAGCGGCGCGCACATCAAAGCCGTTCCACTGGCTATACGTGTCTGGCAGGCCAATCACCTGTACCTCGCCCAGCCAGTCGGGAATGGCAAGGCCAATGCCCGCAAGCCTCGATTCACGAATAACCTTGCGGCGCAGGAAAGACGAGACGGCATCTTCCATCAGCTTCACAAACGCATCCGGCAACAAAAAACGGGCTTCATGATGAATCCGTCCGCGCACGTTGCCGACGGCATCCACCGCCACAATGGTCAGGTGATCGCGGTCAATATTGGCTCCGATGGCAAAGGCCCCCTCAGGGTCAATCTCCAGCTCGATGGCCGGCTGACCACGCAAGCCTTGCCGGCGGCGCGCCTCCATCACCAAGCCTTCATCCAGCAGCTTATCGACAATCCGGGTGACAGCCTGCTTTGTCAGGCGCGAAAGCTTGGCAATTTCGGTGCGCGAGATTGGCCCACCACGGTGAATGGCGTTCAGGATAATGGCCCTGTTGAGGGCTGCGGCCTGCTCGCCATTGGCTCCGGAATAACTCATCGTAATCGTCAATCTCCTCGCCGCCGGACAGCGGCGGCGAGGAAACCATGCACCATAGACGTGCGGGGCGAAAGCATTTTCAAGCGGTTTTCGACAGACGCCAACTCTTCACCTCAAAGGGTTTTAGCGCATCCGCATCCACCGCCTCCATGGGTTCTTCCAGAATGCTGAGTGCGCCACTGACGGCCCAACCATCTGACGGCGTAAGCTGGAAGCTACCCCGGCGACCGGCTGGCTCATACACCCTCACGATCAGACCATCGCCATCCTCGGCAGGTTTGATGACTGATAGAGCGACCTCCAGCCCTGCTGCTTGCAACGGGCACCATTCACCAGCCGCTTTACCTGACACCGGAATGGCAATCAGCGGCTGATTCAGATCGTCAGCTTCTTCGCGCACATGCCCCTCATACCAGGTCCCTTCATGCGGCATCAGCGCATAGGTGAAGGATTGATAGCCTTCATCGGCCAGCGGATCGGGATAGATGGGCGAGCGTAGCAGGGACAGGCCCAGCACATTACCAAGGGCCGAGTGGCCATATTTGGCATCATTCAGCAACGCCATGCCAAAACCCGGTTCGGACAGATCAATAAACCGATGCGCCGGTGCCTCAAACATCGCCTCATCCCACGAGGTGTTGGAATGGGTGGGGCGTTCCACCACGCCGTAGGCCACTTCGCAGGTCGCGCGGGCGGCGCTGACAGCCACGCCATTTTCCGTGCGCAACATGACGCGGCGTTCATGCCAGTCGATTTCGGTGAAAATATCGAGACGGCGAGCGTTGGCAGCAAGGCTCAAGGTCTGCACAATAGTGGAATCACGCCAGCGGCGTTTGATACGGATGGCGGCGCGGTGGGCTGTGTTTTCAACAAGTTCGATGGATTCGTATCCGCTCAACTCCTCGGATTTTTGTGCGTAATCCTCTTCCACATCCCACGCATCCCAATTGCGCGGTTTGTCTGCCGTATAGGCAAACAGCCGGTTGGCCCCACCCTCGACAGCTTCGCGGCCGGATGCTTTGTGCAGGATAGAGGCGATGGAGCCGTCGTCGGCCAGCGTCACCTTGATGATGTCATTTTCCAAGGTATTTTGCGTGGCCTTCAGGCCCGGTTTGGGGCCAAGAGCGCTGGCGGGCAAAACGCTCACACCAAGGGCAGGTACCATGCCGTCAGCCGCTATGCTGCTATCATTCAGCGTCAGCCGGACTGGCCGGGCGCTCAGTGTGGGGTTGATCACCAGCACCGCGCCATCATTGCCTTCAGGCAGTTGCGTGAGAATGGCATCAACAGCCGCCTTTTGCGCAGCAGCGCCATCTGCCAGCACCTGTTCAAGCTCGGCTTTCGCATCCACATAAACCTCGGCAATCGAAGAGCCGGGAAGAATGTCGTGAAACTCGTTTTTCAGCACCAAGCGCCATTCTGGCTCCAATGAGCGTGGTTTGTCCGCTCCCAGAAGATGGCCAAGGGATGCCAATGTCTCCGCTGTAATCAGGCTGCGCTCGGCCTTGCGGTGCAGTTTTTTGATGGCGCTTTGCGTGGTCAGCGTGGCGCGGTGCAGTTCCAGATAGATCTCGCCTTTCCACACGGAAACGGGCGTTGTTTTGGCCATCGCATGGGCGTCTTCAAAAAAGTCATGTACACGGGTCCAGCGCGCTTCCGGGATGGCGGGGAAAACGCGAAGCTGTTCTGCCCGCACCACCATTTCCGGGCTGGGACCGCCGCCGCCATCGCCATAGCCAACGCAGAGCAGCGTTGTATCGTGGCGGTCTTTCTGGCGATAGTTTTTCCAGGTTGGCGTAATGCAATCCGGTCGCACAAAGCCGTTATAACCTTCCATCGGATTGTCGAACGAGTGGGCAAGTACCCGGCTGCCATCCAGCCCCTCCCACCAGAACAGATCAGCGGGGATATGGTTGCTTTCCGACCAATTGACCTTGATGGTGAAGAAGCTCTTCATCCCACCCTGTTTCAATAGCTGCGGCAGCGCTCCTGCAAAGCCGAAGCAATCCGGTAGCCAGCAGACGCTATGGCGCAGGCCAAAGCGCTTTTCGAAATAGCGCTGACCGTAGAGAATTTGCCGGGTCAGGCTTTCGCCCGTGGGCATATTGGTATCCGGCTCAATCCACATGCCGCCCAGCGTTTCCCACTGACCATCTTTGGCACGGTCAACGATTTTGTCGAGCAGTTCAGGATCATCCTCTTCCAACTGCCAATAATAATGGGCGGTTGACTGGTTGAAGCGGAAATCCTTCGATGTTTCCATGATTGATAGGGCCGTATGGAAGGTGCGACGCATCTTCCGGCGCGTCTCGTCATAGGGCCACAGCCAGCACAGATCGATATGGGCATGGCCGGTGAGCGCCACCTTGCCCTGAGGGGGGAAGCGTTCACGAAGTTCACCAAGGCGCACCATCAGCGCCTCATAGGCCTGATCCAGTTTGGCGCGCTGGGCATCACTCAGTCCATCAGGGTCGGCCTTCAGCTCTGGCAGTTGCCAGATCTTTTGCTGCATCACCGCAGGCGCGGTGCGCGCCACATAGTCCGCCGTCGCCGATGGCCAATCGATGGCGTAAAAGGCCTGTTCGGCAGCATCCAGCAGATAAGGCACCACATCATGGCCTTGTAACACCCTTAGTGCTTCGGCAATCTGGCGCATTAACAGTCCCATGCGGTCCACGGAACGGTCGATCCAGAACAGTTCTGCCCGTTCAAGCTTTGGTGCGCGTACCGGCTCACCAAACGGCAGACGCGGAACGGATTGCGCATGCAGCGAAAAACTCTGCGAAGGGGCTGCAAATTCGCGGTGGTAGGGGTCCAGCCCGTAGCGCTTGAGAGAACCATCCTGTGCGGTGATGCTCAGAAGGCTTTCACCACCGAGGTTGAGATAAAGATAGGTATCGGCAAGCGGCCAGCCTTCCGGCACCGTCACATCCGCCGTGAAGCCAATGGGTGGGGTCTTGTGCGGCCAGGCCTCACCCACGGCAATGGGTTGGCCATTGAAACTCCAGCCGGTCAGTTCAACTGTTTTACGGGCACGCCAGAACTGGAATTCGGCGTTGCGAACTTCGATCCGCTCAAGGCGTTGGGTGTAGGTCAGGCTCATGATAACTTCCTAAAGTCTTTCAACAGGATGGGTTCAGCCCTTCACGGCTCCGGCGGTCATCGCGCCCAGAATAAGGCGCTGGAGCGAGAGGAAGGCGATGATGGCCGGCACCACCGAGACAAGGCAGGCCGCCGCGAGAAGTTGGATGGAGGAGTCATTTTGTGTGCCGGCATATTGAAAAATGCCGACGCCAATCGGGGTGAGAGATTCCTTGGTAATCAGCAGGAACGGCACCAGAAATTGCGACCAGCCGCTGATGACCGCGATGATGAAGGCCGAGGCAATACCCGGCGTGGACAGTGGTAGGATGACACGGATAAACACGCCAAACCGGGTGCAGCCATCCATCATCGCCGCTTCATCAAGGGTTTTGGGAATGCCGTCGATCGAGCCTTTCAAAATCCAGGTCGAGACCGGAACGGCAAGGGCCACATAGACCATGGTGGTGCCAAAATGGCTGTCCAGCAGGCCCATGGCCGCCATGTAGCGATAAAGCGGCACCATGATCACCAGCGGGGAGATCATCTGCACCGATAGCAGCGCCATCATCCACGCGCCTTTGCCCTTGAACTGAAAGCGCGAAAAGGCATAGGCCGCAGGCAGGGCAACGATCAGGCAACCTGCCGCCGACAAGCACGACAGCTTCAGCGCATTCCACAGGTAGGAGATGAACTTGTCCGAGGACAGGATCATCGCAAAATTATCCAGCGTCGGTGCTTTGGGAATGAAGCGAGTGACACCTAGAAACACTTCCCTGCGGGTTCTGAGTGCCAGCGACAAAAGCCACAGCAGCGGCCATGCGAAGAAGGCAAAGGTGACGACCATGAAAACATAACTCAGCAGATCGCCGAGGCGCTCACTCGTGCGGGCTTTCATTGGTCATCTCCCTTCGGCAGGAAGGCGGCATAGATCAAGGCGAGCGTCAGCGAGATCACCAGCATGAGGATGGAGAGCGCAGCGCCCGCCGCAAGATCATAATTGCGAAACACCACATTGAACGTATAGAGCGACAGCACTTCGGTCGCCCGTCCCGGTCCGCCACCGGTGAGCGAGATGATCGCATCGAAGGTGTTGAGGGTCTGGATGGTGATCAAAATCAGGTTGACCAGAATGGCCGATTTCAACTGGGGCAGAGTGACATAGCGAAGCCGCTGATCGGCCCGCGCCCCATCCACAGCCGATGCCTCGTAAAGCACCGGATCAATCGCCTTGATGGCCGCATACATCACCACCATGGAAAAGGCGGTTCCGCGCCAGACATTCGACAAAACCACCGACCACATCACGAGGTTGGGATCGGAGAGCCATTGTACGGGCCCAGCTCCCACAAGCCTGAGCAGGCTGTTCAACCCGCCAAATGGAGCTTCGTTAAACAGCATTTTCCAGATAATGCCGCCCGCAATGCCCGGCACCACCCAGGCAATCAGCGCCGTGGTTCGCAGGATTGTCGCCCCAAACAGACCACGCTTTTCCGCCCGCACCACGACTAATGCGATCACAAGGCCAAAGAGTTGCTGTGCCAGAACCGACCCAGCCGTGAAAGTGAGCGTGACCCACAGGATCTGCGGGATTTCTGCACGGGTCAGCGTGTTGATCAATGTTGTGATGGTATAGCCACCATCATCCCCGAGCAGGGTGGCTTTGGTGAAGGCAAGGCGCACCACATCCAGCACCGGATAAAGGTAGAAAATGCCGAGCACCAAAATCAGCGGCATAAGCCAGGGCGCTGCCTTCGGTCGGTGACGGCTTTGGACAGCACCCGTCTGTTTGCCTGCCTGCAAGCTGATTGTTGCCATGGAGTGCACCTTTTGGATTCAAACCACAAAGCGCTGCGGAGCCCTTTGGCTCCGCAGTCTCAAGAGGCGGTTAATGGCGGTCAAATGCCGCAAGCGACGCTTTGAAGGCTTCATCGACAGCCGCATCCGTGGCTTGCGTTCCCGTCAGCACCTTGCCCATCATGATCTGGATCTGATTGGAGATTTCAGGATAGACCGGCGCACCAGGCCGGGCCTGACCGACTTTCAGTGCCTCTGAGAAAGCCTTGTTGATATCAGAGGAGAAGATTTTGTATTTTTCATAGAGGTCTGCGCGGGTTGGCAGCTGCCCCTGAACCTCATTGGCAGGCCCCATATAGACATCACGAGCCAGATCGGCGCACATTTTCACTTTTGCCGGATCGGAGGCAAAAGAGGCAACCGTCCAGCCACCCGTGCCGGTCGAGCGCTGATCCTTGGTGGGTCCGGGCAGGGGCGAGAAGGTCCATTTGGCCAGTTCTTCCGGCTCAAGAGCGGCTTGCAACTGCCCGTATTGCCAATTTCCACCGACAAACAGCGCCGTGGTGCCAGCGGCAGCGGCGGCATTGAAATCATCATAATTGCCAATGGTGGCCACCCGCTTGGGAGCAGCACCTGACTCTACCAGGTCGCGATAGTAATTCACTGCCTTGACGAATTTTTCCCGCTCAGCACCTTCGCCAAAGATCGGCTTGCCACTCTCATCGACCAGCTTGCCACCCTCAGCCCAGAAATTGGCCAGCCAGTCGAAAGTGGTGCCTTCATAGCGCGAGCCGTTGAACAGAATGCCTTCCATGCCCTCTTTCACGGAGTGCAGCGCGGCCTTTTTGGTCTCGTCCCATGTCTGCGGCGCATCGGGAACGATCTCCTTGTTGCGATAGAGAACCCGCAGATCGGTCGACCACCACCAGGCATAAATCTGGCCGTCAGCTCCGGTAACGCCCTCGCGAATGAAGGGGAAAAGCTGGTCAATCTCTTCCTTGGTAAAATAGGGCGAGAAGGACTTCAGCACGCCGGCTTTTTTGAAAACAGGCAGCACGAAGGAGTCCACGGCCGCGCAATCGGGCGCATTGCCGGATTTGGCCTGCTCGACCATGCGGGCCTGTTCCTGGCTGATATCCCCCGTCATCATCTGCAATTCAATGCGCCAGCCGGGGTGCTTGGCAATAAACTGATTGAACAGCTTACCATAGCCTTCAGCCACGACCGGATCATTGTTGCGCGGGCCGTCGGTTGTCATGCGGAATGTCATTTTATTGGGCGCGTCAGCCGGGCCAACCGTGTCGCCGGTGATCATGTCACTGGCATTCGCACCCGCCGGGGCGACCAACAGTGCGACAAGCGTCAACGCATGCCTGTTCTTTTTCATGTACCTTCCTCCCAAAGTCGCATGCCGTTGAGTGCCATGCGTTAAAACCCTCAATCGCGGGCAAGCCTCCGCCTGCGTGATCATCCGAGACCCGCTGTCTCCTCCAACAGGCATCTTCCCTGAATGCAAGAAATAGATTAAATCACTTTTGTTTTGCGTCAAGCGATTTGTCTGGGAGGAAATCATGGCTGTGGTGCGGATTGAAAATTTACGCAAGCATTACGGGGCCTTGGAGGTCATCCACGGTGTGGATCTTGAGGTCGGGGACGGGGAATTCCTGGCGCTGGTTGGACCATCCGGCTGCGGAAAATCGACGTTCCTACGGATGATCGCTGGTTTGGAAGAGGTCACCAGTGGCGATATTTTCATTGATGGTGTCCGCATCAATGACCTCAGCCCACGCGAACGCGACATTGCCATGGTGTTTCAAAATTATGCGCTCTATCCGCATATGACAGTGGCCGAGAACATGGGTTTTGCCCTCAAGCTCGCGGGGCATTCTGTGGCAGACATCAATGCGCGCGTGGCAAAGGCGTCTGAGGTCCTGGGTCTGGAACCATACCTGAAGCGCAAACCCGCAGCTCTTTCAGGCGGGCAGCGTCAGCGCGTTGCCATGGGCAGGGCTATTGTCCGAGACCCCAAGGTTTTTCTGTTCGATGAACCTCTCTCCAATCTCGATGCCAAGCTGCGGGTGCAAATGCGCTCGGAAATACGGGAATTACAGAAAAGGTTGAATGCGACAACCATTTACGTCACGCATGATCAGGTGGAAGCCATGACCATGGCGGATAAGATTGCCGTTTTCAATAAGGGTGTCCTTGAGCAGTTGGGAACGCCGTTGGAGCTTTATCACAGGCCAGCCAATCTCTTTGTTGCTGCCTTCATTGGCTCGCCACAAATGAATCTCGTATCGGGCGAGGCGGCCCAGCAATACGCCGCAAAAACCATTGGTGTAAGACCAGAGCATCTGGTGCTTTCGCAAGACCATGACGCCTGGGGCGGTCCCGTCGTGGCTGCGGAATGCCTTGGAAGCGATACGTTCATGACTATCGACTCCGCTCTCTATGGAAAGCTGCTGATCCGCACCAGCGGCAGCCATGAGCCAAGGACCGGCGATATCGTCAGCGTCAAGCCGATGGAGGGATGCCTTCACCGGTTCGATGAGGCCGGTAGGTCAATTCAAAAGCGCACATAGAAGCGTGAGCGCATCTTCGTCTTAAACAAGCCGCAGGGCCTGCAAGGGTCCTCCACCCGCGTCCGTCGCGGGTGGAGGTATACGGCCATGGAGCCGTCAATCGAGCCTTACAAAGATGGTCGTCTCAAGCCATATTGACAGGCTTGAACGTCGGGGCCATCAAAATTCCTCCCAATCGCTCTTGCTGTTATCGACCGCGGCATTACCTGCGAAGGCCGACGCAATCTTGCGACCGAGGGCACGGACAGGAGATGTCGTGGGTTTGTCACTCACGCTCGCTGGCCGCGGGCTGGAAATTTGGTATTGCGTATCGGAAAGCTTGAACTGCGCCAGTAGATCGTTGAGAGAGGTGACTTCCTTGGCAAGGCTGTGGCTTGCTGCCGTGGTTTCTTCCACCATCGCGGCGTTCTTCTGGGTGTCCTGATCCATCTGATTGACGGCAGTGTTGATCTGCTGAAGCCCGGAAGACTGCTCCTGAGCAGCGTCAACAATCGCTGATACATGGCGGTTGATCTCCTGGACTTCGGAGACGATGGTCTCCAAGGCTTTTCCGGTGTCTCCAACCAGTTGTACGCCTTCCTCGACCTGCTGGTTCGACGTATTGATCAGCGCCTTGATCTCCTTGGCGGCATTTGCCGAGCGCTGCGCCAGTTCACGCACTTCCTGCGCGACAACGGCAAAACCCTTACCGGCCTCGCCAGCGCGCGCGGCTTCGACGCCCGCATTCAAGGCCAGAAGGTTGGTCTGGAAGGCGATCTCATCGATCACACCGATAATATTGGAAATTTCCCCCGACGACTTCTCGATCCGCTCCATGGCAATCACCGCTTTGCGAACCACCTCACCGGAATGTTCGGCTCCAGCTTTGGTCCGGGCAACGAGATTACCCGCTTCCTGGGCGCGCTTGGTGGAATCCGTGACTGCGGTGGTGATCTGCTCCAGGGCTGCCGCGGTCTCTTCCACCGCTGCGGCCTGCTGTTCAGTCCGCTTGGCAAGATCGTCGGCGGCAGACCGGATTTCATTGGTGCCCGCACCAATGCCATGGGCATTCTGAGCGACACGGCTCAGCGCCGACTTTAATTTTTCAGCAGACGAATTGAAGTCATTGCGAACACCATCGAGTGCGGGGGTAAAGGGTTGGCTGATCCGATAGGACACATCCCCGTCGGACAGCGCCGCAAGACCGGTTGCAATACTATCGACGGCGAACTGAACGTCAGCGGCTTCCTGTGCTTTCTGTTTGTCGCGCTCGATGCGTTCCCGTTCGCTCATGGAACGATTGGCGTCCGTCTCCTGCTCAAGGCGAACACGTTCAATGGCGTTTTGCCTGAAGACTTCCACGGCACCAGCCATTTCGCCAATCTCGTCACCCCGCTCGGCATGCGGTATCCTGCTGTCCCGGTCGCCATTGGCAAGCTTGTTCATGGAAAGATTGATATTGCGGATGGGCTTGATCACAGCGACAAAAATCGCCCAGAGCGCCAATATAGACAGACTGATTGTCAGGCCACTGGTGATATAGTTGCTCAAGCTTGTGGATTGGGCCGCCGCACTTGTTTCGTTATTGCGTTTCTGAAGCAAATCACGTTCTTCGGCGGCCATTTCAGCGACTTTCGACCGAATGGCGTCCATGGCAGCTTTACCGGCTCCTGCCGATTCCATCGCGAGCGCCTGCTCACGCGTCGATGGGTTCTGCACCAGAGCCACTTCCTTGGTCAGAACATCGTTGGTCCAGGTTGACGCGAAGCCGTCAAGGTCGTCCAACCTCTTCTGCTGGACCGGGTTGTCAGCTGTCAGGCTTTTGACACTCGCCAAAGCCTTGCGATAGGCCGCTTGCCCTGCTTTTTGTGGTGCGAGAAATGCCTCGGTGCCGGAAATGAGGTAACCTCGAAGTCCTGTTTCCTGATCGACCATGGCTTGCGAGATAGCGTCAAGGGTCGAAAGCACCTTATAGGTGTGCTCCGTCATGGCAACGGCCCTATTCTGGCTGTTGAGACCGGAAATATTGATAATGCAGATCGCAATACTGAGAATAACCAACAAGGTGAATGCCAGCGAAATCTTCGTCAGTATCTTGAAATTGTTGAATGCGAACATGGCAAGCTCCATGGAACACGCGCTCTGAACCGGCATGTTTCAGCCGAACAGCGGTGACAAGGTGAGGACAAACGGCCGCCATCGTCCAGGGTTCTGGAGCGTCAACACGGTCAGATGAGAAGAATGTTTGCAGCTATGTAGCGACGACGCGACAGCGATTGAATGCGGTACGTGTTCCACCGTTGCCCGAGTGCGGCGGAACGCGATGCTAAGAACACATCTACAAATGGGACAGAGATGGTAGCGCCATCATGGCGACCTTGACATGCTCTCCGATATCCGAATATTCGGATTAAATTATTTAAAATTTCTTAATTGAGAATTTTTAGATAGTATTATTTATAGTAACGGATCGCGAATAAGTAAAAATGGCGTCCAATTTCAACTATTAGGATATAAGGCGGATTTTAATCGCCACAGCAATTGCCTGGGTCCGATTGATAAATGGATCGATGAGCCATTCCACATCATATACCTCGACATAGGCTGGAGGCGGATCTGAAGTGGTCTCACGCGCGGTACAAGTGAATGCCCCGTGGCTTGAATGACAGACTGCTCGAGAGGTTCAGCAGTTCGGCTGCAAGCCAACAGGTAGCAAGCCACATTTCAGTTCCCTGCAACCCGGGCCGATGACCATCTGCGAAGGCAAAGCCTTGCCCGCTTTCCCACCGCGTCGACAGTTGCAGAATGATATCGGTTGCGATCTCCATCGCCTCCTTGCGACGATGAGGTGTTTGTTTCAGGCAAAGCAGCAGCGGGTGGATCGTATCGAGCAGATTGCAGGCATTGAAACCTTGCCCACGAACTCCGTCATGAGCCCGGTAATTGGCGATAACGGAATCGATGGTGGCATCTGGATAAGGAACCGGTATGCCAAATTGCGCATGGGCGCCGCGCGTCAGCCGGTAAAAACCATTGATCGGCTGCAGCAGCCCGCCATCCGGTGTTTTTGCACCCCAAAGGCCGGATGCTGGATTGCAATTCAGGCTCAGCCAGCCAAACAAGGGGTGCCGGTTAGCTCCTGCATCAAAATAGAGGCCGTTGAAGTGCAAGGCCGTTGCAATGGCGTCGACGGTCGCTCCGCAATGCCAGGCGCGTGTTTGCCAAGGCAGCCCATCCAGCCATTGCACGAGATCGCCTGCACTCATGCGTTCGATAAACCGAAAGGGGTGGAGTGGCGCTGATCCCAGGCATTCAAGGGCATATCCAACCGCCAGTACATTGTACAAGGCAATCGGATCGTGATGCAGAACCTGTTGCGCTTCACGATAAGGGTCCGGGAAAAGCCCGCTTTCCGGGTCCTGAATGGCTTGCAGGCGGGCTGTAGTGGCATCGACATCGAATATCGAGCCGATATCACCGAAGGCAGCGGCAATTTCGATGGCGTCGCAGAGATGGCGAATGCTGGTAACGGGCTTGCCGCTTGCATCCGGCGCGCCGTAATCATCTCCGATACGATATCGCTCCACCACCGCTCGCCAATCAGCGGAAGCGGCAGCATCGATCGCGGCAAGCGCTGTCTCGACCACCTCGGTTTTGCGGGTAGACGCCGTGTCTTTGCCGCGCATCCGCAGCACGCGGGCCGGTACGCCGCCCGCAATGGCCTGTGGTGGGATGTGTTTTGAGACCACGGCACCGGCGGCGATAATTGCACCGCTGCCGATCCGGGCGCCATCCAGAATGACCGCATTGGCGCCGATCCAGACATCGTCACCGATCTCGATGCCAAGCGATGTCAATGGCTGGCGATAGATTGGTGTTTCGAGATCATCGAAGCCATGATTGAAGCCGACAATGCAGACATGAGAGGCAATCCGCACACCATTTCCCACCCGTACCCGGCCAGAGATACAGGCATAGGCATTGATCGAAACGTTTTCGCCAAGCTCGACATCGCCACGCACCAGCGCGTGACCGGCAATCCAGGAGCAAGCGCCCATCACCAGCCTGTCGGTATGGATTTCAGCTTTTTCCGCCACATAAGCACCTGGAGAAAATATTGCGCCGGCATAGGTCTGGAGTTGGCGAAGCCGTGCCTGATGGGCCGCGCTCTCGATATCCTGCCCGTTCCGCTCCCAGGTGAGGATATTGAGGCGGTGGCGGCGCAAGGATGCTTCGTCCTCGTTTACTTGGTCATCCATGCTCATGGCACTCAGCCGATATCGAAGGCCGCGACCCGGCGTCCAGACTCTCGAAACTGTTGCTCCAAGGCCTCGAGATCAGGGCAGGCGGGCGGGTTAGCAAGGGCCTCGTCTGCTTCACCTCCCAGCGGCAAGGCGAAGGCTGCCGTCACCAGCACGGTTTGACCCGGTTCGACTGCGCCACGCAATTGCGGCAGATTGGTTTTTGCCCATAAAAGATTGGTATTGGCAATCGGCACATGGGCGCGACCGGTGCGTTGGTGGTCGGATAGATCGACAATGGCGCTGATGTCCGTTTGCCCAAACCACACCGCGCGGCCAGCGCTTTCTTCCATACGGTCGCGGTTGAAGTCGGCGCGGGCAATGGCAAAGCCACCTTCGCTGGTCATCAGGCTGCGCGGCGTTGCAATCTGATGGATGCGGATATGCCAGGGATTTCGCGGCACGAGCCAGGTTTCGACGGTCACATCCGCCCAGGGTTTCCAGCGGGAATAGAGGCTGTCATCGGCAATCATCGCCTCTTCAAGCGTCTCGCGCATCCTAAAATGCACGCCGTCATCCGATAGGCCCAACATCCCATCAAAACTTGCCGCATCGAAATGACGATCATTGGCCTCGATATTGAAGGCATAGCGCGTCGAATAGACGAATTTGGCGTATTTCTCGTTGGAGCCGCGCATCTTGTCATGTTCCTGGCCCGAGGCGAGAATGACGACATTGCCCGGGGTGTGCATAGCCACCATGCCCGGCTTTTCGAGCGGCACAGGCGCATTGAAGGACGGCGCTTCGGTTTCCTGCGCCAGCCAGAACGGATGATTGGCGGGCAGGGCCAGCGGGAGAAAGAATTTCAGCGCCCAATAGGGCGAACCGGGCGAATTGTAGCTTTCGCTCATCAGCAGATTGGGATAGCCATAACCGACGGACAACACGCCATCGCGGTCGGCAATCGGCAATGCCGACCACCAGCGGATATGGCGCATGTAATAGCCCCTGATCTCACCCCATGGCAGGGCATCAAGATCTGCAAAGGCAAGCGCGCCCCAGAAACCGCCAGCGGCAAAACGGTAGGTCTGGCTGCGCCCGAAGGCGAGCGCAGCACCATCCGGGCCGAACCAATGGCGGATATCCCTGGCAAAGACCGTTGCGCGGTCGCGAAGACGGGTTTTGCGGGCCTCGTCGTCATTGGCAAGGACGGCATAAATCAGCCCGTAAAAATGCATGGCAAAGGGAATGTAGTGGTCCACCCGACGCACCGGCCCATCGCGGTACCAGCCATCACCGATATCGAATCCTTCCAGCTCATCGAGATAGGCAATGGTCTTGGTGTGGTCGAATTCTACTCCAACCCGCTCCAGTCCCAGATCGACCAGAACGCGGAAGAATTTCCAATTGTTATCGACGTACTCGCGATCTCTAGCCTTGAGCAGATAGGCTGAGATGGTGGTCTTGGCGGCATCGTCCAGAGGCTCCCAGATATGCTGCGGCACCATGGCGAGTGCAAAGCCGATGGCGGCGAGCTCCACCAGCCGTTGATTGCGATCAGAGACGTCGCCCCAATAGTCTTCGTGTTGCGGATCGGTGCCATGGGTCAGGCCACGTCGGTAAAGGTCCCAATGCGGAAAATCGCCACCGCCCGCCACAAAGGGAGCGATGCCCCAAAGCGGCCGGGCAAAGCCTTCGAGATCGGCAGCTGCATGATCGAAGATCGCGCCGGATGCGCCAAGCCTTACCCGTGCGCCGCCTTGCGAAAAATAGGGCAGGAGCGGCGTGAACAGGTCGAGCAGAGCTTTCGCCACATCGTCGCGGCTGCGCAACGGGTTGCCGTAGAGCGGATTGGCCTGGGCTGGATCGTAAACCACAATCGATATCCATGAACTATTTTGAATGAATTGGCCGCAGGAAGGTGTGAACCTGCGGCCAGGCTTGTTGTGGACTATTTGATCGCCTTCACACCGTCGTTCATCTCCTTCAGGCCATCGTCGATAGACGTGTTGTCTGTCATGATCGCGTCATGCACACGGTTCAGCACGACCTCGATTTTTGCCGCATTGGGACTGACCGCCATTTCCAGATAGGACTTGCCGGCTTTAAGCGCCGCCTTGCTGTTTTCGTCCTGTGGGAAGCCGGGCAGCGAGGTGATCTTGGTGCTGACATCGTCTGTGCGCACTGCGGGCAGAGTTCCCGTATCGGCAATGATTGCCGCGCCCTCAGGTCCAGTCACGAACTTGATGAAGTCGAGCGCCACGTCTTTGTGGGCTGAGTTGTTATTGACCGAAAGGGCCGCAATCTGCGCCGCCGTGGTGCCGGCTGCAACGCCGTCCGGGTGCGGGAACTTGACGATACCCCAGTTCTTGCTCTTGGATTCGCCGGACTTTACCTTGGCGATCTGGGTGCCGATAAACCAGGTGCCCATCGGTAGCATGCCGACCGTCCCGTTGAAGAACAGTGCCGAATAGTGGGTATTGGAGGTTTTCAGCGATGCATAGGACGGGATCGCTCCTTCCTTTTGAAGCTTCAGCGCCCGCGCGTACCAGGGCTTCAGAAAGGCGTAATCACCGCCGACCAGCGTGTGCTGACCATCCATGATGCCTGGAAGCTGAACGGCCGAACGCCATGTGTGCAGCAATGCGCCATAGGTCTTGTTGACCCCCATGCCACCCTTCAATTTTCCGGCGATCTCATCGAACTGCGCCCAGGTCATGTCATTGGTCGGGTAGGAAACGCCTGCCTTGTCGAAGATATCCTTGTTGTAATAGACCACCCAGAAGTCGGAGCGGAAGGGCAGGGCATAGACCTTGCCGTCGATGCTCAGTTCCTCGATAAGCCCGCCATATCCAGCTTTGTCGATCTTCTGCTCGGTCATGAAGCCCGAGAGATCGCCGATAGAGTTGGCCCGCACCAGGGTCGCGTAACCCGGCACGTCCTTGATGGTGACGACATCGATATCCTTGGCGCCACCGGTCAGCTGGGTGGCAATCATCTGCGTGTAGTCCTGCGAACCAAGATCCACCGGCTCGAATTTCACATTCGGATGTTTTGCCTGATAGGCTTCGATCAGCGGCTTGTAATAGGCCACCTTGTCCCAGTCCCACAACGCCCATTTCAAGGTGACGGGGGCTGCCGATTGTGCGAACGCACCGCCTGCCATGACGGTGGCCATTCCCAGAGCCGCAGTGGCAATGGTCAGCGATATCCCAAATTTCTGCCTGTACATTCTGTTCTCCTCCCTGAGTGTTTCCTCGACAGTGCCTCCCAGCGCTGCCTATAATATTTTCGTCGTCCGATACGCCGCATCAGGCCTGGTCAGAACCATTACCGCCGCCCGATGCGCGCCGAATGAAATAGCGAACATGCCAAGTGAAAAATTGATCATTGCCGGCATGAAGACGGAAACCGGGTAGAGCAGCACATGCACAAGCCAGAGTGCTGCGACAAACATCAGCGCCGCCACCGTCGGCAAGGGCCGCAGAAGCGTTGCCAGCGCCGATAGCCGCAGGATCTCCAGGACACCACGCTTGCTCATCACCGCAAGCACAATGAAATGCGCCGACCACACGCCCACGAAACCGGTTGCGACAAGGCTGACAGCCAGGGGCCCCGCGTAGATCAGGCTGTCGCGCACTTGGGCGCCATAGGCTGCGATGGCACAAAAACCAATCCACAGTGCCAGAGCGGTTGCCAGACCCCACACCGTTGCCACGACCAAATAGCGACGAAAGGCTTCGATGAAATCACGCAACAGATAGACGTTGCGGTCCTCTACCATGGAGCGACAAATACTGGCGGTGGCAAAGAGCGCAGCGGGCAGCGTGACGATGGGCAGCGCGGCCACCAGAAACAGAAGGTTGAGCTTGACCAGTTCCCACCATTCGCGCCCGATGATCTCGCAAAACAGCGCAAGGCCGGTGCGCTTCGGCGCATCCTTGGCGATGCCCTTTCCCTCTTTCGTCCAGATGGCCTCCAACCATTGCATCGTGTTGTCCTGTCAGTAGAGGATCGACCGCTCGGTCTGCGGATCGAACAATTGCGCATTGGTCATGTCGGCGGTGAGACGCACCTGCTCACCGAGTTTGGCCTTGAAGCGCGGCGACACACGGGCGACGATGGAGCGCCCGGCAACGACGAGATTGAGATGCACTTCCGAGCCCATCGGTTCGGCCAGTTCAACGACAGCCTCAAAGGGCGCGGTATTGGCCGGATCAATATCGCCGGGTGCCAGCTCATGAAAATTTTCAGGCCGTATGCCTAAAACGATGTCACGGTCCAGGTATGGCGCGATGCGGCTCTGATCGAAAGTGTTCGGCAAGGGCAGGGCATGATCGTTGAAGACGGCGACGAAACCATCCCCCTGGCGCCGGATCGTCGAGGGAAGCATGTTCATCTGCGGCGCACCAATAAAGCCCGCCACGAACATGTTGATCGGATGGTCATAGAGCCGCTGCGGCGTATCGACTTGCTGGATATGGCCATCCTTCATGACAACGATGCGGTCGGCCATGGTCATGGCCTCCACCTGATCATGGGTAACATAGATGAACGTGGCGTTCAGCCGCTTGTGCAGCTTGGATATTTCGGCGCGCATGGTGCCGCGCAGCTTGGCATCGAGGTTGGACAGCGGCTCGTCCAGCAGAAACACTTCCGGATTGCGCACCATGGCACGGCCCAGAGCCACGCGCTGCCGCTGGCCGCCCGACAGCGCCTTGGGTTTGCGGTTCAACAGATGGGTGATGTCGAGGATCTTAGCTGCTTCCTGGACTTTTGTCTCGATCACATCGCGCGGCGCTTTCCGCAGCTCAAGCCCGAACGCCATGTTCTTGTAGACGGTCATATGCGGGTAGAGCGCGTAATTCTGGAAGACCATGGCAATGTCGCGGTCCTTCGACGGAACGTCATTCATCAGGTCCTCGCCGATCAGCAATTGCCCGCCGGAGATCTCCTCCAGCCCCGCGATCATTCTGAGCGTGGTGGATTTGCCGCAGCCGGACGGCCCGACAAGGATGATGAATTCCTTATCCGCGATCTCAAGGTCGATATCGTGCACTACTTTCAATGCACCGAAGGATTTGTTGAGCTTTTTCAGCGAAATGCTTGCCATTTATCCCTCACGCATCACCAATAGGAAGACCAGTTGCGCGACAAACGCGTCAAAGCTTCCATGTAATAGTAGTCACCCCAGGACACGCACTCATCGACACCTTCGCCGCGGCAGGTGTTGTGTGGGGTCTTCTTGGAATAGGTGCCATGCAGGACAAGCCCGTTGGAGATGGACAGGTCCTTGACGGCATAGCGCTCGGCCAGGCTTTTCATCATTCGGCGAGCGAGATCGCGGTAGCGTGCGGCGTCCGCTTCTTCCACGAGATCGGCCATTTCCAGAAGGCCGCAGGCGACGATAGATGCAGAGGAGCTATCGCGCGGCTCACCGTCCTCTGCCGAAAAGATCAGATCCCACACCGGCACGAGATCGTCTGGAAGCCGTTGCAGATAAAAGCCCAGCAACCGCTCAAAAGCCTCGCGGTATTCGGCAATGCGCTCGTAACGATAGGACAGGGCCATGCCAGAAATACCCCAGGCCTGTCCGCGTGCCCAGAAACTGTCGTCGCTATAGCCCTGCTTGGTCACGCCGCGCACCGGAGCGCCGTTTACCGGGTCCATGTAAAACGTGTGATAGGTGGAGCAGTCACTCCGCACCGAATGGGCAAGCGTGGTGCGCGCATGGGAGAGCGCGATCTCGCGGTATTTTTCATCCCCTGTTTCGCCTGTCGCCCAGTAGAGCAGCGGTAGGTTCAACAGGCAATCGATAATGTAGCGATATTCGTTGGGATTGCCCTTGGCACCCCAGGCCTGGATGAATTGTCCAATGGGCTGGTAACGTTCGATCAGCTGATCGGCGGCAAGGAGTGCCGCCTTGCGCCCATCCTCGTCGCCCACCAGTTTCCAGGCTGCAATGCAGGAGGGCGAATAGAGAAAACCCATGTCGTGATGGTCAGTGGCGATACGGTTTTCGATGCGATGCAGGAAGCTTTGCACCTGGATCTGTGCAGCATAGCGAAACACCTTGTCGCCGCTATGCTCATAGGCAAGCCAGATTTCGCCGGGCCAGAAGCCCGCCGTCCATTGGTCATTCGCCACCGCCGGATACCGGTTGCCGACGCTGGAATGGTTCTGCGCCGCATAGGTGAAGTCAGGCAGGTTGCGCCGCACCTGAGCGACCGCGATGTCGAGCGCAATAGTCACCTCTTGATCGGTGATCGGCTGTGGTGCGTTGGAAAACATGGCATTCATGACATCACCCCTTCAGCCCGGTTGATGCGACGCCTTCGACGAAGAAGCGCTGCAAGGCGAGAAAGACAATCAGTACGGGAATGAGCGCGACAACGGACGCCGCCATGATCAGCCCGTATTCGGCGGAGTATTGCGATATGAACATGCGAAGCCCGATCTGGATGGTCTTCAGTTCGGTCTTGGTGAGATAGATCATCGGCCCCAGAAAATCGTTCCAGGTGGTGACGAAGGTGAAGATCGTAAGCGTCGATAGCGCTGGTTTCGACAGCGGCAGCATGATCTTCGCCCAGATCTGGTATTCGTTCATGCCATCAATCCGGGCGGCTTCGCAGAGTTCCGTTGGAATCGACATATAGAACTGCCGCATCAGGAAGACGCCGAAGGCTGTGAACGCCTGAAGGCAGATCAGCGCCAGATGGGTATTGTTCAGCCCGAATTCGCGCATCAGCAGAAATTGCGGCACCATATAGACCTGCCAGGGCATGGCGATGGTGGCGATATAGCCGAGAAACAGCGTGTTCTTGAAGGGAAAATGCAGTTTGGCGAAGGCATAGGCCGCGAAACTCGACGTCAACAATTGGAGAAGGGTGACGATGATCGTCAGCTTCGAGGTGTTGTAGATGAACAGCGCCAACGGAATCTTCGTC
Organism: Agrobacterium vitis; assembly: GCF_037039395.1. Lineage (NCBI taxonomy): Bacteria > Pseudomonadati > Pseudomonadota > Alphaproteobacteria > Hyphomicrobiales > Rhizobiaceae > Gillisella > Gillisella vitis. The sequence continues at coordinate 121,099 of NZ_CP146241.1, read as the reverse complement.
CAGATATCGACATAGTTCTGCCAGCGCGGGTGGGCCGGTATCCATTCGATCGGAAATACGAAGACGTCGCGGTCGAGCTTCAGCGACGCCGACAGCATCCAGGCAAACGGCAGCAACATGATGATGGTGACGGCGATGACCGTTGCGTAGATGGCAATTGTAGAGACCTTGATCCTGCGTCCGGCAATCCGCATGGCTCAGTCCTCCCTTTGGCGGCGGAACTGGATCACGGTGACCGCCAGAACCAGGAAGAACAGCACCAGCGAAATCATGCTGGAATAGCCGAGATCCCAGGAAATGAAGGCTTCGTTATAGATATGATAGACCAGCACGAGGGTCGAGGTTCCAGGCCCACCCTGGGTAATCATATAGACCTGATCGAACACCTTGAAGGACTGGATTGTCAGCATGACCGTGACGAAAAACGTCGTCGGGGCAAGCTGCGGCAGGGTGACATGCCGGAATTTCTGCCAGCCATTGGCGCCGTCGAGACCGGCTGCCTCGTATAATTCGGCATTGATGCCCTGTAGCCCGGCCAGATAGATGACCATGTAATAGCCCATGCTCTTCCAGATCCCGAACAGGATAACGGTGACCATTGCCCAGTGCCGGTCAGCCGCCCAGCCGGGCATGTCATTAGGGTCGAGGCCGAGCGTGTAGAGCAGCATGTTCACCGGCCCCATTTCTGGGTTGAACAGCATATTCCAGACAACGGCGACCGCGACCAGCGACGCGACATAAGGAAAGAACATCGCGGTGCGGAAGAAATCGCGACCACGGATTTTCTGGTTGAGCAGGATGGCGAGACCCAGCGCGCAGGCAAGCGTCGCAGGTACAGAGACAACAGTATAGATGACCGTGTTCCAGAAGGCGGCGATAAAGGCCTTGTCTTCAAACAGCCGCCAGAAATTGTCGAGCCCGGCAAAGGTGATCGGGTTTGAGCCGTCCCAATGCATGAAAGCCAGCGCAAAGGCAAACAGGATAGGGCCGAGCGTGAAAACGGCAAAGCCTAGGAAATTTGGAGCAATGAAGGAATAGGCAATCAGCGCATTTTCGATCCGCCGCCGGCGCCTGGACACGATCCGCACCCGGCGCTTCGAGGTCGCACCTTTGCCGTCCTCGGCGCTGCCGCCAGATAGAACCGGACTGATGACCGTCATCAGCTTTCCTCCCGCACGAAGCGTATCGTGCCATGCTCAAGCGTTCCATGCGGGGCCGCCTGTCGGTTGCACCCGTCTCCCGATCCCTGCATAGCATAGATCGTTTATTGGTCAAACAACTTCCGATAACATCAGACAAATTTACTGGAAAGGTGAAAATAGGTATGATAGCAGGGGATTGTCGGACCGCGAGGACGGGGGAGGTGGACATCATGTTCAGCGAGCATATCGGCAGCTTGCCGCCTCACCTTGCCGATTTCCAACCTGTCACAGGTGCTGACGTCCATGGGTTGCGGCAACGATTGGGTGCCGACCATCTCACCGCTCTTCAGGCCGCAGGCCGCGCCGCGCTGGAGGCTGACTGGCCGCAAATCCTCTCTTCTCATTACCGTGACTATACCCAGACAGGAAACCGCTCGCGCTTCGAAGACCTGTATTTCCGCCGCCGCCTGATGCTGAACGATTTGGTTCTGGCCGAATGCGCGAAAGGCAAGGGGGAGAGCGGCGGGGGCGACTTCATCGACGCGATTATCGATGGCGTCATCCTGATCTGCGAGGAGAGCGGTTGGCAATTGCCAGCGCATAATGCCTATGGACGCGGCGGTCCGCGCCAGCCACTGCCCGATCCTGATGATCCGGTGGTCGATCTCTTTGCGGCCGAAACGGCGGCGAACCTGGCAACCCTGGTTTGGCTGCTAAGACCTGCCCTTGCCAAACGCGATCCGCGCCTGCCTGCCCGCATAGAGCAGGAGATCCACCGCCGTATCATCACCCCTTATCTTACCCGGCATTTCTGGTGGATGGGGCAAGGAACCGAGCGGATGAACAACTGGACCGCCTGGATCACCCAGAACGTCCTGATCGCCACCTTTTCCCTGCCGACGAGCCAGGAGATCCGCCGTGCAGTGCTGGTCAAAGCGCTAGGTAGTCTCGATGCCTTTCTCAAGGACTATGCCGAGGACGGCGCCTGCGAGGAAGGCGTCCTCTATTACCGCCATGCCGCTCTCTGTCTGTTTGGCGCCATGACCGTGCTGGATCAGGTTGCGCCGGACCTATGCCGTCCGCTTTGGCAGACAAAAAAGATCCGCAACATGGCGGAATACATCCTCAACATGCATGTGGCCGGACGGCATTATTTCAATTTTGCCGATTCATCCGCAGTTCTGGAGCCCTGTAGCATCCGGGAATATCTGTTTGGCGAAGCGGTGGGCTCGAAGGTGCTGATGGATTTTGCCTCCGCCGATCTTCGACAATCCGCCGATCCACTGCTGTCGAGGGAGTGGAACCTCTGGTACCGGCTGACGGCGGCGACATGCTTGCCGGATGTTGCGCCTGCGCCCGAAAAGCTGGCGGCAAAAGGCGAAATTTTCTACCCCGGCACTGGGCTTTTCATTGCCCGCGACAGCCGTTTTGATCTGGCGGTGAAGGGCGGACACAACGGCGAAAGCCATAATCATAACGATGTCGGCAGCCTGACGCTTTACAAGGACGGACAACCATTTCTCATCGATATCGGCGTCGAAACCTATACGGCCAAGACTTTCTCGCCGCAGCGGTATGAGATCTGGACGATGCAGTCGGCCTACCACAACCTTCCAGCTTTTGCAGGCGTGATGCAGCAGGATGGACCGGAATGTGCCGCACGCGATGTCAAGACTGCTTTCGAGGTGGAGGAGGCCCGCATTTCGCTGGAGATCGCCGCAGCCTATCCGCAGGAAGCAGCGCTGCGCTCTTATCGCCGCAGCGTTAGGCTCATTCGCGGCAGCCATATCGAAGTTGTCGATGAGCATGACGGTGACAAGCCTGCGGTCCTGTCGCTGATAACCTGCGTTGCGCCCCGCGCGCAGGCGGGGCGGCTGATCCTGGATGGGCTCGGCGAAATCAGTGTGAGTGGTGCGGCAGAACCGATCATCGAGGTCATCGACATCGGCGATCCCCGGCTGCGGCAGGCTTGGCCGGACAGAATTTTCCGCATTCTGCTGCCGTTCGAGACAGCACGCTTATCGCTGACGATTACTTGAGGAGGGTGAGAATGAGAGTGACACTCACGGTGGTGGATGCTGCGGGCCAAAATCTGGCGCAGAGCAGTGCTGATCATGAAGCCTTTCTGGTCTATCGCCAGCCCTACCGTGACGGCGACCGGCTATTGGTCGAAGTGTCAGAGCCCGGTCATGTTCGCCTGGCGCTTGATGCCGCCATGGCACCGGCCATCCTCTATTTGCCTCAGGGCCGTTTCAGCTTTTCCATACCGTTCGGCACCAGGAAAATCGCCTATCCACCCCATGCATTTTGCGGAGATCTGCACCGGCTTCACGCTACGAAGGCGAGGCCGGAAGAGATAGCGGCACAGAGAAACCTTGCCTTTAACCCCCTGGATGATCAGGCCAATTCTCAAGCCTATCCGCATGTCGAGGCCAATGTCGAAACACGCGGGGAGGCGGCCTTCGCCGTTCGCAATGTCATCGATGGCGAGCGGGCCAATAACAATCACGGCTTCTGGCCTTTCACCAGTTGGGGGATCAACAGAGACCCGCAGGCCGCCCTGACCCTGTTTTTCGGCCGCCCGGTCACGCTCAGTGAAGTGGTACTCACTCTGCGGGCTGATTTTCCACACGATGCCTGGTGGGAAAGTGCCGTCCTGAGCTTTTCGGGTGGAGAAGAAATGCGGTTGGCGCTGATCAAATCCTCTGCCGCCCAGTGTTTTTTCCTGCCCGAAACGCGCACCGAATGGGTTCGGCTGCACAGTCTGGTGAAAGCTGACGATCCATCGCCGTTTCCGGCACTGACCCAGATCGAGGCTTGGGGGACGGAATCCTGAAAATTCAGGCCTCGCTGCCGATGCCGCGTAGATCGCGGAGCAGATCACGGTAGCGCAATTGGCTGCCGCGCAGATGATCCTGCATAGCGGTGCGAGCCGCTTTTTCGTCGCCGTCGGAAATCGCTACGACCACGGCCTGATGTTCTCTGTGGATGAGGCGGCGATAGGCAGTTTGTTCAGCCGCCCGGTTTTCCGCGACCACTTTGGACTGAGGGATGGCGGATGCGCCGTGCATCTCGAGAAATTGCGTAAACAGCGGATTATTGGTGGCCGCGGCAATCGCCATATGAAGGGCCAGATCGGCCTCGCGAATGGAGCGGTCGGCCTCGATACAGTCCAGCAATTTTGCATGGCAATCGAAAATCGCTTCCTCCTGCGCTGGCGAACGACGCAGCGCGGCAAGACCAGCGGCCTCTATCTCCAGCGGGGTGCGAATCTCCAAAACCTCGAGATCGGACGACAACCGGGCGCGATCCAGCTTCGACGGGTTTGAGCGTGATTGATGATGATTGAGGACGAAAATGCCGGCCCCTTGGCGCACTTCCACCAGCCCGTCGTAACGCAGGCCGGTTACGGCCTCGCGGATGACGGTCCGGCTGACACCATGAGCCTCGGTCAGTTCCATTTCGCTGGGAAGCCGATCGCCCGGCGCATAATCCCCGCCAAGGATCGCCTTGCGAAGGCTTTCGCTGACCTGTGCGACCAGGGAGCCAGCGCCCTTGGCGCGTGTTTTCACTTGACCGGTCACACCATCCACCACTTTCATACCCTGTCGCCAAAGGCAGAACAGTTTTCGTCCTTCTACGCAGAATATGTATGACGAATCGCACGAAAATTCAACTGCTCTGTAAAAGAGCATAAATATGTCTGATGTCTTTCAAGATAGACGACCCGCATCATGATAACCACGTTTTCTTTTCGTCCGCTCAAGGCGTGAAAGCACACGTTGGGCATCCTCCTTTCGATCGAAAGTCTCGATCAGGGTCTGGCCTGTCGTACCTATCCGACCCCAGTTGCGGATCACGGAAGCGCCGCCGAACAAGGTCGGTTGCAGTGCGAGCGTGTAAAAGCGCCGCATGTTTTGCGACGGGTCGATACGGCGAAGTTGGATGGGGCTGTTATTCTCTTTCTCCATGGCCAGAGTCTGGCGTGGTTCGATTGAAGCGTCCAACGAGTTATCTGAATCGATCCGGCCTAATCGATTCACACCTCTGATAGGTCATTCCGCCTTGGCGCCTTTGTATCAAACGACACCCTTGCTGAAAATAAAACATCCGTAGGGGCCGGGATCGGACGTTCTGACGATCGCAAAGCACGCCTTTGCCTCGGCGTAAAACGCGAAACGTTCCAGGGCGTCGATCTTCACCGGTCGTCCTTCCGCATGGTCCACCACGCGCTGGATGGCCGAAAAGATCGGCACCTGGCCACCGGGATCACCAACCACCTGCATCCTCTTCACCGGCGCGTCCACAAAGGTATCGAGGGGGAACAGCGTCAGGATCGCCGCCGTGGCAACCTCCAGGCCGCATCCAGAGAGATTGATGAGCTTGCCATATGTGGTGTACTTGGCAATCGTCTCTGCCGGATGGTTGATATCGCAGAGCACCAATTGGTCGCCGTGGCCCATCAGCATCAAGGCATGTAGCAATTCAGCGTTCAAAACCGGATCTATTCCCTTCAACACTGGCCTCGCCTTCCCTTTGTGGCCGTGAATTTCTTCACGATTTGACATTTTTTTGTGATGTTACCCAATACGGTGATGCTTAGACAGAACAGCACGAGGGCGATATTTACCGCAATCCATAGTTCAACAGAGCCAAAACTCCCGTTTCGACTGCGCTTCGATGAACATCGAAAATATTTAGGCGAAACGCAATAACGGACTTTACCAAAATAAAAGACTATGTGAAGTTCCCGGTGAAGACAGCGTCTTTCCGGACGCAAGGACTGGGACGGTGAGAGGGAGGTCTCCAACCGTTACGGTTTTCCGGAAACCCGCTTAAACGGCGTGCGCAAAGCACCCCGGCCTGGGAGGAGAACTGCTTTTGGCATCGATGAATATCGTCAATGTCGGCAAGGCCTATGGTAGCCTGACGGTTATCCATGGCGTTTCCGTCGAGATCCCTGATGGTGAATTCGTGGTTCTTGTTGGCCCGTCGGGATGCGGCAAGTCCACTTTGCTGCGCATGGTTGCCGGGCTGGAGCCGATCACCTTTGGCGATGTCGTCATCGACGGAAAGGTCGTTAACGATCTGCCGCCAAAGGATCGCGATATCGCCATGGTGTTCCAAAGCTATGCGCTTTATCCGCATAAGACCGTAGCGGAGAATATGGGTTTTGCGCTGAAGATGCGCGGTGAAACCAAGACATTCATTGATGAGCGCGTTCGCAAGGCAGCGGAAATTCTCGATCTGGTCCCTTATCTGGCTCGCTATCCCCGGCAGCTGTCCGGCGGGCAGCGGCAGCGTGTGGCGATGGGCCGGGCGATTGTGCGCGACCCGAAGGTTTTCCTCTTCGATGAGCCTCTGTCCAATCTCGACGCCAAATTGCGGGTCCAGATGCGGGCAGAAATCAAGGAATTGCAACGCCGTCTGGCGACGACGATGATTTATGTGACCCATGATCAGGTCGAAGCCATGACCATGGCGGACCGTATCGTCGTGTTGCGGGATGGTCGTGTCGAGCAGATCGGCTCGCCGCTGGCGCTTTACGATGCGCCAGCCAACATGTTCGTGGCTGGTTTCATCGGTTCGCCGTCGATGAACCTGATCAAGGGCCATATCCGGGCCTCAACAACACCGCTTTTCGAGACCGAAGAGGGCATCCGTTTGCCCTTGAATTCAGCTCCTGCGGGGTCGGACGGACGAGTGGCTTTCTACGGCATTCGGCCTGAGCATTTTTTGCTTGGCGGCGATGTTACCGCCAACGTCACCGTGCTGGAATCGACCGGAACGGAAACTCAGGTCTTTGCCCGGCTTGGTCAGCAGAAGGTCATCGGTGTGTTCCGCGAGCGTTTGGCAGAGCCGCCCGGACAGCTGATTGCCATGACGCCGAACCCGGCCATGGTCCATCTGTTCGACGGCGAAACGGGGTTGCGGTTGGAATAGAGTTTGTCAGGGAAAAGCGAGGGTCTGCTTTCGCCCGTCCGCGGGAGGGGACATGTGAAAGCAGTTATTTGACAGAGGCGAACAAGGGAGGAGACAGACATGAAAGTCAGCGAATACGAGAGGATGATGGCGATTGGCCTGAGCCGTCGCGCCATCCTGAAGACCGGTGCAAGCCTTGGCGCTGTGGCGGCGGCCGGTGGGTTGCTGGGCAATGCCGCAACGGCACTTGCCGATGAGGCGTCCCTGCGCACCCAGATCCTGCAAATACCCGGCGTTGGAAAGGGCTCTCCCACCGATGCCGACTGGCAGAAGGTTGGCGAGATGTGCCTGGAGGCCACAAAGAAGACCGTCAAGAAGGGAGAATTCGCTGGCGTCGAACTGTCCTTCATGGGCCTGAACAATCAGAACCTGCACAATGTGCTGTTTCGCGGCTTCCTGAAGCCCTGGGAGGATTATACTGGCGCCAAGATCACCTGGATCGACCTGGCCCAGGCGGATTACAATCCCCGGCTTCAGCAGGCGATTGCCACCGGCACCGTGGATTTTGACCTTCTGGAAATGGGCGCACCGTTTGAGGGTGATGTCTGCGGCAAGGGCCTTGCCTCGGAAATGCCGGACTGGGTGAAGGCCCAGATCGACATGGATGATTACGTCGATTACCTGAAGGCCCCGGTCGGCACCTGGAATGGTAAAGTCTACCGCGTCTCGGTGGATGGCGATTGCCACAACTTCAACTACCGCAAAGATTATTTCACCGACGCCGATCTTGCCAAAGCCTGGAAAGCCGAAGGCCATGCGGGCGAATGGGGCGTGCCGAAAACCTGGCAGCAGGTGCAGGAGGCTACCAAGTTCCTCAAGGGCAAGAAAATCGGCGGTACCGATGCCATCGGCTATCTCGACGCGCCGAAAGCCTGGGGCGGCTTTGGGTTTTACTTCCTCGGCAGCCGCGCGACGGCCTATGCCAAGCACCCGGCTGACAAGGCCTGGCTGTTCGACATCGATACGATGAAGCCACGCATTAACAATCCTGCCTGGGTTCGCGCCATACAAGACGTCGTCGACGCCCTGCCGTCCGAAGCCGGTGACCAGCTGAACGCCGATCCGGGAACGACGGCATTCCAGCAGTTTCTGGCCGGAACCGGCTCCATGGTTTCCTGGTGGGGCGATGTCGGGCAGAGTGCCCAGACCAGCGACAGTTCGGTGGTCGGCGACACCATCGCCTTCGATATTCTTCCCGGCTCTGACGATGTCTATAATGCCAAGACCGGGAAATGGGAGACGCTGGCCAGCGGGCCGAACTATGCGCCCAACATGGCCTATCTAGGGTGGGGCGTTTACGTTATGGCCCGTGTCGATAAGGACGAGAAGAAAAAGAAGGCGGCCTGGAGTGCGGCGGCCCATCTCGGCGGCAAGGATCTCGCCTTGTGGACGGCAGCCTACCCCTCCGGCTTCCAGTGCTATCGCAAGAGCCAATTCGATATCAAGGAATGGGTGGCAGCGGGCTATGAGGAAGCGTTCATCAGCAATTATCTCGCCTCGCAGTCGAAGTCCTACAACCACCCGAACGCTGCCATCGAGCCGCGAATTCCCGGTATCTTCCAATATTACAGCGTGGCGGAAGACGAATTGGCGAAGGTGTTTGCGGGAAGGGTGAAGCCCCAGGAAGGCGCTGACGCCATTGCGGCGGCCTGGGAAAAACTCACCGATCAGCTTGGCCGCGACAAGCAGATATCACTCTACAAGGCCTCGCTCGGCGTTTGAGCCATGCCAGCGGCGGGAAACTGCCGCTGGTGTTCCCACACGTCCATTCATCAGCCTAAAGCCACTCTTGGCCTTCGGTTTCTGCTCGGGCGTTATGCCCAAGGGTTTGCTATGTCCGACACGACCATGCCTGTCATTCGCCCGACCGAAAGGGTATCGCTGCGGCAAACCGGCGCCCGGCGTGGCCGCCTGCTGCTGACGGTGGCCACTGTCCTATTGCTCTGCGTGCTCGTTCTGCAAATCCTCGATGCAGCCGGGGTGACCTCACTTGGTCTCGTCAGCTGGCGTCCCTTGCTCTATGCCTATATCGTCTGGGCTGTGGCTCTGTGTGCCGCACAAATCATGATCCGTGGTGAAGGCGGCCAGCGTGCCGTGTTCGTTTTACCGGCGGTGCTGTTTACGGTCGCCATGGTGGTGTTTCCCACGGTGTTCGGGCTCTACATTGCCTTCACCGACTGGAACCTCAGCGCTGCCGCAGGGCGGCGGTTCAACGGCATCGATAACCTGCACACGCTGTTTGCCGATTTTTATTTCTGGAATGCGCTGTTGAACATGGTCTATTATGTTCTGGCGGTTCTGGTGCAATATGCCATTGCCTTTGGCCTGGCGCTGCTTTTGAACGCCGAGATCAAGGCCCGGAAATTCTTTCGGGTTGCCTTCCTTCTGCCATTGATGCTGAGCCCGGTTGCCGTCAGCTGGATGATCGGCAAATCGCTGATGGAATATCGCTTCGGCCCGGCGGCAACCCTTGCCCGGCATCTGGGATGGGACAACCCCGCCTTTTTCTCGACCCCATGGCTCGCGCGCCTCTCGCTGATGGCCATGGATGCCTGGGTGTCGATCCCCTTCATGATGATCCTGCTTCTGGCCGGGCTTCAGGCCTTGCCAACGGAGATCAAGGAGGCCGCCAAAGTCGATGGCGCTTCCGGCTGGCAAAGTTTCAAGGAAATCACCTTTCCGCTGATGCTGCCGGTCAGCGTCACCGTGATTATCCTGCGGATCATTTTCCAATTGAAGCTTGCTGATATCGTCATCAATGTCACCGCAGGCGGACCGGGCGGCGCAACAGATACCGTCTCCAGCTTCATCTTCCGGGAATATCGAGACCGGTCGAATGTCGGCTACGGCACCATGCTGGCCGAGTTTTATCTCGTCATCATCATTATCTTCGTCTCGCTCATCCTCAAGGTGACGAGCCGCTGGCTTCAACGTTCCAACTGAGGGTTAGACCATGGCACGCAACCCCACTCGCCATAGCGGTCCCGAAACCAGGTTTCGCCGCCCTCGCTTCATGACAGGCAGCCTGCTGATCTACGCGGCGCTGGTGTTCTGGGCCTTCATCTCCCTATTCCCGATCTACTGGACCATGACCACCTCGTTCAAGACCGCCGTCAACGTCACCCAGGGCCACCTCATTCCCTTCGTGGATTTTACGCCGGATTGGAAGGGCTGGCGCTCGCTCGGCCTTTCGCCGGATACGATATTCGTGGCCTCCACAGTGCGCGACGAATTTATGCGGCGGTTCTTCAACAGCGTCGTCGCCTCGGCTGGAGCCTCTTTTCTGGCGGTGGTGATCGGATCGCTGGCAGCCTATGGCCTCAGTCGGTTTTCCTACAAATTCCTTTGGTTGCGCAATAAGGATATCTCGTTCTTCTTCCTATCCCAGTTGATCCTGCCGCCTGTCGTGCTCGCCATGCCGTTTCTGGTGCTCTATAAACACCTGATGCTGTTGGATTCGCTAACCGGTCTCGTCCTGGTCTACACGCTGATGGTGCTGCCCATCGTCATCTGGATCATGCGCGACCAGTTCGACACGATCCCCGTCGAACTCGAGCAGGCAGCCCTGGTTGACGGCTGCTCGATCTGGGGCGCGTTTATGCGGATCGTGTTGCCCATCGCCCTGCCGGGAATGGTGGCAGCCTTCATTCTTTCGGTCATTCTCTGCTGGAACGAATATTTCTTCGCAGCGCTGCTGACCAGTTCGAACGCCAAGACGCTGCCTGTCATGGTGGCCAGCCAGACCGGCTCGCAAGGCATCAATTGGTGGTCCATGGCCGCTATCGCCACCGCCGCTATCATGCCGCTCGTTCTGGTCGGTGTTTTCCTGGAGCGCTATATCGTCAAGGGCCTGACCGCCGGTGCGGTCAAATAGTCCAGTCATTGCAGTGTGCTAAGTTAAACAAGGAGTGTCCCATGCTGAAAAATCTTCATCCTGCCCTGAATGCCGACGTGCTGCATGCGCTGCGATCCATGGGGCATGGCGATACGCTTGTGATTTCCGACACCAATTTCCCCAGCGATAGTGTGGCACGTCAGACCGTGCTGGGCCGCCCGCTGTCGATGGCCAATCTGTCAGCCGCAGAAGCCGTGCGCGTCCTGCTGTCGGTTTTGCCCCTCGACACGCCCCTGCAAAATTCGGCGGGCCGTATGGAAGTCATGGGTGCGCCGGACGACATCCAACCGGTGCAACACGAGGTGCAAGCGGAAATCGACCACGCCGAGGGCAAGCCGTCGCCGATGTACGGCATTGAGCGGTTTGCGTTCTACGATCTTGCGAAGAAGGCCTATTGTGTGATTTCGACCGGGGAAACCCGTTTCTACGGCTGCTTCCTGTTCACCAAGGGCGTCATCCCACCCGCTGCGGTATAAGGAGACCAGCATGGGCAAGGGCATTTCGATACTCGGAATCTTCGTCGCCGATACCGCCTATCTTGCGGCACGGCTGCCGGTCGTGGGCGAGACGATCACCGGCAGCGGTTTTTCCGTCGGTCCGGGCGGCAAGGGCTCCAACCAGGCCGTGGCGGCAGCAAGAAGCTGGAGCAAGGACTGGGGAGGGCGCCAGCGTCTCCTTCATCTCGAAGATTGGCCTAGACACGTTCGGTGATCTGGCATTGAAGACCTATGCGGATGCGGGTGTCCTGCCGAAGCTGACCATTATGGACGATCAGCCCACCGGTGCCGCGTTCATCTATGTCAACGACAAGACGGGCGACAATGCCATCATCGTCTATCCCGGCGCTGCCGGAACCATTACCATCGAGGATGTTGAGGCGGCACGGCAAACCATCGAGACCAGCGCGATTTTCGTGACCCAACTGGAGCAGCCCGCCGAGGCAGCCCACCACGGGCTGATGATCGCCCGTGAGGCTGGCGTTACCACCATCTTCAACCCCGCCCCCGCCGAGCCGTTTCCAGAGGCGATCTATCCGCTGTGCGACTATATCATTCCCAACGAAACCGAAGCCGCTGCATTGGTTGGTTTTCCGCTCGATACGCTCGAAGATGCGAAGCGGGCGGGGGATGTGCTTCTGGAGCGCGGTGTCGGAACTGTTATCATCACGCTGGGTAGCAGAGGCGTATTGTTTCATAGCCACAATGCCTCGGTGGCGGTTCCGGCCATTGCCGCCGGGCCTGTCATTGATACGACAGGGGCAGGGGACGCCTTTGTCGGCGGTTTTGCGGCAGCCCTTGCCGAAGGACTTGCCCCGCTTGAGGCGGTCCGGTTCGGATGTGCGACGGCGGGCATCGCCGTGACCCGCCGGGGAACGGCGCCCGCCATGCCGGAGCGCAGCGACATCGAGGCACTGCTGCGTCGTTGAGGTCGGCTCCAGGCAATTCACTGGGGTTTGCGGCATTTTTTACTTTACAAATTATAATTATTTTGTGAAGTATGAAGTGTAGCGATCAAAGTGAGCCCGAGCCGTGACCCAGCTGAAATTTGCAACCCGCCTGAATTCCTTTGCCTCCTGCCCAAAGGCTGAATGGCCGGACCTGTCCGGCAAGCCGACCATGCTGCAAATGGCAAAGCGCGCCGCAAAAGTCGATGGGCTCACGGATCTCGACCTCAATTATCCCGATCATGTTGGCGAAGATCCTGCTGTTCTGGCCCGCCAGATCGGCGATATGGGGCTGGCGATCAATGGGTTCGCCATGCGCTATTATACCAATCCCGCCTTCAAGATCGGCGCATTCACCAATCCCGATCCGGCAGTCCGGCGGGAAGCCATCGATCTCACCAAGGCCGGGATTGATGCGGCCCGCGCCGCAGGAAGCCAATTGATGACGCTCTGGCTCGGCCAGGATGGGTTCGACTATGCCTTTCAGGCCGATTATCACACACTGTGGCAACACGAAATTGACGGAATTCGTGAAGTTTGCGCCCATGACCCGGATTGCCAGATCAGCATTGAGTACAAGCCGAACGAGCCTCGCTCCTACAGTCTGATGCCGGATGCAGCAACGACATTGCTAGCCATCAGGGATGTCGATATGCCCAATCTTGGCGTAACGCTGGACTTTGCCCACGTGCTCTACGCCGATGAACAGCCAGCCTTTGCCGCCGCCTTGATTGCCCGCCACAGCCGCGTTCTCGGTGTCCATCTCAACGATGGCTATGCAAAGCGCGACGATGGCCTGATGGTGGGCGCGGTCCACACCCAGCAGACCATCGAGCTTCTGCGCCAGATCCGCAAGGACGGCTATGACGGCGCTATCTACTTCGACACGTTCCCGGACATGACGGGTCTCGATCCCGTCCATGAATGTGAGGTCAATATCCAGACCGTCAAGCGCATGTTGCGGATTGTCGATCGCCTCGATCAGGATAATCGTCTTTCGGGCGCCATCGACCGTCAGGATGCCGTGTCCGCGCAGGCCATCGTTCAGGAACTGATGCTGGGTTAAGACCCGCCACTCCAAATACTCGAAGATTTCAAACCTTTGTAACCAAAGGCATGCCGGAGGCGTGCCTGATGATACCACCTGGGAGGAACCGATGAAGACCATGATGAAAATGACGCTTGCCACTGGCCTTGCTGCCAGCTTCCTGTTCAGCGCAGCCTTTGCGCAGCAGCTTGCCCCGCTCAATTCCGACACTGAAAAAGACCGTATGGACTGGTCGCAGCTGGAAGCAAAGTTCGGCCCCTTTCCGAAGCTTCCCGACGGCACCAAGGCGGGCGCAGTCTCAAAGACACTGACCAACGAATATTGGCGGTCGCTCGGTGAAGGCTATGCGGCGTTCGGCAAGGCGAAGAATATTCCGGTCGCCTATCAGGCGGCGCAAAGCGAAGGCGACCAACTCGGTCAGTTGACGATTGCCGAGGGGATGATCACCCAAGGCTATAACGTCCTGTTGGTGTCGCCACAGACGGATTCCAATCTTCAGCCGGTGATCGAACAGGCCAAGGCCGCCAATATTCCGGTCGTTGACGTCAATGATGCCGTGATCCCGCAGGCCGAGCACTATGTCGGCAATGTTCAGCGCGACAATGGCGTGCGCGTCGCCAAATGGTTCATCGCCAACCGTCCGCAGGGCGGCAAGGTGGCGATCATCGAGGGCCAGGCTGGCGTCTATGCCGCCGTGCAGCGCACCGACGGCTTCAAATCCACCATTGGTGAGAACAGCAAGTTCAGGGTCGTCGCCAGCGTTCCCGGCAATTGGGATCGCCAGACCTCCTACGATGCCGCGACCAATATCCTCAACCAACACCCCGATCTTATCGGCTTCTATGCCAACAATGACGGCATGGCGCTGGGCGTGGTCGAAGCCGTCAAGGCGGCAGGGCTTGCTGGCAAGGTCGCTGTTTTCGGCACCGATGGCATTTCGGATGCCTATGCCTCGATCAAGGCTGGTGAACTGACCGGCACCGTCGATAGCTTTCCGGTTCTAACAGGTGAAGTGGCCATGGAAACAGCCCTTCGGCTCGTTGCCGGCCAGAAACTGCCGCGCGTCGTCGCCACGCCCCAGGCGCTGATCACCGCCGACAACCTCGCCCGCTACCAGGGCAAGGGCGTCGATGTGCGCGCTGTGCTGATGGAAGACGCCAAGGCTGCCAAGTAATCGAGGTCAGAGCATCGGACCGAAAGTTAAGAACCGGTTCTCGGATAAATCCGATGCAAAACAAAAACTTAAAAGCGATGCCAGCTGTCATGGCCGGCATCGTGCGTCTTGCAGGAGGAGGGTGAGAGATGGTGCCAAGACTGGGATTTGAAACAATCTCCAAGAGCTTTCCCGGCGTCAACGCGCTGACGGAGGTCAGCTTTGACGTAGCGCCCGGAGAAATTCACGGACTGCTGGGTGAAAACGGCGCCGGAAAATCAACGCTTCTGCGCATTCTATCCGGCGTCTTCCGGCCAACCTCCGGCAGTGTTCTCGTCGATGGCAAAACTGTCGCATTTCGCAAGCCGCTTGATGCAAGACAGGCCGGCATTGCGATGATCCATCAGGAGCTTCAACAGGTGCCGCATCTGAGTGTTGCCCAGAACATGTTTCTCGGCCATTCGCTGCCCCATATGGGCGGGCTTTTCGTTGCGCGCCGGGAGCAGGAACAGCGGGCCGCCGAAGCACTGTCGATGATCGACAGCAGCATTGACGTCTCCGCGCCTATCTCCAGCCTGAAAGTCGCGCAGCGGCAGATTGTCGAGATCGGCCGCGCCCTGCTTGATAAGGCCAAGGTCATCGCCATGGACGAGCCGACCTCCAGCTTGACGCCGAGCGAGTTCGACCGGCTGGCTGAGGTGATTGCCGGTCTTTCGGCCCATGGCGTGTCGATCATCTATGTTTCCCATAAGATGGACGAGGTTTTCCGTATCTGCCAACGCGCCAGCGTCATGCGGGATGGCAAGCTCGTCGGCATCGTCGACATGAAAGCCACGTCGGAAAAACAGGTCATTGCCATGATGGTCGGGCGTGAACTGATGCAGGAAACCCATCATTCCTTCGTGACCGATCAGGTCAGGCTGCAAGCCAACAATCTGTCTTCAGCCACCAAGATCAAAAATGTCTCCTTCACCCTGAAAAGGGGGGAAGTGCTGGGCATTGCCGGGCTGGTCGGTTCGGGACGCACGGAATTGCTGCGGTTGATCGCCGGTGTCGATCGTTTGAGCGAGGGGTCGATGGCCATCGATGGCAAGGATCTGCGCCTGCGCAATCCTCGTGACGCGATTGCCGCAGGTATCGGCCTTGTGCCGGAAGAGCGCAAGCGCGAAGGCATCATCCCGTTGCGTCCGGTCAGTTTGAACATGGCACTCGCCTCACTTCCCAGCTTTTCATCTGCCGGTCTGATCCGCACCGGAAAACTGCGCGCCAGCGCGCAGGATTTGCTGAAGCGGGTCAACCTGCGGCCATTTCAGCTTGATCGCCCTATCCGCCTGTTCAGCGGCGGCAACCAGCAAAAGGCCATCATTGCCCGCTGGCTGGCGGCCAAATCACAGATCCTGCTGTTTGATGAACCGACACGCGGTATCGATGTCGGGGCAAAATCCGAGATCTACCAATTGATCGAAGCCCTGGCCCGCGAAGGCCATTCGATCATCGTCGTCTCCTCCGAGCTTCCCGAAGTCATCCGGCTCTCCGACCGGGTGCTGGTGATGCGAGAAGGCCAGATCGCCGCTGAGATCGCGCGCGACCAACTGACGGAAAGCGCCATTCTCGCCCACGCCATTCCAGGAGCGAGTGCCGGTGCTGCCGCCATCGCACATCCTGCATAAACAGAGAGGATCTTTCTCCATGACCGCCTCTTCATCCGCCGTCAGCCAATCCGTCCCGGCCACCCCGGCGTTTCGCCGCTTTTCCGTCTCGCTTCGTGATGCCGGAACGCTGATAGGCCTCATCGTCATTATGGCGGTATTTGCGACGCTCGTTCCCGGCTTCCTGTCGGAGCGCAACCTCACCAATATCCTCCAGCAATCCAGCATCAACGCCTGCCTGGCGCTGGGCATGACGCTGGTGATCATTTCAGGCGGCATCGATCTGTCGGTCGGGCCAACCGCCGCCATCGCCGCCGTGATGACCGCAACGCTGCTGCTGGGCGGCACGCCCATCCCTTTGGCGATCCTCGCCGGGCTTGGGGTCGGCGCGGTGTGCGGCTTCATCAATGGTGTGCTCGTCGCCTATATCGGCCTGCAACCCTTCATCGTTACGCTGGGAACACTTAGCACTTACCGCGCCATCGCGCTGATCTTCACCGGCGGCAATCCGGTGCTGGGCATTCCGCCCGGCTTTCGAGCGCTGTTCAATGGAACCCTGATGGGCCTGCCAATCCCGGTATTGATCGTTGCCGGCGTGTCGATCGCCGCCTGGGTGCTGCTCAAGAAGACGCCTGTTGGTGAATACCTGATGGCGGTTGGCGGCAATGAGGAAGCGGCTTACGTGGCAGGCGTTCCAATCGCCCGCACCAAGATTACCGCCTATGTGATTTCCGGCGGGCTCGCCGCACTCGCCTCTCTCATCCTGATTGGCCGCCTTGGGGCCGCCGAGCCCATTCTCGGCAATCTCTGGGAGCTGGATGCAATTGCGGCAGCGGCGATTGGCGGTGCATCGCTGATGGGCGGCAAGGGCAGTATTGTCGGCACCATTCTCGGCGCCATCATCCTCGGCGCCATGCGCAATGGTTTGACGCTGATGAATGTCCAGGCCTTCTATCAACTGCTCGCCACCGGCCTTATAATCCTCGTCGCAATGATGATTGATCGCGCGACAAGGGGACGGGAATGAACGCTGATGGCTTTGACATGAAGGCGGTGGGGCCGCGCATTCGCATGATGATGCCGATGCTGACGCCGCTGGAAGCAAAGGTCGTGGATACGGTCTTCGGCATGCGTGATTTCAGCGAAGAGACCTCGCTGAAGCAGATCGCCGAAAATGCCGGGGTTTCGGAAGCCATGGTGGTGAAGATCACCAAGAAGCTCGGCTTTTCAGGCTTTCGGGATTTCCGCTCTGCCGTCAGCCAGTATAACCGCCAGCCGACCACCGAAATGCATCAGGAATTATCGGTTGACGACACCTCGCTTGAAATCGTCCAGAAAGTCTTTCGCACCTCGATCCACGCCCTTGAGGAAACGCTTGCCATTCTGGACATGACAGCCTTCGACCAGGCGGCGGACATGCTCCATAAGGCTCGAAACCGGGATTTCTACGGCGTCGGCGGCTCGGCGCAGATCGCCCGGGACGTGGCCCACAAGTTTTTGAGAATTGGCGTGCGCGCCAGCGTCTTCGATGATTCACACATGATGCTGATGTCGGCGGCCCTTCTTGCCGATACCGATGTCGCCATTGGCTTTTCGCATTCGGGCAATACGATTGCCGTGATCGAGGCCTTGCAACTTGCCCGCAAGAACGGCGCCCGCACCATTGCCGTTACCAATTACGGTTCCTCCGCGCTCGCCCAGTCCGCCGAAGTGGTCTTGTGTTCCACCGCACAAGGCTCGCCTTTGATGGGGGAAAATGCCGCGGCGCGCATCGCGCAGCTCAATATTCTCGACGCCATTTTTGTCGCCGTCGCCCAGCGCGACTATCAGGCCGCCGAGCGCAATCTCGACCGCACCATGTCCGCCGTTACCTCCAAACGTAGAGATCGCCTTCCATGACATCCTCGCCTATCGTCACCGTTTTCGGCAGCCTGCATTATGATATCGCGGTCTTCGGTCCAGACCGGCCACGTCAGGGAGAAACGGTTGCGGGCACGTCCTGGCACCCCAAAAGCGGCGGCAAGGGTGGCAATCAGGCCGTCTCGGCAGCGCAGACCGGCGTCTCGACATTCATGATCGGCGCGGTTGCCGACGACGAATTTGGGCGGTTTCTGCTGGAAAATCTCAAACGCCGACAGGTTGATGATCGCTTCGTGCGGCGCGACGCAGCAGCGTCTACCGGCCACGCCACCGGCATGAGCGTGGCGATTTTCGATGCGCAGGGCGATTACGGTGCCGTTATTGTGTCCGGCGCCAACCTGACGCTTGGCGATCAGGATGTTGCCGCAGCAGCCGAACTGCTGGACCGGACAACGGTTCTGGTCTTGCAGAACGAGATCCCCGACGCAGCTAATGTCGCCGCAGCAAGGGCCGTCCGGCAGGCTGGGGGCCGCGTCCTGATCAATGCCGCACCAGCGCGAACCTTGTCAGCCGACCTTCAAAACCTGATCGACATCATCGTCGTCAACGCCATCGAGGCTGAAATGCTGGCGGGTGTCCCGGTTGTCGAAACGCTCGATGGCGCATTGGAAGCGGCAAGAAAACTATTAGTGAACTTCCCATCCGTTGTCGTCACCGCAGGCGGCGCGGGTGTCGCCTATGCAAGTCGAGGCGGAGACGAAATCGTCCTGCCTGCCGTGAAGGTGAAAGTGGAAAGCACGCATGGAGCCGGCGACATGTTCATCGGCGTGATGGCCGCAGCCCTCGCCACCGAAAAATCGATGCGCGACGCACTTTTACTGGCAAATATCGAGGCCGCAAAACTGGTTGCAACACCCGAGGTTGAGCGCCTTTAGGCTAAAGGTTTCACGCCCATAAACTGGGTTGGGGTCATGCTCGTGGCAAGATCGTCCATCGTCTCTCACCAAACCATGATGCTCTGGGCGGAGGGGCCGTCATCGATGCACAGGTCTTCTACCAATCAAAGCTGAAACCAGGCAGTTTTCAGGTCAACGTATTTATCCAGCGCATGCAATGACTTATCATGGCCATTGCCGGATTGTTTGACGCCTCCCAGCGGCACTGTGTTGTCGGCCCCGCCATAGGTGTTGACATGGACGACGCCAGCCTTGATGCCGCGCACCATTTTATGGGCGCGCGAGAGGTTGGATGTCCACACGGCAGAGGCAAGGCCGTAATCTGTTGCATTGGCGATGTGCAGCGCCTCTGCTTCGGTCTCAAACGGGATGATGGCCAGAAGCGGACCAAAAACCTCTTCTCGCGCAAGGGTCATGTCCGGCGTCACATCCAGCACGGTTGGCTGCATGTAAAAGCCGCCAGTTTCTTCCATAATCCGTGCGCCACCCGCTCTCAGTCGAGCGCCTTCGGCGAGGGCCTGTTTTGCAAAGCCGAGATCCTTCTCAAGCTGGATTTCGCTGGAGATCGCTCCAGATTCTGTGCTCAACAACAGGGGATCGCCCACTTTGATCGATGTGGCAATCCGGGCGAGTTTTTCCGCAAATTCCTCGTGAATGGATTTTTCCACCAAAAGGCGCGAACCCGCCACGCAGACCTGTCCCGAATTTCTGAAAATACCAAACGCAGATGTTTTGGCGGCCTTGTCGAGGTCCGGCGCATCGGCAAACACGATGTTGGGAGACTTGCCGCCAAGCTCAAGATAAACCCGTTTCAGGTTGGAGCGGGCCGAATATTCCAGAAGACGACGGCCCACACCGCCTGATCCGGTGAACACCAGCACGTCGATATCATGATGCATCCCGATGGCTTCACCGGTGATTGCTCCGCGTCCGGTCACGACATTCAGCACACCCTCCGGCAAGCCTGCTTCCGCGCAGAGGCTGGCGAGTTTCAGCAGGCTAAGCGATGCACCCTCCGCCGGTTTCAGCACCACGGAATTGCCCGCTGCCAAGGCAGGCGCGATCTTCCACGCACCGATCATCATCGGGAAATTCCACGGTACGATGGCGGCCACAACGCCAACAGGTTCGCGGTGAATCAGACCGAGCACACCCTCGGCTGTCGGGGCAATTTCACCGTATATTTTATCAATTGCTTCGGCATAGTAGCGGAAAGTGGCGCTGGCGCTGCCCGGTTCAGCTTTTAGCGCCATGCTGATTTCCGTGCCGTTGTCGCGCACGCCCAGCACCGCCAGTTCCAGCGCATCACGCTCGATCAGCTCGGCAATCCGCAGCAGCACTTTTTTGCGTTCCGCAGGTGCAGCTTTTGACCAATGGCCCTTGTCAAAGGCGGCGCGGGCTGCCTTGACTGCGCGATCAACGTCTTGTGCGCCCGCATCGGCAATGGTGGTCAGCCTGCTGCCGTCGATGGGTGAGATCACGTCCATCGAGGCATCACTCAGGGGAGCGTGCCAAGCACCATTGATAAACAGCGACTGAGGTGGAATTTGAAGCGTTCGAAGCTTATTGATTTTGTCCTGCATGTTCATTCCTCGCAAATCACTGTTTTGCAAACCCCAATGGCAGGCGTGGTGCCTGCCATTGGGTGCGTTTTAATCCGCTACACATCCTGTCCTGCACCCAAGCGCGCAAATCGGGCCGGGTCAGCCGATTTCAACCGTGCAGCGCAGATCAACCCAATGATGGCAGCGATCAGCACAAGGCCCGGCAGAAACACCGCCAGCACGCCGCTTGCACCGGCAATGCTGCCGAAATTGGCGGAAATGTAGAAGACCAGCCATGCCAGAATGACGCCGGTAACAATGGGCAGAACCTTGGTGACCAGCAGATTGTTTTCAAGCCCGGGATTGCGGCTGAAAAAGACGACAATCGAAAAAGCGGTGAAGGCCATCAGCAGAATAATGGCCAGCGTGCCAACATTGGTAAGCCATGAGAACATCGCCAGCACCGGGTCTTGCCCGGTGAGGGCAAACACGGCGACGACCAGCACGGTAATCACCGTCTGAATCACCGAGCCAACATGCGGGCTTTGGAAAATGGGGTGCGTGGTGCCGACGGATTTGGGCAACAGGCCTTCACGCCCGGCAACATACATGTAACGGGCAACGCCATTGTGGAATGCCAGAACGCCGGCAAACAGGCTGGTAACAAACAGGATTTGCATGACCAACGTGATCCATGTGCCAACATAGCGCTCGGCGAGAGCAAACAGGAAAGTGGTGGGATCGGCGAGGCCCTGTAGCTCCGGCACCAGCTTGTCTACGCCCGCACCATTGACCATCAACCATGAGGTCAGCATGTAGAAAAGGCCGATGATCAGCACCGAAATATAGGTTGCACGCGGAACGGTCTTGTGGGGTTCGCGCGCTTCTTCGCTGTAGATTGTGGTGGCCTCAAAACCGATGAAGGAGGCAAAACAAAACAGGATGCCGATGGCTGGCGAGCCGCTCATCAGGGCAGTGGGGGTAAACGGAACGGCAGACAGGCCACTGTCTCCACCCTTAATGAAAATCGCAGCATCAATGACCAGCACCACGAGATATTCAAGAATGACGAGAACCGTCAGCACTTTCGCCGAAAAATCCACCCGGCGATAGCCAAAAATCGCAACGATGGCCACGCCGAGATAGGTCCAGACCCACCATGGCAAGGTGAGGCCGAAACCTGCAAACAGGCCGGAGGTTGCGGCACCAAACATGCCGAAGATGCCGATTTGCATGGCATTGTAAGCCAGAATGGCGATGAGCGCCGCAGCTCCGCCCATCATGCCGCCAAGACCTTGCGCCGTATAGGCATAAAAGGCCCCGGCATTGCGGATGTGGCGTGCCATGGCAACATAGCCGACGGCAAACAGCACCAGAATGGCTGTGACCAGCAGAAATGTCAGCGGAATGCCAGCGCCATTGCCAAGCAACATGGACAGCGGAACACCGCCTGCCACCGCCGTCAGAGGTGCCGCTGCCGACACCACCAGAAAGGTCACGGCTCCGACGCCAAGACTGTTCTTGCGCAGCTGATTTTCCTCTGCACTTTTAGAGAGTTGATGATCCATTGTTTTAACGTTCCCCTTTTGGATTATCCGATTTTGCTCCGGACATTTTTGTCGCGGCGAGCAGCTTCCCAATGCGAATCCGGATCGAAGGGCGGGTGATTTTTATCTTGTTCTGCGCCAATCGGAGTATTGGTTCAAATAATGAACCGTAACTTCAAATATAGACTTGCAAATAACATCCATACCTGTCAACTTAATTCGCATGTTAAGTAGATTTGGCCCGCGAGGAGATTCCATCCGGGCCGCCATCGAAAGAATCTGCGGACGGAACGAGGGAGACAAACGCGTGAGCACCGTCGGAAAAGCCTTGTCACTGCTGGAGAGCCTGTCGCTGCTGAACAATGACGCGGGGCTTACGGATATTGCCCGCCTTTGCGAACTCGATAAGGCAACCACACGGCGTTTGCTTGTGGAGCTGGAAAAACACGGCTTTGTCGAGCAGGATCAGGAGAGCCGGAAATACCGGATTGGATCGGCACCCGTGCGGTTGGCCCGCATTCGCGAGGCGCGTTATCCATTTCTGCGCACGGCTATTCCCATTGTCAAAGAGCTTGCTGAAGCGTCGCAAGAGACAGTGCACCTGTCGGAATTCACGGGTGGTCGTGTGGCGACAATTCACGTTGAAGATTCGCCCCGTGCTCATCGCGTCATTGTCGAAATTGGCAGCTATCTGCCCTTTCATGCCACGGCTTCGGGCTTGGCCTATCTCGCCTTTTCCGGCCCGGAGCAGATTGATGCGGCTTTATCAAACCCGTTGGAATCCTTCACCGAGCATACGGTCACGGATGCGTCCGAGATTCGAAAAATGCTTGCCGAAACGGTTGAGCGCGGATTTTCGATCAGCAAACAGGGGCTTGAAAGCGGTGTGGTCAGCACCGGCGCGCCCATTCGTGCACCAAGCGGCCAGCCGGTTGGTACCATTGCCATCGCCGCACCCCTGGTGCGTGCCAATATCAACACGCTCAATGGTTTTGGAGCATCGGTGGCGGAAGCCGCCAAACGTATTTCAGAAAAATACTACGGGTCTTAACGACCTTGGGGAACAGCAAAATCAACAAAGGGAACAGCTTGAATGAGTCTTCGAGCACCATCAGCGATTGGGAAAAATCCAAACAGTCTCGTGCCAAACATTCTCGTGATTGGCACGGGTGATACCAAATCCGCCGAGCTTCAGTTTATGGCAGACATTATTCGCACTGCGGGCGGCGTACCTGTCATGGTCGATGTCAGTGTACTAATGGACCCGCCTTATCAGCCAGACTATTCCAGACACGACATCGCCGCAGCCGCAGGCGTGACTATTGAGGACATTATTGACAGCGGCGATGAACATTCGGCGATGGCATTGATGTCGGAAGGTGCTGTTGCGCTGACCCGCAACCTCTGCGCAACCGGCAAGGTGGACGGCATGATCGTTCTGGGTGGCTCCATGGGCACCGACCTTGCGCTTGATGTTGCGCTGGCAATGCCTCTGGGCCTGCCAAAATTTGTGGTGTCAACCATTGCCTATTCTCATCTTTTGCCGCCAGAGCGCATTGCGCCGGATTTGATGATGATTCTATGGGCCGGTGGTCTCTATGGATTGAACGGCATTTGCCGCGCTGTGTTGTCACAGGCTTGTGGTGCGGTTGTGGGGGCCGCGCGTGCAAGCGTGAAGCCTGCGGCAGACAAGCCGCTGATTGGCATCACCTCGCTTGGCTCGTCCTGCCTCAAATATATGAAGCATCTGCGCCCCGAGCTTGAAAAACGCGGCTATGACGTGGCTATCTTCCATGCAACCGGCATGGGTGGCCGTGCGTTTGAGGCGATTGCGGCGCAAAACGGCTTCTCTGCCGTTTTTGATTTCTGTGTTCAGGAGGTCGTCAATCACCAGAACGGCACGGTCGTCACGTCAGGCGCGGATCGCCTGGAAAACGCGGGCCGTTGCGGTATTCCGCAGCTGGTGGCTCCCGGCGCCATGGATATGGTTGATCTTCCGGCCTGGCAACCCGTGCCCGCCGCTTTGGCAGACCGCCCCTACCATGCGCACAACCGGTTGATCGGCTCTGTGACCACATCGCATCATGGGCGGCGGGAAACCGCGGCGTTGATCGGCGAAAAGCTTTCCCGCGCCAATGCGCCTGTTGCGTTTCTGCTGCCCTTGCACGGTGTGCAAGCCTGGGATGAACCGGGCGAGCCATTGCATGATCCGGGAGGACTTGAGGCCTTCACGCAGGCAATGCGCCGCGCCATCCCCGATTCTGTGACGCTTCACGAGGTTGAAGCCCACATCAATTCCCCCGCATTTTCCGCTCGCGCCCTTGCCGTCTTTGACGACTGGGTCGCGCAAGGCATTATTCCGGAAGGCAAACCATGACAGGCAATCGTGCACTGATCCTTGATTTCGGCGGGGTTGTGACCCGCACATTGTTCGAAACCCACGACATTACCGAGCGGGCTCTGGGGCTTGAACCCGGCACACTCACATGGCGCGGCCCGTTCGATGCCGACAATGATGCCCTTTGGACATCGATGCAAAAGCGCGAAATCACCGAGCGCGATTACTGGATGCAGCGGACCCGCGAAGTCGGCAAGCTTGTTGGCGAAGACTGGACCGACATGCAAACCTTCGTGCAGCGGGCGCGCGGAGCAGAAGCCGAATTGGTGCTGCGCCCGGAAGCGCGCGACGCCATCACCCGCGCCAAAGCGGCGGGACTGAAACTTGCCATTCTGTCAAACGAGCTTGATCTGTTTTACGGTGTCGAATTTCGCAAACGCTTCCCGCTGATTGATCTCTTCGATGTGATCGTGGATGCGACTTATACGAAGATCCTGAAGCCGGATTCGCGTGCCTATGAACAGGTGATCAGCGAGATCGGCCTGCCGCGCGAGTCCTGCGTCTTCGTTGACGATCAGTTGAAGAACATTGGGGGCGCGCAAGCGGTGAACCTGCCGAGCATTCATTTCGACGTCACACGCCCTGCGGACGGTTATGCCCGCGCCCTTTCCATGCTTGGACTTTGAGAAAAGAGGACATCGCCATGCGCGAGACAAATTTCCTGACTGAAAACAACGCCCGCCATGTCTGGCATCCGATGGCGCATCCGGCAGAAATGCTGGCAAACCCGCCGCGCATCATTGCATCGGCGTCCGGTGTTGAAATCACCGATATTGATGGCAAAACGGTGCTGGATGGGGTTGGCGGACTTTGGAATGTCAATCTTGGTTATTCCTGCGATCCGATCAAAAAGGCCATCAGCGAACAGCTGGATGTGCTGCCCTATTATTCCGCCTTTCGCGGCACGACCAATCCGCCATTGATCGAACTGTCCTTCGAGCTTGCAGAATGGTTCAAGGAAGATGGTCTCAGCCGGTCCTTCTTCACATCAGGCGGTTCGGATTCGGTGGAAACCTGCCTGCGGCTTGCCCGCCAATATCACAAGGTCAATGGCCAGCCGGAACGCACCAAGTTTTTCGCGCTGAAAAAAGGCTATCACGGCACCCATTTTGGCGGCGCTTCGGTGAACGGCAATAGCAATTTCCGCCGCAATTATGAACCGCTTCTGCCCGGTGTTTTCCATCTGGCGGCACCCTATGCCTATCGCAATCCGTTTGGGCTGAATGATCCGGCAGACATCGCCGCCGCCATTGCCCGTCAATTCGAAGATGAGATTGCCTTTCAGGGAGCCGACACCATCGCAGCCTTGATCATGGAGCCGGTGCTGGGGGCTGGCGGCATCATTGTGCCGCATGAAACCTTCATGCCGATGATGCGCGCCATCTGCGACAAGCATGGTATTTTGTTGATTGCCGATGAGGTGATTACCGCGTTTGGCCGAACCGGAGCATGGACCGGATCACGTTTGTGGGGCGTCAAACCGGATATGATGTCCACCGCCAAGGCCATTACCAATGGTTATTTCCCCTTCGGGGCGGTGATGATGTCCGACAAGATCGCGGAAGTGTTTGAATCCAACAAGAACAGCTTTGGCTCGATTGGCCACGGCTATACCTATTCCGGCCATCCCGTTGGCGCTGCCGCCGCATTGGCGACGCTGAAGGAAACCAGACGTCTGGACGTTGCAGCAAATGCCAGCGCGCGGGGCGATGAGCTTCTGGCTGGCCTCAAGGAATTGCAGACACGCCACGCATTGATTGGCGATGTGCGCGGCAAGGGATTGATGTGCGCGCTGGAACTGGTGAGCGACCGTGAGCTGAAAACCGGAGCGCCGAAGGATACCGTGCAAAAGGTGCAGGATGTCGCCTATGACGCAGGCGTGATGGTGCGCACCTCAGGCTCCAATGTCATCCTGTCTCCCTCGCTGGTGATCACCGCTGAAGATGTCAATCGCATCCTGACAGCGCTTGATGCGGGATTAAGTGCAGCGGGAGGGAAATGAGGTGACAGATACACTTGCATTGGCCCGTGACGCAGAGACCCTTTTGCCGTCATGACAAAAACGCAGAGCGTTTCCGTTTTGAACGGAAACGCTCTGCGATAGAATGTTTAGTAACCGACAGTAAATCTCTGCTTGATGTGCTTCGGCGTTTCAATTTCATCGACAAGCGCGATGGCATAGTCCTCGAAGGAAATCCGGCTGCCTTCGTCGTTGGCCAGCAATGTATCCTTGCCGAGACGGAAGGTGCCGGTGCGCTCGCCCGGCTCGAACATTGCCGATGGAGACAGGAAGGTCCAATCAAGATCGTCAATGGTCTTCAGCGTGTCGAGAAACTCGCCGCCCTTGGTTGCTTCTGGCTTGTAGGCCTCGGGGAATTGCGGCGTGCTCAACAGTGTCACGCCGGGAGCAACCTCCAGGCTGCCAGCGCCGCCGACCACCAGATACCGGCGAACGCCCGATGCCCGTACCGTCTCGATCAGCAGATCCGGGTCGCTGGCGGTGAAGTGTACGGAGCTGATGACGGCATCATGTCCCTTGAGGATGAGCGCAAGCCCGTCCTTGTCATAAACATCGCCCTTAACTGCCGTAACCGATGGCAAGGATGCAATCTTTTCAAGATTGCGGGCAATCGCTGTCACCGTGTGACCGCGATCAGCGAGTTCTTTCAAAATACGCGCTCCGGCATTGCCGGAGGCACCGATAAGAGCAATTTTCGCCATTAAATGATCCTCTTAATAGTTGGTATGCAACGCTTGCATCGTGCTTGGTGGAGACGTGGGTATCAACCCCACTTCATTTCACCTTTTGCCACCTTGGCACCCAGTTCAAGCGATGATGCGTCTGCCAGATTCGGATACCGCTTTGTCATGGTCGCGATCAGCTCGGCGCTGTCCTTGGTGCGCCCCATTTCTTCTTCGAAAGCAATCAGATAGTCGCGCGTAAACTTGACGGCGTCGAGACCTTGCGGCGCACCTTCAACCTGATGTCCGGGCACGACGATTTTGGGTGCGCGGGCAATGATGCCGTCAAGCGCCTTGATCCACGCCGCGCGCAGTGCAACGGTTGCCGTATCGGCAACCCAGACGTGGTTGCCGGAATCGACCAGAACACCACCGAATACGGCTTCAAGCGACGGCACATAGAGGTAGCGACGGTCATGCATATCCGGCACTTCAATGATGTCGATTGCATTGCCTTCGAGATCAAGCGAGGTGGCGTCGGATGCTTGCGGGATCACCACATCGGCCAGCGTTTGCGGGCCGTTCTCCCTGAGCTGCGGTCCCCACACCTTCAATTTTGCCTCGACATTGGCCTTGATGGCTTCAACAGTGGCCGGTTTGGCAATGACCTTCGCATCGGGAAAGGCTGTAACAATCGGACGCAGGCTGAAATAATAATCCGGATCATTGCAGCTGATATAGATCGTGGTCAGACGCTTGCCGGTTGCCTTGATGGCATCCGCAACCGTTTTGCCATCGGCAAGGGTAAAGCCGCCATCGACAAGGATTGCATCTTTCTTGCCCGTGAGCAGCACAGGTGTGCGGCGAAAGCCTGCTTCATTGGCCTGAAAGAATGTCCATGCCAGCGGGCTGCCAGCCGCACGGGCCATGGTCAGGGGCAGGGCTGCGGCAAGGCCAGCAGCGGCGGCAAGTTTGAAGGTTTCGCGGCGCGTGATCATTGGAAAGTCCCTCGATGGTGAATTACTTTGCATCACTATCTCAGGTCTTGAATCGTCAATAAATATCATTCAATCATACAGACTGTATGATTGAATGAGACAATGATGAGCGACCTGCTGAATCTTAATCGACTGATCTTCTTCACGGCTGTTGTTGAAGCCGGGTCTTTTACGGCGGCGGCGGATCGCATGGGCGTGGCCAAGGCCGTTGTCAGCCACCAGATCGCAAGGCTTGAAGAGGAACTGGGCGTGACGCTGCTGATGCGCACGACCCGCAGACTGCATGCCACAGAGGATGGCAAACTGTTCTATCAGCGCTGCGTGCTGATTTTGCGCGAGGCCGAAGCCGCCTATGGAGAAATGTCGCTACGCAGTGCAGAGCCATCGGGAACGCTGACGCTGACCGCGCCGCTCGACTATGGCGCAGCCGTTGTGGCTCCGACAATTGCCGAGTATCGAAAAGCCAATCCTCAAATGCATGTCGATGTCATCTTTGATGACAGCGTCAGTGATTTGATTGCCGAAAAAATCGATCTGTCCATCCGGGTCGGGTGGTTGTCAGATTCCAGCCATCAGGCACGGCGGCTTGGCACATTTGAACAAATTCTCGTTGCAACACCCGCCGTTGCCAGCGGCATTGCTGCGAATCTTGCGCCTACGGATGCAGCACTCCTGCCTTGGATTGCCAACAGGGCGTTGAAAAACGCCCTTCGCTGGACCTTCTCCCGTGGCAAGGCGGAGACCGTCACCATTGAAGCCCAACCCATCGTGACCACGGATAAAACACCGACGGCCTACGCCTGCATGGCGGCTGGTGTCGGCGTTGCTGTGTTTCCGGATTATATGGTGGAGGCTGATCTGCGGGCCGGGAAACTGGTGCGCCTCTTACCGGAATGGACGCTGCCGCAGGGGGGCATTTACGCCGTGTTTCCACCGGCCAGATTTCGACCCGCCAAGGTGAGATCCTTTATCGATATGCTGATGGTGGCCGAGCGCAAGCGCATGCGCAAAACTGCGATGCTTCCCACGGCTGCGACAGACTGACGATCAATCCTCTTGCGGTGATCCGCCAGCTTCGTTGCGATAAGAGGCGAGTTCGTCCAAAAGCTCCAGCAAAATCTCCATCCGCTCGCGGCTGAAGCGATTCTCGAGATCCTGATAGATCTTGCGGCTGTCGGGCATAACCTCGCGGATGATCATGTCTCCAGCAGGAGCGATTTTGAGCAGCACGCGGCGCCCGTCGGCGCTGTCCTTGTGCTTGGAAATAAAGCCGCGCTCTTCCAGCGAGCGGATCATTCGCGTCAGGCTCGGCGCAAGAATAAAGGCGCGCTCCGCCACTTCTGAAGCATCCAGCGTGCCAGCCTCGTGCAGAACACGGATGACCCGCCACTGCTGTTCGGTCACATCATGCTGCGCCAGCATGGGTCGAAAATGGCTCATCACCGCCTCACGGGCGCGCAACAGGGTAATGGGCAGGGAACGGCGCGTGGCGCGGGGTGCTGTCACACCTTCCAGCGCCTCTGCGTTTTCCTGCGGTTTCAGGGGTCCGTCAGCCATTCTCTTCCAGCTCTTATATTATCTTAACACGTTCATTGTTCCATTCTGGCCAAGATCGCAAGACTCTGTGGCCTCAGGCAGGTCGGTTTTTTTGTCCATTGCGCCATTCGCCCGGCGGCAAGCCGGTGCGATTGTTGAAAAAGCGGGAAAAATAGGCCGGATCGTGAAAGCCGATTTCATAGGCCACATCTTCCACGGAGCGCACGGTAAACAGAAGAAGCCGCTTTGCTTCCAGCAGGCGGCGTTCATCGATGAAAGCCTTGACCGAGAGACCATAGGCCTGCCGGCAGGATTTGCCGAGCAAATGCGGCGTGGTGCCAAGCGCTGAAACATAGTGTTCAACGGGCCAGTTTTCACGAAAATGCGCATCGACAAGGCGTCGAAAGGCCTGCGCCAGCCCATTGCCGCCTTTTGCCGGGGCATGGTCAAGGCTGGCGAGGTCATTGGTGGCTACGGCCACCAGCGCCGCAAGCGATGCCACATGGCCTTGCCGATAGTCATCATGCAGGCGCTGCATGATGGCGAGAAGCTTGGCCCAGGCCGGATGATCACTCTGTCCACGGGCCATGATGGGTTGATCGAAATTGAGCGATGAAAACGCTGCAATTTGGGGAAGGGCACTGTCAGCGATAGAGGCAACGATTGCATCGGCAACATCGGCGGCAACGGTAAATCCATGCACCACGCCGCTTGGTACAAAAGACACAGCCGGTGCAATAAAATCCAATTGCTGATCTTCGATGAAATAGCTGCCGTGACCGCTCGTCCAGAGGGTTATTTGCGCCATTCGGTCATGTTTATGGGCATCAACACGGCCATAATGCATGTGTCTGCGCTCCATCACGGTTTCGACATGCAGAAAGCCGATGTCCAATTGCCTGTCCGGCTCACCGTAAATGAAAAAGCTGGGAACAGTCATGAGAAGGCATCCGCCGAAAAAAGTACAATTGATTTTGCCATTCTGTCCATGGTTGACGTGAATGGCAAGGGCTACGGTTTGATCATCGTCAAGGGAGGAACTGAGATGAAAGCCGAAGATTTCCGCAGTGAAAAAACACGTCCATTCACCGGTGCTGAATATATCGCATCGCTACGCGATGGACGCGAAGTTTATATCAATGGTGAGCGGGTAGATGATGTTACCACCCACCCCTCCATGCGCAATTCCGTGCGCTCTCTGGCCCGGCTGTATGATGCCCTGCACGACCCGGCCAAGAAGGACATTCTGACCACGCCAACCGATACTGGCAATGGCGGCTATACCCACAAATTTTTCAAGCATGCCAGCTCTGTGGATGATCTGGTTGCCCAGCAGGGCGCGATTACCGAATGGGCGCGCATGACCTATGGCTGGATGGGCCGCACCGCCGATTATAAAGCGTCTTTGATGAATACGCTGAACGTCAACGCCGAATGGTATGGCGATTATGCCGGCAATGCCCGCGCATGGCACAAGCGCACACAGGAATCAGCGCTGTTTCTCAACCACGCCATTGTCAATCCACCGATCGATCGTCATAAGCCCGCCGAGCATGTGAAGGACGTTTTTGTCCATGTGACCAAGGAAACCGATGCGGGGGTTTATGTTTCCGGGGCCAAGGTTGTGGCCACCTCCTCGGCGCTGACCCATTACAATCTTCTGGCGCAGGCATCGGCCACGGTGACAGAAGACCCATCCCTGTCGCTCACATTCATTGCTCCGATGAATGCGCCAGGCGTCAAAATGTTCTGCCGTACCTCTTATGAGGAAGCCTCAAACCGCTTAGGTCAGCCGTTTGACTATCCACTGTCATCGCGGTTTGATGAAAATGATGCGATCCTCGTGCTCGATAACGTGTTCGTGCCGTGGGAAGATGTGCTGATCTACAAGGATGCCAAGCGTATTCTGTCGTTCACGGTCATGTCCGGCTTCATGCAGGGCTTCTGCTTTCAGGGTTGCGGTCGTTTTATCGTCAAGCTGGAGTTTCTGGCGGGTCTGCTGGCCAAGGCGTTGCGCGCCACTGGCGGCGATGCTTTCCGTGGCAATCAGGCCATGCTGGGTGAGGTGATTGCGCTGCGACACAAGTTCAAGGCGTTTTACGATGCCATGGCGCGCAATCCGCAGGAATGGGTGGGCGGTGCCAAATTGCCGAACCTCGAAGCGGCTCTTTGCTACCGCGCCTTCATGTCGGATGCCTATCCGCGCATTATCGACCTGATCCGCCGCTCTGTGGCTTCCGGCCTGATTTACCTGCCATCATCGGCCAAGGATTTCGCCAATCCCGAGATTGATCGCTATCTGGCGCAATATGTGCGTGGCTCCAACGATATGGGCCACAAGGAGCGCATCAAGATCATGAAATTGCTCTGGGATGCCACAGGCACGGAATTTGGCGGCCGCCATGCGCTCTATGAGTCTGAACTATGCCGGAACGCCGGAAGATGTGCGCCTTCAGGTGTTGAAGGGTGCCGAAAAGGGCAGGGTGCTGCGCGACATGGAAGCGTTGGTGGATACCTGCATGGGCGATTACGACGAGCACGGCTGGACCGGAGATACCTGGCTGCAACCGCTTGATGGCCGCGCGGATGCTCTGCGCGATGCCGCCGAATAAGGACGGCGGTCATGCTCCCTACACCTGTATCGCAAGCTGAATTTCGAGATGCCATGGCGCGGGTCTGCGCGCCAGTCAATGTCATCACCACCAATGGACCTGCCGGACGCGGCGGGTTCACCGCCACCGCCATGTGCTCGGTGACGGATGAGCCGCCAACCTTGCTGGTGTGCATGAACAGTCGCTCGGCCCAGACCGGACTTTTTATGGAGAACCGCCGTTTCTGCGTGAATGTCCTCACAGGCGATCACAAGGATTTGGCAGGCTTTTTTGCAGGCCGGGAGCAGGATATGGCGTCGCGCTTTGCCGCTGCGGAGTGGGTCGAGTTTGCCTCCGGCAATCATGCGCTGGCGGGAGCCATTGTGTCATTTGACTGCTACCTGAAAGAAGCCCGTCTGGTGGGCACGCACAATATCATGATCGGTGAGGTTGTTGACATTCGCACCCGCAGCGACGGGGAAGCGCTGCTGTATTTCGATCGGAGCTTTGTCAACATCGCCTCGCCAGCCATCACTCAGCAACGATAATTATGATCAGGACCGCTTGACACTGTCGCCAATATATTTAACATGATAACTATATTGGCGGGGGAGCCAAATGGTCAGCGGTGGAGGAACTATGCCGCATTTCAATATTGAATACTCATCCAACCTTGATGGCCGGGTTGATTTTGATGCTCTGTGCGGCCGAATTCTGGATGAGCTGCTGGCAACGGGATTGTTTGAAATTGGCGCGGTTCGGGTTCGTGCGTTTCGTGCAGAGGCTTATGCCATTGCCGACAGATTGCCAGAAAACGCCTTCATCGACATGTCGTTCCGGGTCGGTGTCGGGCGCAGTGCTGATGATAAAAAGCGGGTGGGTGAGCGCATTTTTGCCGTAGTGACGGAAGAACTCGCCACCCTCTTTGAGACGCCCCATTTTGCCCTGACGCTGGAGATCCGCGAGATCGATCCGGACCTGAGCTGGAAAAAGAACGCCATTCATCCCCGGCTGCGACAAAAGACCGGCTGACGGCTCACTTTCGGCCCCCAAATCCAACAGAGATTGATGCGCAACAGGGCCGCAGCACGTCTGCACGTCCGCTGCCTGAACGAGACGACGGAGAGACTATGTCCAAGCTTGAAGACAATATTCAAAAGGCGAAGAATTACCTTGCCCGCTTTGCGCAAGATGGCGTTCTGAACCACATCAACGGCGAGGCGGTTGCGGCCCTTGATGGCGCGACCTTTGAGACGATCTCTCCGGTTGATCTGAAGCCTTTGGGCCGCGTGGCCCACGGCAAGGCGGCTGATATTGATCTGGCCGCCAAGGCGGCCCGCGCTGCATTTCCAGCATGGGCAGCACTTGGTGGCGATGCGCGCAAAAAGCTGCTGCACAGAATCGCCAATGCCATTGAGGCTCGTGCCGAGGAAATCGCCTTTGTTGAGGCGATGGATACCGGACAATCGTTGAAATTCATGGCGAAAGCCGCGCTGCGTGGGGCAGAAAACTTCCGTTTCTTCGCTGATCGCGCCCCGGAAGCGCGGGACGGCAAAAGCATTCGCGCCCCCGGTCAGGTCAATGTCACCACCCGTACCCCGATTGGTCCGGTGGGCATTATCACGCCCTGGAACACGCCGTTCATGCTGTCCACGTGGAAGATCGCACCTGCCTTGGCCGCTGGGTGCACCATCGTTCACAAGCCAGCAGAATTTTCGCCGCTCACGGCTCGTCTTCTGGTGGAGATTGCCGAAGAGGCTGGCTTGCCAAAGGGTGTGTGGAACCTCGTCAATGGCTTGGGCGAAGATGCGGGCAAGGCGTTGACCGAGCATCCGCTGATCAAGGCCATCGGTTTTGTTGGCGAAAGCCGGACAGGCTCGATGATCATGAAACAGGGTGCCGATACGCTGAAGCGAGTGCATTTCGAACTGGGCGGCAAAAATCCGGTGATCGTGTTTGCCGATGCCGATCTGGAACGGGCAGCCGACGCGGCCGTGTTCATGATCTACTCGCTGAACGGCGAGCGCTGCACCTCATCCTCGCGCCTGCTGGTCGAGGCCAGTATCTATGACAGGTTTACCGCCATGGTGGCTGAAAAGGCGAAGCGCATCAAGGTTGGCCATCCGCTTGACCCTGAAACGGTGATCGGGCCGCTGGTTCACCCCGTGCATGAAAAGAAGGTTCTGGAATATATCGCCATCGGCAAATCCGAAGGTGCGACAGTGGCGGCGGGCGGTGCGAAATTCGACGGTCCCGGCGGTGGTTGCTATGTGTCGCCAACCCTGTTTACCGGTGCCAACAACCAGATGCGGATTGCGCAGGAGGAAATTTTTGGCCCGGTGCTGACCGCGATCCCGTTCACGGATGAAGCCGAAGCCCTTACGATTGCCAATGACGTTCAATACGGTCTGACGGGCTATCTTTGGACATCGGATGTGACCCGTGCCTTCCGCTTCACCGATCAGCTTGAGGCTGGAATGATCTGGGTGAATTCCGAAAATGTGCGCCACCTGCCAACGCCCTTCGGCGGCGTGAAAAATTCCGGCATTGGCCGTGACGGCGGCGACTGGTCGTTCGATTTCTATATGGAAACCAAGAATGTGGCCTTCGCCACCACGCCCCATGCCATCCAGAAGCTGGGCGGCTGATCACCAATCAAGAACAAACGTGAGTGTCTGTTTTAAACAACAGATGGACGGAGGAGAGTATCATGGCATTACCCACACCCAATCTTTACCCACCCTTCAACATCGTGCGTCTGAGCCATGTTGAGTTCGGCGTGAAAGATCTCGCGAAATCCCGGGCGTTTTATGTCGATACGCTCGGCTTGCAGGTGACGGATGAAACATCCGAAGTGATCTATCTGCGGGCAATGGAAGAGCGGGGGCACCATTGCATCGTGCTGCGCAAATCGGAGGTTTCCGAAGCGCGTGATCTTGGTTTCAAGGTGTACGACGACGAGGAGCTGGACAAGGCCGCGCATTTCTTCAAGGGCAAGGGCCTGCCGGTGGAATGGGTCGAGCGGCCCTATCAGGCCCGCACCTTCCGCACCCGTGATCCGCATGGGATTCCGCTGGAGTTTTACGCCCGCATGGATCGTTTGCCGCCGATCCACCAGCAATATGCCCTTTACCGGGGCGTGAAGCCGCTGCGGATTGACCACTTCAACTGCTTCTCATCCAATGTCGATGAATCCGTGGCCTTCTACAACGAGATTGGTTTCCGGGTTACAGAATATACGTCCGACGAGGAAACCGGTCGTCTCTGGGCGGCGTGGACCCACCGCAAAGGTGGCGTGCATGATATTGCCTTTACCAATGGCACTGGCCCGCGCCTGCATCACACCGCCTTCTGGGTGCCGACCCCGCTCAACATCATTGACCTGCTCGACCTGATGTCCACCACCGGCTGGGTCGGCAATATCGAGCGTGGCCCGGGCCGCCATGGCATTTCCAATGCCTTCTTCCTGTATATTCTCGACCCGGATGGTCATCGCATCGAGATCTATTGCTCCGATTATCAGACGGTTGATCCCGATCTGGAACCGATCAAATGGGATTTGAAGGACCCGCAACGCCAGACCCTGTGGGGGGCGCCTGCACCACGCTCCTGGTTTGAGCATGGCAGCGTGTTTGCTGGCACAGATATACGCGAATCCGACCTCAAGGCACAGCCTATCATCGCGCCCTGAGCGCTATAAGCCGCAATGCATAACGGGAGTTCAATCATGACCCATCACCCCAAATTTGCCAGTTTCACCGCCGGGCAGCGACAGGCTTACGGCCTGATTGTTGACGAGGGCGTGATTGATCTTTCCGCGCGTTTCGGCTCGCGCTACCCAACCCTCAAGGACGTGGTCGTGGCCAATGCGTTTCAGGAGTTGCTGGATGCCGTATCCGGTCAGAAACCTGATTTTCCGGTGAGCGACATCACTTACGATATTCCGATTGCCACCCCGGAAAAGCTGATCTGCGTTGGCGTGAACTTTCCGGATCGCAATGAGGAGTATAAGGATGGGCAGGCGGCTCCGACCAATCCGTCGCTGTTCATCCGCTTTCCGCGCTCGTTCACCGGCCATGACCAACCGCTGATCCGCCCGCCGGAAAGCCACCAGCTGGATTATGAAGGTGAAGTCACGATCGTTATCGGCAAGGGCGGTCGCCGCATTGCCGAAGCGGATGCCCTGTCGCACATTGCGGCGCTCACACTTTGCAATGAAGGCACATTGCGTGACTGGGTGCGCCACGCCAAGTTTAACGTCACTCAGGGCAAGAATTTCGATGCCTCCGGCTCCATCGGACCATGGCTGGTGCCGTTTACCGATGAAAGCCAATTGGCTGACATCAAGCTGGAAACCCGCGTGAATGGCGAGCTGCGCCAGAGCGACCGCACCAGCCGGATGATCTTTTCGTTCCGCAAGATCATCAATTACATCTCGACCTTCACCACGCTGGTTCCCGGCGACGTGATTGTCTGCGGCACGCCGACCGGGGCGGGGGCTCGTTTTGATCCGCCCATCTGGTTGAAGCCGGGTGATGTGGTTGAGGTGGAAGCCGAGGGCATTGGCCTGTTGCGCAACACCATTGCTGATGAGGTGCTCTAGGATGCTGACACGAGATCAAATCGAAGCCGCAGCCATAAGCCTTGATGAGGCCGAAAAAAGCCGCGTGCAGACAGGGCTTTTGTCCTTGAAGCATCCGGATATGGTGATGGATGACGCCTATGCCATTCAAGGCGCATGGGTGAAGCGGAAAATCGCCAGCGGGCGAAAGGTGATTGGCTGGAAGATCGGCCTCACCTCCAAAGCCATGCAATACGCGCTGAACATCAACATCCCGGATTCCGGCGTGTTGTTTGATGACATGGTGTTTGAGGATGGCGCAACGGTGCCCAAGGACCGCTTCATCCAGCCGCGCATTGAGGCTGAAATTGCTTTTGTGATGAAAGCCCCGCTGAAAGGTCCTGATGTGACAGTGTTCGACGTGCTGAACGCCACGGACTATGTGACGCCTGCGCTGGAAATTCTCGATACCCGCATTCTGCGGGTTGACCCGGAAACGAAGAAGACCCGCACTGTTTTCGACACCATTTCTGATAATGCTGCCAATGCGGGCATCGTCACCGGCGGGCGGGCCGTGCGTCCCGATCAGCTTGACATGCGATGGATGGGGGCGATCGTCTCGCGCAATGCAGAGGTTGAAGAAACCGGCTTGGGCGCTGGCGTCTTGAACCAGCCTGCGCGGGGCATTGCCTGGCTTGCCAATCGTCTGGCCCAGTATGGCGATGGGATCGAGGCCGGGCAGGTGGTTCTGGCAGGCTCATTCATCCGGCCTGTGGAGGCCAGACATGGCGATACCATCATCGGTGACTTCGGACCTTATGGCACAGTAAGCCTCTATTTCGAATAAGCGAGACGGATTTCATGCCCGCACCTAAAAACACCTTCAAGCAGGCCCTCAAGGATAAGCGCACCCAGATTGGCTTTTGGCAGGCGCTTGCCAACCCTTATACGGTCGAGATTTCGGCCGATGCGGGCTATGATTGGCTGCTGCTAGATGGCGAGCACGCCCCCAATGATGTGCCGCTGCTGATGGCGCAATTGCAGGCCATGAAAGGCTCATCCAGCCACGCGGTGATCCGTCCGCCGATTGGCGAAACATGGATGGTCAAGCAATTGCTCGACATCGGTGCCCAGACCCTGCTTATTCCCATGGTGGACAGCAAGGAACTGACTGAGGCCATGGTCAAAGCGGTGCGCTATCCACCCCATGGTGTGCGTGGGGTGGGTGCCGCGCTGGCGCGCGCATCGCGTTTCAACCGCATTCCCGATTACCTCCAGACCGCAAACGACGAGATCTGCCTGCTTTTGCAGATTGAAAGCCGTGCGGGTCTTGACGCGCTTGATGACATCGCTTCGGTAGACGGTGTTGACGGCATCTTCATCGGCCCGGCAGATTTGGCCGCCGACATGGGCCTCCTCGGCAAGCCCGGCGCACCGGAAGTACAGATTGAGGTTGAGAAGGCACTTTTGAGAATCCAGTCCCATGGCAAGGCCGCTGGCATCCTGATCGGTGATCTCGCCCTTGCGCGACGCTATGTCGATCTTGGGGCCAGTTTTGTTGCCATTGGCAACGATGTCACCCTGTTTGCCAATGCCACGAGCAAGTTGCTGGCAGATTTCAATGCGGCTCGCTCCTCCTCAGAGGTTACTGAGGCCAGAGTCTACTAGGTCCTGTTGACAAAGTATGGGCAACCATATCTTGGCGGCGGCCAAGGTGAGGAATGCTGCGAAGGATTTTCGGGTCTTGTCGTATCTGGTCGCAACGCGCCGAAACTGCTTGAGGCGGTTGAACATCCGCTCGATACGGTTTCGATCCTTGTAGGCTCTAAAGTCACATGTAGGCGGGTTCTTCCGGTTGGCCTTCGGCGGGATCACCGGCCTGATTCCGTGGATCAGCAGTTCCTCGCGCAGGAAATCACCATCATAGCCTTTGTCGGCAAGCAACAGCCTCGGTTTGCCGACCGGTGTTGCCAGCAGGGCAGGAACGGCGTTGTAATCCGAAGCTTCGCCGCCTGTCAGGACGAAGCCAAGAGGGCGTCCCTGACCGTCTGCGCGGGCGTGGATTTTCGTCGTAGAGCCGCCGCGTGATCGACCAAAAGCCTCCTGATAAGTCCCCTTTAGCGCCCGCAGCCTGAGAATGGCCGCGAACTGTGGTGCTGTCGATCATGTGCTGCCAGTCATCCGTCAGCCCCAGTTCAACCAGGGTCTCAAGGAGGGCGTCCCAAACGCCTTGCTCGGCCCAACGGCGGGAAACGCACATAGACCGAATTCCACTTTCCGTAGCGCTCATGCAGGTCGCGCCATGGACATCCGACCCGAAGAACATGCAACATGCCGTTGAGGTATCGTCGATTATCGTGCGAGGGCCGAGACTTCCTGCCACGTTCAGTGGGCAACAGCCCCTCGATGATCCGCCATTCCATATCCGTCAGGTCGCCGCGTGCCAAAACTGCCTCCTAAAAGGCAGTCTTGAATCATGCTGCTCTGATGTGCTCTGATCCCCCAAAACTGGACCGTTTATAAGTAGAGTTTTCCGCGGTAATTTCCCGGCTGGGACAAGGAGCGGCAAGTATGAAGGCATCGCAGTTTTCGGACGCCCAGAAGGCGTTTATTTTGAAGCAGGGCGACGATGGTGTGCCGGTGGCCGAGATCTGCCGGAAGGCGGGGATCAGCCAGGCGACGTATTTCAATTGGCGCAAGAAGTATGGAGGTCTGCTGCCCGACGAGATGCGCCGATTGAAGGCTCTGGAGGATGAGAATTCCAGGCTGAAGAAGATTGTCGCTGATCTGACGCTCGACCGGGAAATGCTCCAGGACGTCATCCGCCGAAAGCTCTGAGGCCTGCTCGGAAGCGCAAGCTGGTTGACGGGATGCTGGTGGATTGGGGCATATCGATCCGACGGGCCTGCAAGGCCCTGAGGTTCGATACGTCGACCTACCACTACAAGTCCCGCCGCACCGGACAGGCCCCACTCGAAAGACGCATCAAGGAGATTTGTGAGACACGCGTGCGTGTATGGCTACCGGCGTGTTCATGTTCACTTGCGCCGCGAAGGCTGGAAGATCAATATGAAGAAGACACGCAGGATTTACAGAGAGTTAGGCCTTCAACTGCGCAACAAGCATCCCAAGCGCCGGGTGAAGGCAAAGCTCAGAGATGATCGCCAGGAGGCTGTCGGGCCGAACGACGTCTGGGCGATGCCCTGCCCTGGCAGGCGTTTGCTGGCAAACGCCGAGATGGGGAC
The DNA here is from genome assembly GCF_037039395.1 of Agrobacterium vitis. Lineage (NCBI taxonomy): Bacteria > Pseudomonadati > Pseudomonadota > Alphaproteobacteria > Hyphomicrobiales > Rhizobiaceae > Gillisella > Gillisella vitis. The sequence continues at coordinate 80,868 of NZ_CP146241.1, read as the reverse complement.
TTCGTTCACGACCAGCTCGCGACCGGCAAGAAGCTGCGCATTCTGACCGTGGTCGATACCCACTCGCGCTACTGCCCGGCTGCCGACGCACGCTTCACTTACCGGGGCGAGGATGTCGTCCAGACCCTGGAAGTCATCTGCCGGAAGACGGGATATCCCAAGACGATCAGGGTGGACAATAGCAGCGAATTCATCTCCCGTGACCTCGACCTCTGGGCCTATGCGAACAACGTCACCCTGGACTTCTCGCGGCCAGGCAAGCCGACAGACAACGGCTTCATCGAGGCGTTCAACAGCAAGCTCAGGTCGGAATGCCTGAACGCCCACTGGTTCCTGACCCTTGGGGATTCCTGCGAAAAGTTGGAGACTTGGCGTCGATACTACAACGAGGAACGTCCTCACTCGGCGATCGGATATAACGTCCCGATTGCCCTGCATAATCCCGGTGGCGCAACCAGCCCGCCATCGTGATCAGAGCCGGAAAACTCTAATTCCCGGCGGTCCAAGGTTTGGTCCCAGAGCAGTCTCAGAGCACGTGCATCATTGTCTCCTACGAAACGATACGGCGATGGGGCCGCAAGTTCGGTGCTACCTATGTAAAGCAGTTGCGAAGAAAGAAGCCGTCGCGAAAGGACATCTGGTACCTAGTCGAGGTGATGATTTCTATAGGTGGCCAGAAGCACTGGCTTTGGCGAGCCGTCGACCAGGACGGATATGTTCTCGACGAGATCGTGCAAGTCCGTCGCGACACCAAGGCTGCCAAGCGATTGTTGATCAGACTGCTGAAGAAGCAAGGCCTCGCACCAAAGAGGATTGTCACCGATAAACTGCGTTCATACGGGGCGGCAAAGCGAGAACGAGTGATGCAGGGCTTCCGATCCGCTGGCGGATTGCAACGATTCATCGCGGTCTTTTCGGCAATCAGAAATCACTTCGTCCTGCCCCACCAGAAGCGCGCCGCCCTCGCCACCCACATTCATCCTATCCACGCAATGGCACAGCGGAAGGCTGTGACAGGTGCAGTTGCCTGAGTTCAACTGCGAGCCCTTCGCCGGCTTTAGTCAAACAACGTGACATAACCAAATGACATCTCAGCCTTTGAAATTTTCCATGCAACACGCCCCGGATGCAACGCCGTAGGTTTATGGTTGGGGCGGTGGTGATAGCCCAAGAGCGGTCCCCAGGTCGAAGACAATGGCTGCATAGATGGTCCAGCCGTTCTTCATCCTTGAGGTCGAATAGTCTGCAAGGTAGGTTGTGTTGGGGTCCTTGACGTAAGATGCACCAAATTCAAGAAATCCAGCGGGCCCTATTCCTGTCCGACCGTGCAGATCGAACTGGAAGGTATCTCGTGGTTGCGGGTCGTATATGCCTGTCAAAAACCGGCGCGCGTTGGTCTCATATTGGGCACGTTTTTCACTGAGGCCAATATAGTGAACCGTCGCGCCTATAGAGGTGAGGGGGTTAGCCTTCCAGAACCCGCCATATTCAATGCTGCCATAAGCTTCCCACGGATAGGCCTGACCATCTCCGAACGTGTGGAAGATGCCGCCTGAGATCGCGACGTTTTCGGGAAAGGGGCTTCCATCGGGATCACTCCAGATAACTTTGCGAACCTGAGCAAACAGCCCGTTTGATCCTCCGTCATGTTCGGTGACTGTCTGGTTCGCGCCAAAGGTTGGATTGCCCCAGCCTGTGCCGTAAAGCGCGTCCGTATAGGACGCAGAGCTCCGATAGCCACCAATCTCATAGATAAGCGGCTTCGATGTCTCTAGAAAGTTCTGCCGCTGTGCGAGGTGGACCACGGCGGTATAGCCTTTGGAATCGCCTCTCCCCCAGTTCCAGCCCGATCCTGTCTGCCAGTTTTCGGCATTGTCCTCTGTGAGGACGCCACCGAGGGAGAGATCCGGCGTTAAATTGTAGCCAACGCGGCCACCCCATTGCGCAACGGTGTTGCCGGGAGCACCTAACACCAACGCGCGGGTTTGCGAGATGCACCCCTTGCCCCCGCAGAACTCTGACCTGAAAAATTCAGGCCACATGTTGAGCCGCCCGCCCTCGACCTCCAGCTTTCCGTCAATAAAATCCCCCTGAAGAGTAAGGCGTGTGAGATCGGTTGAGCTATCGAGCGAAGGGTCGGTGGCATAAAAGGCATTCGAGACTTGAAACAGATATTGATTGGCATTGTATCTGGGAATGTTGACCGTTTCCTGCCAGTTGATCTTGAACATGTCTGATAGATGGTATGTCGTGTCGAACATCAGAAAGCCGAAGTTGCCAGAATGGCCCGGATCAAACCCGAAATTCGATGCATTTGCATAGAGATCGACGAAATTGATGCGGACATCAAAACCAGCGTCATGGAGCGTGTGTCCAAGGCCGCTCAATGGGCCGGGTGGAGGAGCCTGCGGGTCTGGAGCCTTTGCGATGGAAGGATCGGCAGGGGTATTGAAATCGGCTGCCATGGCCGGAAGTCCGCTTGCCAGCGCTCCGTATGCAGCACCTAAAATAACAAGTTTCTTGAGATGGGTTTTCATTTTTCTCCCCCAGAGACAAATGGATTTGGTGCGCCTCCGGTTAATTCCGGGGCGTTTCGACGCTGCTGCTTATGTAAAATTCGGGTCTGGAATCCGTCAGGATTCCCATGCGGGCTGTGCGGCCTAATGGTCGTGACGGGTCACAACGGCCAGTGGGTCGTTGGTGTGTGAGGGCAACAGGCGCATCAGCACCAGCATGAGCCCACCCACAACACAGGCGGCCACCAGAGCGGTCGCAACGCTGATGCCTTGATAGCCCATTGTCTGGACCAGTATGCCGCCGACCAGGGGGCCAAGCGCTCCGCCGCCCATGGTAATGGCCGGGTTGGCCGCCACAGCGCGGCCGGTTGGCTCCACTCGCGACAACAGCCCGAAGAGAAAGGTGTGCGAGAAGATCATGACAAAGGGAATGAAGATTGCCGAGGCGGCAAAGCCGGGAATGCTGAGCGCATGGGTCATGCCCAGAGAAAGGGCGGTTTGAAGCAGCACGCCGGCTACTCCCACGTAAACCGGATGAAACTTCTTCTCAAAAAGAACAGCCAGCGGGGCCGGAATGAGGCTGAGAAGGGCAACGCCCACAAGAATGCCGTTGATGGTGGATGCGGGCCAACCATGTCCATTGGCAATGCGCTCGACGAAGCTGAAATTCATTGCCTGATTGAAGTTCATGCCCAGCAGAGCGGCGATGAGAAACCAGACGACGGGCTCAAAACGTGGCACGCGACCGGATTTGGCTGATGGTGTTTTCTCCGTCTTCGGCATGATTGCGCTGTGGGGAAAAAGGAGCCAGTTGACTGCGGCAGCTATCGCCATAACCCCGGCAAAGATCAAAAACAGGTTGCGTGGCTGCGTGGCGGCAATCACCTGCGTCGCAAACACGATGAAGATGACACTAAATATACCGAAGCCAATGGTGGCGTAAGCGAATGTGCGATGAGGGTTGCTTGTCCGGCCGATGGTGCCATGGACCGCCGACAAAGCAGTGCCGATGCAAAGGCCGGCGCAGAGGTGAAGCGCGAGAAAGATTTCGAAACCCGATGCCATCCAGAGCGCCGCAAAGGACAAGGCTGCTCCGGTAAAACCCGCACCGGGCACCCAGCGCATGGAAAAACGATGAAAAAGCGGTGCAAGACCGCAACTGGCAACCACCACCCCCAGGAGAAACGTGGTGACAAGTCCTCCCGCTTGGGCAGATGAATACCCATAGCCCCCCATCAGTCCACCGACCCACATGGGAAGAGAGACCATATCGATCATGCCGGCCGAGTGGCCGACGATGAGGGCCGTGCGGGTGCCTTTTCTATCAAGATTGGTCATGAGGCCCTCCCGGTGGAGAGCTCACCAATCAACGGCTGAGCCGACACATGCGGCGGCGGACAGAGCACCGCTGCCCACCGCGTGCCAATCTTCAACAAAACAGGGCTCCAGGACAGATGGGCCGTGCGACAGATCAAAAGTCCGCTGCATAATTCCTTAAATCGGAATCGATTGAAGGTGGAAATCACACCGCAGATATAAAACGCTACAGCGAACCTTTGTGCGCCATATAGGGCGCACAGTGCCGCAGCGCCCGCGCCAAAGGGCGCGGCCTGACAACGTAGAAACACAGCCATTTTTTCTCCTCCCAGAGACACGGTTTTGGTGTGTTGCAAAAACGTGTCCCAGAGAAGATATCGCCATTTTGAAAATAGTCAATTAGATTGACTATGATAATTACTTTGCAAAAACAGTCTGTGCTGCTCCTACAGCGCCGTGCGTTTTATAAAGCGCACAAAGGACGCTGTAACACTTTAAATCTGCTGCATAATTTTCACCTTCAATCGATTCCGATTTAAGGAATTGTGCAGTAGAGTTATCCTTTCGGAGAAGCCGGCTTCCACTTTTGCCAGGCAAGCTTTAATCCAACGAAGACGGCTCGCGTCAATTTTTCTGGATCTTGTCTTCAGTTGCCCGGCTCTCGGTGGAACCAAGCGCGGGCGGCGCCCCCCAGTCCATCCCCAGGGCCGCCCGTAGGACGGACATTCTGTCCTGGCCTATAACGGTTGCCAGATGGTCTTCGACGTGCTCCAGAGCGGCGAATATGTTCGTCAGTTCAATATGCCCTAGAGGGCTGAATTCGATCACGGATGCGCGCGCATCTTCCGGGTCCGGCTTGATAAAGATGTAACCCGCTGCAGTAAGATCTGCCAGCATAAGGCTGACGGCTTGCTTGGTTACGCCCATCGTGCGCGCCAAGCGCGTCGGACGCCGCTCCCCAAGGGCAATATTGATCAAAAGCATGGCCTGCGCCCGTGTAACTGGTGTCTGTCCCTGCAACTCCTGTGAGGCTCTCAGCGCTTCGTCAAACCAGTAGATCGCTCGCAGAAAGCGCGGAAGTAAGGGAGGGGTTTTCGAATTCATTCGTACATTTGCCCTTTGTTTGCTTGTCATTGCTGTTGCTGTCGGACCCTTTTTCGAGGGGTTTATGCAGCTATCGTTGTGTGGCCCACTTGGAGGCCTCTTCTGCAGCCGTGCGCAGGTCTCGTTTATTTGCAAGATGTTAAGGTGGGCGGGGTCGTTATATAATGGATATGTTCTGCCATTTCTTTGTGAGGCTGACGGTCTCCCTGTTGCATTTTCTTTTTCATCTTTAGCGCTGGTGGTGGCAAGTCGCCACAAGTGGTTTGATAATTTTATAGTCAAGCTACTTGACGATATTTGAGGGGCGTGCCTATCATGAGGCAACAATTATAAAGAGTGGCCATAGGCTTGAAATGGGAGGTAAGTCATATGTGCAGCGACCCTTTATCGGGGGCGCTGGAGCCTGTCTGCGCGCGAAAAAATCAGCAGACCCAGCCCGGCGCGACACCCAGACTTTTTGCGGCGGTTGCCGTCACTCCCCGTTGCGGGGAAGACACCCACACCCCATCCAGAATATAAGGACATCACACCATGGCAGCAACTGCTAGCCTTGCCGCTGTGCGGCAGAAACTTATCCGGCGTTCCGAGGTGGAAAGCCTGCGTGCGATTGGGCTTGACGCCGAGGAGGCCAGCCTCGCACCGTATATGCCCGCAGATCCATCTGGCCGCGAGGCACCGCCGCTGGCGGTCGTGCGACCGCGCAGCACGGAGGATATCGTCGCCGTTATCGGCTGGGCGCGGAAAAATGGCACGGCCCTGACCACGTTCAGTTCCAGTAGCGGCCCGCGGCTGCGCGGCGCAACGGCAGAACGGCCCACCGTTTTTGTCGATCTGAGTGGCATGAATCATCTCTTGCAGATCGATCAGCAGGATGCGGTTGCGGTGATCGAGCCGGGTGTTACCTTCGGCAATATCGATGCGCTGCTTGCTCCTCAGGGGCTGCGCGCCTTCAAGCCGCTGTTGCCACGCGCGTCAAAATCCGTGCTGACAAGCTATCTGGATCGCGAACCCAACCTGCAATCGTCTGAGCAATGGGACGTGCTCGATCCCTTCGGCGGTGCGCAGCTGGTGTTTGGCACCGGCGATGTCTTTCGCACCGGCAGCGCGGCCATCAGCGGCACCCTTGATGAACACTGGAAGGCGGGCTTGCGCTATCTTACCGCCATGGGGCCAGCAGGCACGGATTTTCTGCGTGTTGTGCAAGGCTCGCAAGGCACGCTTGCCATTCTCAATTGGGCGGCCATTTTGTGTGAGCGCCTGCCAGTGCGCGAAGAGGCGCGCTTTGTGGGAGCCGATAGTATCGCTCCGTTGGCACGGCTCTCGGCAGAACTGCATCGGCGGCGTATCGGCATGGCAAGTTTCATTACCAGCAATCTGCACCTTGCCTCCGTGCTGGAGCGTGAGCCGAACCGCATTGCCAATCTTGCCGCACGCCTGCCAGCTTTCACGCTCTATATCCAGCTGACCGCGTCTTGCGATTTTCCCGATGACAAGATTGCCTATCAGCTGGCCGATGTCACCCAGCTCTGTGCGGATGCAGGACTGGTGGCAAGCCCGGATCTGGCCGGGCATTCCGCCAGCCGGATTGCGGAGCTACAAGCCAATCCACCTGCCAGCAACTACAAGGACCGCATCGCGGGTGGCCATCGCAGCGTGTTTTTTATCAGCCAAATGGACCGTGCAGAGCAGTTCATAGCGCTGGCACGGGAACGGGTGGGTGCAAATCTTGCGATTTACGTCCAGCCGCGCCTGCATGGCCGCAACTGTCATGTGGAATTTGTGCTGCCCTTTGATCCGGCATCAATAGAGCAGATATCGGCAGCCAATGCGCTTGCGGATGAGCTGGCCAAAGCCTGTAGCGCGGCTGGCGGCTTTTTCAGCCGGCCCTATGGAGCATGGGCCGAGATGGCCTTTGCCCGCAATCCCACCGTCAAGCCATTGCTGCGCGAAACGAAATCCATCTTCGATCCGGACCATATTCTCAATCCAGGGAGGCTTTGCTTCTAATGACCCCTATCAGCCCAACCCTCGAAAAGCTTCACGACAAACTTGGCACCTGCACGCGCTGCACGTTTTGCAAATGGGTGCCGGAAGTGCGCAGTCAGGATTTTGCAGAAATCTGTCCCAGCGTTCAGCACGGCAAATTCTTTTCGCACACGGCAGGCGGCAAGCTCATTGCGGCCTATGCACTGTTGCATAATCGTGTCGAATACACGCCGGACTTCATTCAGAATGTCTATTCCTGTTCCATGTGCGGTGGCTGCGATACCAGCTGCAAGACATTGTTTGCCGATTTCGTCGAGCCGCTCGATTCGCTCTATGCGCTGCGCCGGAAGGTGACGGCAGACGGGCATGCACCAGAGCCATTGCGCGAAATGCTCGCTCATCTGCGCGCACTGGGGAATGCAAGAGGGCTGCCCGCCTCAATGCGCGGTGAATGGGTCTCTGGCCTGAACCTGAAGCAGACCAAAACAGATCAGGCACCGGTTCTCTTCCATGTTGGCGATGCGGCTTTCGATCGCGACGAATGGCCTTTTATCCGCCATATGGCTTCCGAGCTTCAGCAGCGTGATGTGGATTTCGTCATTGGTGGTGTGGACGAGCCGGATAGTGGCGGTCTTGCCTATGATATCGGCGATCAGGATCTTGCTGCGGATCTGGCACAGCAAACCCTTGCCTGGCTCGGCAAGAGTGGGGCAGGCACACTCATCGTCTATAGCGATGACGCCTTTTCCGCTTTTCGCAATATCTACCCGCGCCTTGGTGTTTCACTTGGCAGCATCAAAGTCATTCATATCGCGCAGTGGCTGGCCGAAAATCCCGTCACCGTGGCCGCTGGTCAGAAGCGCGACACTGTCACCTATCACGATTCCTGTCGCCTTGGGCGGCTGGGCGAAGAGCGCCATCCGTGGGAGGGCGAAATAGTGATGGCCTATAATTCCATTCCGATGCGTGCGCCGGAAGGGGAGCTCTACCTTGGGGTCAATGGAGTTTATGAAGAGCCCCGGCAAGTGCTGCGGGCTGTGGATGCCGAGATTGTTGAAATGGAGCGCATTCGGGAATTCGCCTTCTGCTGCGGTGCAGGCGGTGGCGGCAAACAGGCAAGCCCCGATTTTGCCCGCGCGGCGGCCCGCAACCGGTTACAGGAAGCCGAGAGCACCGGGGCAGAGTTCCTCGTGACCAGTTGCACAGCGTGCAGCAGCCACATGAAAGAAGTGGCGCAGGAGGAAGGGTCTTCGATCCGGGTTTATGGATTGGTCGAATATCTCCATGCCCGACAGACCGCATCCGCCCCCGACGCATCCCATAAGGCTGGAGAGTGACCATGGCTCATGATCGCAACGAAGTTTTGCAAGCGCTTCAATCCATTGTTGGTGAAGCCAATGCCACCAATGATCCGAGCTTTATTGCCAGTTATGCCTGGAATGGTGGCGTCGGTTCGATGCCGGGGCCGAAATTTCTGAAAAATTGGCCGATTGCCGTGGTTATGCCGGGCTCGGCAGAAGATGTGGCCGCCATCATCAAATGCTGTCTCGCCCGCGGGCTGTCTTTTCGTCCGTTAAGTTCCGGCAATGGTGGAACCTATCTCAGCGCCAGCGAAAATGTGGTGGTGATGGACCTGTGCCGTATGAATCGTCTGATCAAGATGGATGCCGCAAACCAGATGGCGGTGATCGAGCCTTATGTCACAGCGGGCCGATTGCAAGCGGAGGCCATGAAAGTGGGGCTCAACTGCCATATTGTCGGGGCGGGGCCGTCGCATTCGCCGCTGGCCTCGGCCACGTCCTTTCTCGGGGTTGGCATTACCGGTGCCAGTACTGGTGCCAATTTCCGCAATATCCTGGGCATAGAATGGGTTACGCCACAGGGAGACATCGTTCGCATGGGCTCTCTTGGTGGCGATGATGACTGGTTCAGCGAGGAGGGACCGGGGCCGGGTTTGCGCGGCATGATCCGCGGTCTCATTGGCGCAAATGGTGGTCTCGGTGTGTTCACCCGTATTGGCTACAAGCTTTATCCGTGGGCCGGACCTAAGCATTTGACCCTGACAGGGCAAAGCCCAATGCGTGGTATGGCAATGGAGCCAAACATGCGCCTGTTCCTGCCCGTATGGGACACGATTGAGCAGATGCGCGACGCCAGCTTTCGCCTGAACCGCACAGGCGTTGCCTTCGCACTGCTCCGTATGCCGCCAAACCATATCGGCTGGACGCTGACGGCGACCAATGCCGAATATGCGCGCCGCCGCGAGGCGGGCGACTTGCCGGAATGCGCCCGTCCCGAAAACCGGTTTAGCTGGCAAATCCTGACCATCGGCCATTCCCCGGGGCACACGGCCTATCAGGAGAAAACGGTGCAGCATATCGTCGCGAGCACCGGCGGGCGGATGATTCCGATTGAGCAGAAGGATGCGGAAGTGTTGCTGCGCACGCTGGTGACGTCGCTTTACTCAGCCGCGTCTTCCGTGGTGCCGGTTCTGGCGGCACCAGCTTCGGCGTCATGGAGACCTTTAACCTGCTGCCGGACGTGATCAAGGCCAGCGAGGATATTATGGCAAAAGATCGCATGCCTGGCCGCAATTTCGCAGCCGACGGCAAGGAAGGCTGCTGGGTCTGGCCAACCGAGAGCCGGCAATTGTGGACGGAAAACATTCTTGCATCGCAGGCCGGTACAGTGAAAGGCATCGGAGCGGGTTGGAAAGGTTTCCTCAAACACCTTGATATGGTGGACCGCAACCCAAGGCTCGGACTGATGGGTTTTATGGCGGGACCATTGATTGAACTGTTCGGTCCGCGCTACAGCAACGTTACCGCATGGATGCGACAGATCAAGCGGCGCGTTGATCCGGCTGGGCTGGCGGACGCCACGGTGCATGTCAGCGCCAAACAGCTTCCGATTGCCAAGAAATGGCCGACACTCCAGAAAATCGCTTTCTCAAAAGCAGGCGCTCCGGCGCTCCATCTGGTCTGCCTGTTGCTGGGTGTGATCAGCAAAAAGGAAAAGCTGCCGGATCGAAGAGGGTAAACATGCCCGACAATCTTACAGCGTCGCGCGTTTTATAAAACGCACAAAGGACGCTGTAACACTTTAAATCTACTGCATAATCCCTTAAATCAATTCGGATTCAAGGGATTATGCAGGATCGGCACGGTCGTGTCGTCGCCATGTAGCCGATCAGCGGCCAGAACGTATGCCTTGATCAACGAATGGAGGGCTTCAACGCCGCGGCACAAGCACCAACCTTGTCGACCAACGTCGATAAGCTGAGGTCGATGCCCTCGCGGGCATAGTGTTCGATCTGGCGATTGAGCGGTTGGTCTTGAGCGAACTTCTCGAAGAGAATCATCGCCAGCAGGTTCGGTCCGGCAAAGCCGCGCGGCGTTACATGGGGTTGAAACAGGATTAGTGCGAAATCATACGTTTAGCCGGGTAAATGATGATAGCCCTCGATTTCCGTTCGCAAAACCGGGTCCATAATCGTTCTTCGCCCAGAACTTAATGTTCTTCAACCGACAAGCTGCGGAAATATGAGGGGATTCGGTTAGCCTACGATTTCCCCCTAGTCTTGTTCTGACCCTAGTCGCGGAGCTACACCACGTTCAGTGACATGCCCCTCCCTCGACATCAAACCCCAGTTACGTCGGTTGTTACCAAAAGCGATCTTCTGCGCCGTTCCGTTTGGCCATCTTGTCCACCGCGTTGCACGAAACCGACTCATATGAATGGACCAATGGATGCAAAATATTGTTCAGGTTGCCGGCATTATTGATGCCGAAGAGGCGAAGCTCTGCTTTGAAAAGGGCGCGGACTGGATCGGATTTCCTCTGCGCCTCCCGTCGGGGAAAGACGATATTTCTGAAGCTGACTCTACGACAATCATCAAAGGCCTCAAGACGCCGCAGCGCGCGGTTCTCATCAGCTACATGACGACCGCCGACGAGGTATCGCAATTTTGCGACCAGCTCGGTCTGGATGCGGTGCAGATTCATGGCGACATTCCGATGCCGGAGCTTGTCAAGCTGCGTTCCGATCGGCCGGATCTTTACCTACTCAAAAGTCTGGTTGTGTCTGCCGACAACCTGCCGGAACTGCGCAAATTGATCGACGATAGCGCTGAGTATGTCGATATGTATATCACCGACACGTTCGATCCGAAAACCGGTGCGAAGGGCGCGACCGGTCTGACTCATGACTGGAATGTGAGCGCGGAATTGGCCCGCTACTCCCCCAAGCCCTTGATGATGGCGGGCGGTCTATCGCCGGACAATGTGTATGACGCGATCCTTGCGGTGCGCCCAGCAGCAGTGGACGCGCATTCCTTGCTGGAAGGAGTGGACAAGCGCAAATGCGCGGAAAAGGTGCGGGCCTTCTGTGCCGAAGCCAAAAGGGCATTTTCCGAACTTTCGCTCCAGGTTACCCAGTAGAGCGCCGCCATGCCTTTGATCGAACTTCCCCAAACGCAGAGATTGCGGGCGCTTCATGCAGAGATGCGCCGCGCGACCGCGCCCCGCGAGACTTTCGTCGCCAACGCCAATTGCGTGATCCGCAATGTGCTCGAGCTTTGTCTTGACCAGTTGCCCTACTGTGATCGATCAGTGCAAACCCCTTTCGGGGCGACCTATCTGGGTACCGCGCTGGATGCGCCCCTTTGCGCCGTTTCGATTGTGCGCGCAGGAGAAAGCATGGAATTCGAATTGTCCAAGATGCTGCCCGCCATTCCTATCGGCAAGATCCTGATCCAGCGCGACAAGATCACCAAACAACCAAGACTATTTTACAGCGCGCTGCCCGAAGATATCGCACAGCGCCATGTGATTGTGATGGAGCCCATGCTGGCGACCGGTGGCTCAGCGCTGATGGCTATCTCGGAATTGCTGAAGAAGGGCGTGCAGGAACAGCATGTCGTCTTTGCCAATATTCTCGCCTCCCCTGAAGGGGTCAAGCGTGTCAGCGCGCGCTATCCGCATGTGACCATCGTGAGTTCATCGATCGAGCAGCAACTAAACCAGGAGGCGTTCATGATCCCAGGGATTGGAGATTTCGGGGATCGTTATTTCGGCACAATCAGTTCTGGAGGGCAAAATGGACAACAAGTCGAGGCAGCGGTTTGATCTGTTAATCACAGCGTTGGTTCCGCTCGTTTGGGGCAGCACCTATCTTGTGACAACCCAATTCCTGCCGCCCGGTATTCCGCTGACCGCGGCCGTTTTACGTGCTTTGCCCGCAGGGCTTATTCTGGTGTTGCTGCAAAGGAAAATGTTGCAGGGCCACTGGTGGTGGCGCGCGGCGCTTCTGGGGGTGCTGAATATTGGCGCTTTCTTTTACTTCTTGTTTCTGGCGGCTTATCATCTGCCCGGCGGGATTGCGGCGCTGCTGATGTCGATTCAGCCGGTTATCGTTCTCATTTACAGCGCGATTTTATTTCGCAACCCGGTGCGCGCGACGCAGATTCTGGCGTGCCTTTGCGCGGCGTTGGGGGTGGCGCTTGTCGCGCTGCGTTCCGATGTCATGCTCAATACCCAAGGAGTGACCGCGGGTCTGGCCGGGGCGTTCTCGATGGCGACGGGGATGGTATTGGCCAAGAAATTCGGTCGCCCCGACAATATGTCGCTGCTGGCGCTGACCGGCTGGCAGCTGACCTTTGGCGGCTTGGCTCTGGTGCCCTTCGCGTTGATGACTGAGTCCTTTCCCGAAACGCTCACGCTGCGGAATATCGGCGGACTCAGCTATCTCAGCCTGCTGGGCGCGCTCGTGACCTATGCGCTTTGGTTCCGGGATCGCGCGTCTGCCTGCCTTGACCGTGTCGTTTCTTTCGCTTCTCAGCCCGCTGACAGCGGCCATTTTGGGGGCGGTCTTTCTGGGACAGACACTGACTTGGATTCAGTTTGGCGGCGGCGTGCTGGTCCTGGTTTCGGTCTATCTGTCGCAGCCACAGGTGAGTTTCTTCGGCTTGGGCTCGGCATTTCGGAAGCAATTATCAAGCAAACCGGCCCAAGGAGGATAATGCAGATTAATACATCCATGTGGCGTACGTCTTTCGCTAGTAAATCTCCCACCAAGAAAAGCAATTTTGATATTAAGAAAATTAATTTTGATCATGAGGTGTAAAAATAGTTCCCCTTGTTGCAAAACGAAAGCTTTCGGGCGCTCAATAACTGGCATCGTAAAATTAATGGACGAAGGGGCCCGCGAAAGACGCTATCCGCGGATATCTTTCATGCTCGAGCAATTTTCGCCCACAGTCTCATCGCCTCTGCGCGCAGTTCTCGATGATGGTTGGAGGTGATGTCGTGGCGCGGGATGTGAAACAGGTTGGCGATCGGATCGTGGAAGGAGACGAAGCATTGTAGATGTCGCCGTGATTTGAAGCGCTTCATGATCCGCTCTCGCCGCCGGACTGGCTGGTGAGAATTCTCCGCCCGATTATTCAACCCTTTGTGGGAGCGATGCTCTACACCCGGCATGATCTCTCGCTTTGCTGCGCCATAGGACCGTAGCGTGTCGGTGATAATTACACGGGGCGACTGTCCCTGGCTCTTCAAGAGCTTGCGCACCAGTCGCTTGGCGGCCTTTGCATTTCGCTGACTTTGCACGAGCAACGTCCAACACAAAACCGTCCTGGTCAACTGAGTGCTACAGCCAATCCTTCTTGCCGCGGATTGAAACAACCTGACCTGAGCCACCGACCGATGAGTTTGAGGGGCTTTTGCCCTTATGCAACAAGCCTACCGATCTGGCTTATATCGTCTCGAAAGCGCGCGAGTTCTTCGTTTCTCTTGATCTCGTCTGGAATACGCAGCAGGTAGGACGGATGAACGGTGACGAATAGATGTCGCGTCTCGTCCATGACAATTGGCCGGCTGCGGACATCCTCCAAACGGTCCTTTCGATCGGTGAGCGAAAACAGCGCAATTGCGCCCATGGCGACAATCAGTTTCGGTTTCACCATATCGATCTCTTTGGTGAGCCACCACCTGCATTGCTGCACCTCTGCGATATTCGGGCGCTGATGGATACGGCGCTTTCCCCGTGGCTCATACTTGAAATGCTTCACCGCGTTGGTGACGTAGAGCGCCCGCCGGTCCAGGCCTGCCTGCGCCAGAGCCTCGTCGAACACGCGGCCCGCCGGTCCGACGAACGGCCTGCCTGCGAGATCCTCCTGGTCCCCCGGCTGCTCTCCAACGATCATGACCTTTGCATCGACAGGCCCTTCGCCGAACACGGTCTGTGTTGCCCGGCAGGAGAGATCACATCGATTGCAGCGTCGCGCTTCCTGGCGTAGCGCGTCTATCGTGTCCGCGTCGGCGGCTGGCGCTGCGGGCACACGCGCGGCGGCGTCCTGGAGGCGATGATGGAAAGGGAGCGGCTCGCTGGCTTGTCGGTGCGCCATATCGATCAGCTTGGCTTCCGCCCCGGCGATCAGGCCGGGAATAAGCTCTGCCTCCGGCAGGTTCTTCCAATATTTCTTCGGCATCTCCGTCATCATCATCTTCACCTTCAAGCGGGCGGGATTGAAGATGGATGCATAATATATGCGCCAGAGATCGTCGGTTTCATCGCGTATATCGGGCTTTACCGCCGGTTCGGTCGACGTCAGAAGTGTCTGGCCATCCCAGGACGCGGACCCGTGGGGCGTCAAAATAATCCAGTCCATGTCATTGAACCGACGTTGGAAAAACGGCGCGACACGCGCGACGATAAAGTGGTCAGGCTCAAACCAGGCGACAAAGCGCCGACGGCCTGCAACACCGACAGGCAGTGGCACTTCCTTGAAGCGCAGGAAGGCGGTCATCTTATGATAATCGCGCCCCACGGATTTCTGCATCCGGTACGCCAGCGCCACATCGGCATCTGTCTTCACCTCAAGAAGGTGCCTTTCCTGCCTCAACCGAAAGAGAAGGCGATACAGCAAGGCGAAGCGGCCGGGATCGGAATGACACACAACGGCTTCTCCAAGCTGAAGGAAGGCTGCCGGGACGGACATCTGCGCCGTTCCACCTGTGGGTTCTGCCGGGCTTGGCGTGCTGCCCTCTTTGGATTGGCTTGCATCAGCACCAAACAGCCCCTGTTCATCACCGATAAGCCGCCAGTCGATTGCCTTTGGTTCGATCCCGGCCTGTAGGCATCGTCGCGCCGCCTCGCGCCATTCAGACAGATCACCGCGACCTTCGAGAAAGCAGGTCTCAGTCATAATAACGATAATTGTTCGGGCTTCGGCATGAACATCGCCCGCAGGTCGGCGCGATCGATCAAGCGATGCGGCGTCCAGCCCTCAGCAATGATGAATGGCTGGACTTTTTTGAGGGACACGCCAAGACGCCCGATATCCTCGAGCCGCAGCCGCTTGAACCGCCGTGTTGAGAGAATGGATGTGACGGTCTTTGTGCCGAAGCCAGGCACACGCAGAAGCGCTTCCTTGTCGGCGAGATTGATGTCGACTGGAAATCGATCCCGATGGCCAAGCGCCCAGGCCAGTTTCGGATCGAGGTCGAGATCGAGCATGCCGTCTGGCCGTGCCGCCGTGATCTCTGCGATGTCGAACCCGTAGAAACGGTAGAGCCAGTCTGCCTGATACAGTCGATGCTCCCGCATCAGCGGCGGCTTGATCAGCGGAAGGTTTTTCGACGAATCCGGGATCGGGCTGAAGGCGGAATAGTAGACACGCTTCAAGCCATAGCTCCCATAGAGCCTCGCACTGGTGCCAAGGATGGTCGCATCGTCGGCAGCGTCGGCGCCGACGATCATCTGGGTGCTTTGCCCGGCGGGTGCGAACCTCTTTCGCCGCTTGGTCTGTAGGGTCGGGTCGGCCATTTCTTCGATCTTCAAGCGCAAATTGCCCATCGACTGGCGAATGTTGTCGGGCCGCTTTTCCGGGGCGAATTTCCCGATGCCCGCATCGGTCGGCAATTCGATATTGATCGAAAGGCGATCGGCGTAGAGCCCGGCCTCCTCAATCAGTTGCGGCGATGCCTCGGGAATGGATTTGAGATGAATATAGCCATGGAAATTATGTGTCGTGCGCAATTCGCGAGCGATGCGGACCATCTCTTCCATTGTGTAATCGGAAGAGCGGATGATACCAGAGGACAGAAAGAGACCCTCGATGTAATTGCGGCGATAGAATTCGAGTGTCAGCCAGATGACGTCCTCGACTGAAAACCGTGCTCGCTCAACATTGCTGGACGATCGGTTGATGCAATACGCACAGTCGTAAATACAGAAATTCGTCATCAGGATTTTAAGGAGAGAAATGCATCGCCCGTCCGGCGCATAGGCATGGCAGATCCCGGAGCCCTCCGTCGATCCCAGCCCGCCTGCGGCTGCCGCGTTCCGCTTTGTCGTTCCGCTGGAGGCGCAAGACGCATCGTATTTTGCGGCATCCGACAGAATGGCGAGGCGTTCTTTGAGTGACTTTTTCATACGATGTTCACTAAATGTTCTAATCGTATCTGTCAATATTTGCGCGGTCTACAGTTCGATCCTCTAGGTGTTTAGTCCCGGCATTTGATGGATCGGATCAATGATGAAACGATCCGGCACCAAAGTCCATCGTTTACAAATGAATTCGTAGGGCGTGAGGCCTTTTAGGGTCTTGAGCCTTCGCCCGAAATTATAGGCATCAATGAAGTCGGCGAGATGCCTTTTGAGTTGGTCGTGATTGTCGTAGTAGAAACGCTTGACGGTCGCTTCCTTGATCGTCCGGTTCATTCGCTCGACCTGCCCATTGGTCCAAGGATGCTTCACCTTTGTCAGCCGGTGTTCGATATTCTTCTCGTCACAGACCCGGTCGAAGATGTGATGGAAGGCGTAGAGATCGCAGGCCCGATTGGTGAACTGAATGCCGTTGTCCGTCAGAACCGTATGGATGGCATAGGGCACAGCCTTGACCAGATTGCGCAGGAATTGGGCTGCATTCATCTTTCCGGCTTTGGCGTAAAGCTCGACGAAGGCAAACTTGGACGTTCTATCAATGGCCACAAACAGATAGAGCTTGCCCTCAGCGGTCTGGACTTCAGCGATATCGATGTGAAAGTAGCCAATGGGGTAACTCTTGAACTTCTTTTTTGGCTCCTTGTCGCCCTCGACTTCCGGCAGTCGTGAAATGTCATGGCGCTGTAGGCATCGATGTAAGGACGAGCGCGTCAGATGCGGGATTGTTGGCTGAAGGGCATAAAGGCAATCATCCAAAGGTAGAAGCGTGTGCCTGCGGAAGGCGACAATCACGGCCTCCTCCTCAAGGCTCAAGACTGTCGAATGCGGTTCCTTCGGCCCGGTCGCCAAATCGGCAACCGATGTGCGCTTCTTCCACTTGGCAACGGTCTTCGGGTTGATCCCATACCGCTTTGAGAGCGCTCTCAGGCTCTCTTGACTATTTTGTATTGCTCGACGGATTGCCTCTGTCGTTGTGGCGCGACCGTGTAGAACCTGGCCCATAGTGCTTCCTTCCATTCGAGGGAAAATAATGCACCATTAAAGTCCGGGATCAAACACCAAGGGCTGAATGAAGGCGAGACCCCCGCTGCAACGATTGCCGAAATGGCGCGCGACGATATTGCCGAACTTCTGGCCCGCCACCCCGAGGGGCCGGTGACGCTGTGGGGATATTCCTTTGGCGCGCAAGTGGCGTTCGAGGCGGCACAGCAGGGGTTCGAAGTGGACCAACTGGTTCTAGTCTGCCCAGGCAATCCCTCGCTTCCGCCCGAGCTTGCCGCGCTCGATCCGACCAACAAGGCGCTCTCGCGCCCACGACAAGCGGCTTTGGGCGACGCAGCCTATATGGCGATCCTGCTCTCGGTATTTGCCGGTCAGATTGATATTGCACGAACCCGCCGTATCTGGCTATTGCAATAGCGAGCCGACCTTCCTTGACCGTCTTTGGGCGGAACAGCCCGAGATGCCGCGGGAAATGGCAGCGCGGATCATCGGGATCGTCCGCACGACCTACCAGTTCGAATATACATTTGCCGAACTGCTCGGACGCCGGATCAACGCCCCGATGACGGTCATCAAAGCGAAGGGGGATGACTATTCCTTCCTTGAGCAGGCCACCGGCGTTGCTGCCCGCCTCGTGACACTCTGACAATGCCACAGAACCATTATCAGGTGCTCCAGCGGCCCTACGCGGCCGATCTGGCACGGCTCATCCAACACGCGGCCAGCCAGCAGGCTGCTTCGATTACCTCAGCTTTTCAGGATTAGACCTTGCCACATATCGATCTCCCTTATTTCGACCGCCCCCTCAGCGACGCCCAGCGTGCGCGTCTCGATGCTGCTCTGACTCAAGCGCTATGCGACAGCCTCGACGTGCCGATTTCGGCCGTTTCCATCGCGCTGGAGCCTGTCGCGCCAGACGACTGGAACGCAAAGGTTGCCTTGCCGCGCATCGTGGCAAGCGCTGAAAGGTTACTGCGTCGTCCCTGCTACACCTTACCGGAGGTATGAATGAAACAGTTTTCCCTGGATCACGGGCTGACACTGAAGTTCCAGTCCGAAGTAGCGGACGCTTTGGCAGAGGGCCGCCCGGTCGGACCGGGCCTGACCAAATTCATCATGCGCGCGCTGGACACGGCCACTCACGGTAAGACCTCGCGCGCCAATGCCGCGGTGCTGGTGAGCACGGCACAAACCGCCGGAGATATCGCCGTAGCACTTGCGGAAATCGCGCCGCAGCGGAACGCGATCTTTCAATCAGTCAACTCATGAAAAAGATATATCAGATGATAACGGATCTTACTTTCCAATCTACAGCTTATGGCGCCATTCGCGTCGCCAACCGCCTTGTTATGGCTCCGATGTCACGAAATCGCGCTACGGCGCAAGGTCATGCGACCGCGCTAATGGCAAAATACTATGGCCAGCGGGCAAGTGCTGGTCTGATTGTCAGCGAAGGGATGCATCCCTGTCAGGTCGGGCAGGGGTTCGCAAATGCGCCCGGTCTTTTCACCAATGAACAAGCGGCAAGCTGGAAGCCTGCAACCAAAGCCGTGCATGATAAAGGAGGCAAGATCGTCGCCCAACTCATGCATGCGGGGCGAATCGGGCATCCCGACCTCTATCCGTCCGCGCATCGTTCGATTGCGCCTTCGGCGGTTGCTGCGGTCGGAGAGGCCTATACGCCGGGCGGGATGAAGCCTTACCCTCTGCCGCAAGAGATGACAGTGGCCGATATCGAACAGGCCATTGCCGATCACGTCAAACGCGGCCAGACTGGCGATTGAAGCGGGGTTCGACGGGATCGAGGTACACGCCGGCAACGGTTTTCTAATCCATCAGTTCCTGTCGCAAAACACCAACCATCGCATTGATCAGTTTGGCGGGCCTGTCGAAAATCGTATTCGTTTCGCCCAGCAGACAATTGCGGCCTGCGCCGAGGCCATCGGGGCAGGCCGCGTGGGGGTAAGAATATCGCCCGCAAACTCCTATAACGACATTGCCGAAGGCGATACGGATGCGATCTATCGCGCATTGGTCCCTAGTTTGTCGTGTGATCTAGCTTATCTTCACATGATGGAAGCCAATAACCGTGACATGACGCAGCAGATCCGCGCCTTGTGGCAGGGGGCGTTCATCCTGAATCCGCATAAGGATACGCGGTCCTGGCCTACCTCTACCGAGGTGATCTCTCCAATCTTGAAAGAGAACCTCGCTGATGGCGTTGCGCTCGGGGCATTGTTCCTTGCCAATCCCGATCTGGTTGCCCGTCTGAAAGTAGATGCTGTGCTCAATCTTCCCGACGAGGCGACCTTCTATGGCGGCGATAGCCGTGGCTACACCGACTACCCGACGCTCGATCAGGTTGTCTAGCATTTATGATCTTTGGGCTACGTCTCCCAGGTCGCTGACTACGGGAGGCCGAAGGAGCAGGGGGGGCGGTCTCGGTCGCCCCCCACTTAGTCTGGCCCACACGGGTCAGAGCGTGTTTTCATGTCCAAAACGTTGCCGAAAAGTATGAGATTATGAACCTACTAATTCTAGGCGCGACCGGTATGGTCGGACTCCATTAGGTGAACGAAGCACGTCACCGTGGCCATATGGAGACGGCTTGCACGCGTACCCTTCGCCGTCGCTGCCGGCATCGTCCGACCTGCGCTTCGAGGCTCTTGATATTCTGTCGCACCCCGGACGGCATCGTCAACTTAACGGAATCTGGAATTTAATGTGCGAATGACGGGCCATGACAGATCGTGATCCGCTCTATCGCCGACAACGCTTTCCCGCAGAAGCCATTGCCCAGGCCGTGTGGCTTTATTTTCGTTTCCCCTCTGAGCCTGCGAATAGTCGAGGACCTGCTGGCTGCCCGCGGGATCATTGTCTCGCATCAGACCGTCCGGCTGTGGGCGGTGAAATTCGGCCGCACCTTTGCCAACGAGATCCGTCGTCGCTCATCCGGTCGACTTGGGGACAAGTGGCATCTCGATGAAGCCGTTGTTTCAATCCGCAGCAAGAAGCATTCGCTGTGGCGCGCAGTTGACCAGGACGGTTTTGTGTTGGACGTTGCTCGTGCAAAGTCAGCGAAATGCAAAGGCCGCCAAGCGACTGGTGCGCAAGCTCTTGAAGAGCCAGGGACAGTCGCCCCGTGTAATTATCACCGACACGCTACGGTCCTATGGCGCAGCAAAGCGAGAGATCATGCCGGGTGTAGAGCATCGCTCCCACAAAGGGTTGAATAATCGGGCGGAGAATTCTCACCAGCCAGTCCGGCGGCGAGAGCGGATCATGAAGCGCTTCAAATCACGGCGACATCTACAATGCTTCGTCTCCTTCCACGATCCGATCGCCAACCTGTTTCACATCCCGCGCCACGACATCACCTCCAACCATCATCGAGAACTGCGCGCGGAGGCGATGAGCCTGTGGGCGAAAATTGCCCAGGTGAGCGACTGACATTTGATGCACCCAGATAGCCCTTCCTAATAGATAGAAACACCATACAAGGCGCACATTTTTGTGCGCATTCTCTTGTGCTCCGCACAAAAATGTGCGGAGACAGGATGAAACGAGATCAATTTCTCAGACAGCTTCGAAAAATCGCTAAATCAAACGGTTGGGAGTTTGAGATTTTCGAAGACAACGGGAAAGGCTCGCACTAACGGGTAACTCTCAACGGAAAGACCACCACCATCAAATCCGGCGAAATTACCCCATTATACGCAGGCCTCATCAAGAAACAGCTTGGCATCAAATGATGCCAGACCCTTGAGGGGGAAGGATTGTCACTTAACCGAGAAAGGCCTCCGCCTATGCAATTTACCTATAGAGCCTCTTTCAAGAGCGATCCAGACGGCGGTTTCGTCGTTACCTTTGCGGACGTGCCGGAAGCCATCACCGCCGGCGACGACATGAAGAAAGCCGCAGCCAACGCAAAGGAGGCCCTCGGGCTTGCCTTGCGCGGCATCATTCAGGAAGGGCGCCCCCTTCCCGCCCCCGTCGCCACCGAAGGCCACCCGATTGCCGTCGAGGCGGATGTAGCTGCCAAGCTTGCCCTTATCCAGGCATTCCGTGAGGCTGGAATATCAAAGACGGAGCTGGGGCGTCGGATCGGCAAATCCGAGAACGAAGCCCGGCGCCTCCTGGACCCCGACCACGCTTCCAAGATCGGCGTCATGGCCGACGCCCTTGCAGCCCTTGGACGCGAGATCGTGGTATCTGTCCGTGAGGCGGCATAATGCAAATTGTAGGCGCGCGCCCTAACCGCAGGCGCCATTGTATTGCGCTCCTTTAGGCCTTTATGTTCGTTCCGTTCGACGGCACCCTATTTTTCCGGCGGCTTGGTGATCATTTAATGCCGTAGTCGACCTTCACCACGATGAAGGAAGAGGATCGTTTCGGATTGAACGTTCAAGGTGATGACGGGCAGTGGCTTGCCGAAGCATCGTCAGATGCTCGACTTCAATCTGACATGTCCGGCGCGCAGAGCATGGTGCGGCAAGCGCGGAGGAGTTCGTCTTGAGATCGGAATACTGATCGTTACACCAACCGAGATTTTCTATTGAAGCTCATCTCACCGAGTTGGGAACATATTGACCTTACCGGCATCTATACCTGTGACGGAGAGCATCAGATGCCGAGCGGATTAAGATCGCTCCGCCTTCTTCCTGAGACATCAAGCATCTTATCTGCCGAGGTGGTCCCATATGAACGTCGAGAAAGTCATTTTCCAGCAAAGTGAATGGGTGCCGAACAATCAGCGGCTACCAGTCCTGATCTATCAAGCGGCTTTGACGGAGGCCGGGTCATCCGGGTTCGAGGCTGCGTTCTCCGGGAATGGCTGGACCGGAATTTGGCGAGACGGCGTTTTCGATTATCATCACTACCATACTGGTGCTCATGAGGTGCTTGGAGTGGGAAGCGGTAGCGCTACACTCCTTCTCGGTGGTCCCGATGGCCGAGAATTCAAAGTTTCCAAAGGGGATTGCCTCATCTTGCCGGCTGGAACAGGCCATCGAAACTTGGGGTCGTCGCCAGACTTCCAGGTCGTGGGCGCTTACCCGAAGGACCAGCACGCTGATATTCAGACGTTGGCGGCAACGGCAGAGATGCAAGAGAAAATCTCGTCACTGCCAGTGCCTGACATGGACGCTCTGTATGGCTCAACCGGCGGCTTGGTGGAAATATGGCGATGACAGCTGGTTTTTCCAACGGGCGAAGCGCAGATCAGCGTCGAGACATTGCCCTGAGACTTCGCCGGATAGAAATCATAGAAGGCCTCCTGGAATTCGACCTGGTCAGCTTGCAGCTCTACGCTGACTCCGTGGCCGACGAACGGCAGTTCCTTTCTCGGCTCTTGTCAGGGATGGCATCAAAGAATTGACGGCGCGGCTTCGGGAGCCATCTCGGGGTCTCCCTCACCAGAAGTCGTTATCTGAGCGGGTGTCGGAACCAAATATCCTTGATTTTGGTTAGTTGAGGCGACGGTTTGGAGGACGCAGAATGGTAGCACATCGCGCTCAATGGAAGGGTCATCTGAAGATCGGGGATCTCAGCTGTGCGGTTGGCCTTTACACCGCTGCTTCGACTTCCGACCGGATCAGCTTTCATATGATAAACGAGAGCACCGGAAACCGCTTAAAACGTGAATTTATCGACAACGAGACCGAAGAGATCGTGGAACGCGACCAACAGGTGAAGGGCTTCGAGACCGGCAACGGCGACTATATCATGATCGATCCCGAGGACATCGCGGCGGTCGTGCCTGACTCCGACAAGATGCTCGAAGCCGAAGCTTTTATTCCCTGCGGCAAGATCGATGACGTCTATTTTGACAAACCTTATTATCTGGTGCCGGTCGATGATGTGGATCAAGATGCCTTTATCAGCATCCGGGATGCCCTTCGTAAAACAAGTGCCACGGCCATCGCCCGGACGGTTTTATTCCGCAGGATGCGGACTGTCCTGATCAGGGCTCACGGCAAGGGTCTCATCGCAACCACTCTCAAATTCGACTATGAAGTCCGCTCTCCCACGGAAGCCTTCAAAGACGTGGTGAAGATCAAGGTCAAAGCCGAAATGCTCGATCTGGCCAAGCACATCATCAATACGAAGAAGGGGGACTTCGAGCCAGCGAAGTTCGATGACCGGTACGAGGATGCACTTGCCGCGCTGCTGAAGGCGAAGTCGGAAGGCAAGGCCCTTCCGAAGCCGAAGCCCATCAAGGTTTCCAAACCAAACGACTTGTTCAAGGCGCTGCGAGACAGCGCCGGGCTGGATAAGCGTTCGGAGAAGAAGCCGAAGGCCGCCAATGCCAATTCAGGAAAGAAGGCGACCGCATCCAAGTCCACCAAGAGCCGGGCGAAGCAGACACAGAAGAAAGCGAGTTGATCGATGGCAACACGTCGCCCATATTGGAGAGGCTATCTCAAGCTTTCACTCGTTACCTGCCCCGTCGCAATGACCCCGGCGACATCTGAGTCCGAGAAAGTTCGCTTCCACACACTCAACAAAAACACCGGCAATCGAGTTCTCTCCCAGTATGTGGACAGTGTCTCCGGCAAGCCAGTGAAGGACGATCACCTGGCGAAGGGCTACGAGCGGGGTGAGAACGATTACGTCATCTTGACCGACAAAGAGCTGGAATCCGTCGAGCTGGAGACGGTCCGCACGATTGACATCGAGAAGTTCGTGCCGCGCGGAAGCATTGAATGGGTCTATCTAGAGACCCCTTTTTACCTCACCGCAAATGACAAGATAGGTGATGAGGCCTTCGCTGTGATCCGGCAGGCTATGGAGGCGGAGGACGTTGTTGGAGTATCTCGTGTCGTCCTGGGCCGCCGCGAACGCGCCGTTGTGCTTGAACCACGCGGCGAAGGCATCGTCGTTTGGGCCCTTCGCTTCGGCGACGAAGTCCGCCCGGAGAATGAATATTTCACCGATATCGAAAAGGATTCGTATGCGAAAGGCGTATCGGCGATCGAGAAAGTCATCAAAAAACGCCTAAAAGACTGGTCACCCGAGATGGTGTCTGATCCGATCCAGGAAAGCTTGCTGAAGCTAATAGCGGCTAAGAAGAAGGCAAAGAAGCCCAGCAAGGCCAAGGCTTCGAAGGAAGATGGCGAGGAAAAGAGCAACGTCGTGAACATTATGGACGCGTTGAAGAAGTCGGTGGCCAAGGAGCTAAAGTCAAGAAAGGCTGGCTGAGCGCCAGGATATGCCGCCCACCTATCAGTCTCTCTTGCTGCGAAGCTCTGCCGTTATCACTGGATGATTTGACGATCAGAACCCAGCGCAGGTCGGAACTTTCAATCGTTCCCCCAGTTAGTTCCGATCAAAGGAGAAACAAATATGGGTATGAATTCACCAAGGACGGTGGACCTGGCGTCACGGATCAATTGCTGCGTCGGGAGGGGCCTCGGGAAAATATCGCCAGGGGATGTATGCCGGCGAAAGACAATCCCGATAAGAACCGCGATGCCAACGGGGGGGCAGCGACCCAGTTGTCAACAAGGGTTCGGCCTCTAATAAGACCGCTTCGTGAAACTGCGGTTGGGCGCTCTGGGTTGTTTCCGCCCGTAGATCCATCATCCGTTTTGCTTTCCGAACCATGGGCATCCAATGTCTGGCGACACGCGGGAGGCAACCGACCGAGCGACCGAACATCTCGTCTGGTGGCAGGGCACCGTGCGGGCTGAGATCTCAGCCAATTCTGACGGCGATCTCGACGCTATCGAAACGTGAAGCGCGCACCCTTGCCGCGATAAAATCAACCCTAATATTTCCGTGAACAGGAGTTATTCATGCCCCTCAAAGTTCTGGCCCTCAACGGCACGCTCAAGTCGTCAGACTCATCGGAGGATTCCTCAACCGGCAAATTGCTCGAGTTAATCGCCCTGGAATTCAAGAAGCTCGGGGTTGAAACCGAAACCGTCCAGCTGGCAGACCACAATATCAAGCCGGGCGTGACGTCCGATGAAGGAGAGGGGGACGAATGGCCGACGATCCGTACAAAAGTGCTCGAAGCCGATATCTTGCTGATGGGAACACCGATTTGGCTCGGTCAGCCCACAAGCGTTTGCAAGCGGGCGCTCGAACGGATGGACGCCTTTCTGGAGGAGACTGACGATCAAGGCCGGATGGTTTCCTACGGCAAGGTTGCCGCTGTCGCCGTGGTCGGAAACGAGGATGGAGCTCATCATATTTCAGCGGAGTTGTTTCAGGCGCTCAATGACGTCGGCTTCACCATTCCAGCAAACGCCGTGGCCTACTGGGTTGGCGAGGCGATGGGTTCGACGAACTTTGTTGATTTGAAAGAGACGCCCGAAACCGTTCAGACGATGATATCCATGCTCGCGCGAAACACGGCACACCTCGCCGGTTTGCTGCAGCAATCGCAATATCCGGGCGAAGAGGAATAGGTGGTGGTTTGGGGGTGCAGTCCGGTGCGATCTTCAGATGCCGATGCCACCGAGGGTACGTCGGAACCCTGCGCGCGAGAATGACGTTTTCATACTTCTGCTGTAGAGGGAGGAAAGGGCATGCGGATACTGAGAGACAATGGTCTGACAATCGTTCTTCTGATGCTGACCATCGCGACCATCACCGGAATGCTTTTGACGGGATGGCAGGTCAACAACGAAGAAATCGTCTCGCATGGTGGCTTACCACTGTCGCTCGCAGCCTACGCCCTGTCCGGACACTTCCTGTCAGCCATCCTCGAGAACTGGGAAAGCGAGTTTTTGCAAATGTCAGCATACGTAATGCTGACGGCGATACTATTCCAGCGCGGCTCTGCGGAATCGAAAGATCCGGACGAGAGTGCATCTCAGAACAAAAATCCCTTGAGGTGTACTGGGGAACCGGACGCCCCCTGGGCTGTCAGAGCTGGAGGATGGGTGCTAAGGCTCTACTCCTATTCGCTGGGCATAGCGCTTGCGCTCCTATTCATTGTCAGTTTTATTCTTCACCTCCGTTACAGTATGGTGGCTGAAAATACGGAGGCCACCATGCATGGACAGCCAGCACAGTCCCTAATGGAGCATCTTGCCAGTCCGAAGTTCTGGTTCGAATCCTTTCAGAATTGGCAATCTGAATTCCTATCGACAGCTGTGATCGTGGTGCTGTCGATTTTCCTGCGGTTCAGAGGATCGCCCGAATCCAAGCCTGTTGCAGCGCCGCATTCGGAAACTGGAAGCTAATCGTGGCGTTAGCAACATGTGGGGTAGCATGGACGGTCTGAAGCTCGCCACTACAGTTCGCGATCGATGGCCGCCAGTCGAGATCATCGTTACGTCTGGTCATCTTCAGATGTGCGAGGATACGGTTCCTATCGCCGGGAAAGCGGCGAAGCAACTTCGGGCCTGACACTATACGCCCGGCTAGCTGGCGATTGAACAATCTTGCTGGCAGGGGCGAAAGTAAATTTTTTCAGGCCCTGCTCTTGAATCGGAAATTGCCAAAAACCAAATCCTTTGCTGCCAGCCGCTGATGACGGGGCTGGCCTGCTGGAAGGGCCGCTTTCGGCGCTTCCGTACCCATGTTGCTTCAAGGAGGATATGGCTATGGCAACATCTTATGACTATGCACCGCTATTCCGCTCGAGCGTCGGCTTCGATCGGGTTTTCAACCTTCTGGAAAACGCCCAGCGTGCCCGCTCGATCAGCGACTGGCCGCCCTATGATATCGTCAAGACCGGTGACGACAGCTACCGGATCTCGATCGCGGTGGCGGGCTTCACCCAGGACGATCTCGACATTACCTTCCAGTCCAACCTTCTGACCGTAATCGGCAAGAAGCAGGAGACATCCACCGAGGGCTATCTACATCGCGGCATTGCCGGCCGTCCGTTTGAACATCGGTTCGAGCTTGCCGACCATGTCCGGGTGAACGGGGCGGATCTGAGTAACGGCATGCTGTCGATCGATCTCGTCCGCGAGATCCCAGAGGCCCTGAAGCCGCGAAAAATCACCATCGAAAGCGCTCCAGCTTTGGCGTCTGCTGCTCCGGCGCAGATCGAAGCGCAGAAGGCGGCTTAATCGACATTGCCTGCTCGACAAGGGGGCGCCGTCGCGGCGGCGCCTATCAACATTCCGGGTTGGGAAGGAGAGAGCGATGAAACCCGATATGTTCAGACAGCCTGTTTCCATTCTTGTTGGCCTCGGCTTTCCGGCTGAGATTTCTAGCGTGATGGACGCCTACCGGCATCTCGTCGACTGGCCGGCGTCAATGCGAGACACTGCACATTCGATCGCACTCAAGGCCTGCAGTGCCGCGCTCCGCGGTGAAATCGAAGCGGAAACCGCACGCGGTCTGTTTGCCGCATTTGCGGAGAAACACGATCTTCTGGCGCCTGAAACGAACGCGATTGCTGCATCGCGCCTGCGGCGAGACAAAGATCCGCACGTGCTGTGAGGTGGTCCGATGATGCACGATATGCTCCAGCAGGCCGCCGACAATGTGATGGGACCAACGGTTCTGCCTCATGGCATGCGGCTTCAGCGGCCAATCGACGTGGTAAGAGCGCCGATTTTTTCCGTCGATGACAAGCGCGAGATCCTTGCCGCCTGGGCGTCGGACTTTTACGCTGTCGATTCCAATCCAGCGCTCCGTTATTTGCCGGGAACACCAGAACCAATCTCGATCGATGAAGTGCAGTCTGCCCTCAAAGAACTCGATCAGCGTTATTGTATCTGAAGGTTTGCGCGTTTAGGCGGCCTGCTTCATCGCTTTGGCAAGCCGCTTGATGGCCTGCTCCAGTGAGCGCTGTCCGCTGTAGTAGTCCTGCCAGGCGCTCGTCTTCTCAAGAAGCGCCGGCACGGTGCGGATGGTAAAGTGCTTCGGATTCAGATCCGTCTTCACCTGGGCCCAGGTCAGCGGCATCGACACGGTGGCACAGGGACGGGCACGCGGCGATAGCGGTGCGACTGCGGTCGCCATGCGATCGTTGCGCAGATAGTCGAGGAAGATGCGGCCATCGCGTTGGTTCTTCGCCATCTTGATCAAGTAGAGCTCCGGGTTCTCGCGCGCCATCTGCAGGCAGACATCATGCGCAAAACCCTTCGCCTCGGGCCAGCCGGGTTGCTTGCCCTTGGCCACCGCAAGCGGCGTCACGACATGAAGCCCTTTGCCGCCGGTGGTCTTGCAGAAACTGACGAGCCCAAGTTCCTCCAGCCGGTCGCGCATCTCGCGGGCGGCTTCGACGACGGTGGAGAAGGGGACGTCCGGCCCGGGGTCGAGGTCGAAGACGAGGCGGCCTGGAACTTCTGGCAGTGTCGGCTCACAATTCCAGGGATGCAGCTCGACACCGCCGATTTGCGCGATCGCAGCGAGGCCCTCGACGCGATCGATTTGCAGATAGGGCTTCTTGTCGCCTAACACCTGCACCAGTTCCAAGAGGTTCGACGTTCCGGGCATGGCATGGCGCTGAAAGAACTGCTCGCCGCCGATTCCATCGGGGGTTCGGATGATCGAACACGGCCGGCCTTTGATGTGGTCGATGAGCCAGGGTCCGACGGCTTCGTAGTAGGTTGCGAGATCGACCTTGGTCACCGGCTTGTCGTCGCCAGCATCGGGCCACAGCGGCTTCTCAGGATTGGAGATCAATACGCCCATGACATTTGCCTTGCCCCCCTTCCGGAAAGATTTGGCGGGGGCCGGATTTTCGGCCTCTGCCTGGGGATCAGGCACGTCGGCTTCTACCGGTGAAGAAGGCTTCTCGGCGACGACTTCCTCCGCCGGCTTGTCCTCGCGCAAGCCTTTGAATGCTGCCTGACGTACGAGCCCATCAGTCGTCCAGCCAGCGAACTGGATCTCGGCGACGAGCTGCGGCTTCAGCCAGACGATGTCGGGGTCCTTCTTCGGCGCGCCGATGCCTGTGAACGGCGACTTGGTGGTTTCCAGGTCGCGGAGCTTCGGCAAGATCGTATCGACAACCTTTGCACCATAGCCGGTTCCGACCCGGCCGACATAGACGAAGTGGTTGCCCCTGAAGACGCCGACCAGCAGCGAGCGGAACTTGCCATTCGTTTTGGCATAGGCGCCGATCACCACCTCATGGCCGGCCCGGCATTTGGACTTGGCCCAGGTCTCGGTTCGACCGGATTGATACGGTGCATCGCCTTGTTTGGAAACGATGCCTTCCAGCGATAGGCGGCAGGCCGATTTCAATACGGCGTCGCCTCCAGTTTCGAAATGCTCGACGAAGCGAAGGCGTGGGTCGTCACCTGCATCGTTCAGCAATGTCTGCAGCCGATCTTTGCGCTCGGTCAGCGGTAGCCGCCGAAGGTCCTCTTCGCCCTCGAACAACAGGTCAAAGGCAAAGTAGACCAGCGCATCGGTCTTTCCCTCAGACAGTGCCGCCTGCAGTGCGGCGAAGTCTGGCGCGCCGTGTTCATCGAGTGCGCAGATCTCCCCATCGATGATCGCGTCGGGCAGGTTTGCGACTGAGGCAGCGATGGCAGGATATTTGCCCGTCCAGTCGAGGCCCTTGCGGGTTTTGAGCGTGACCTCGCCGTTTTCTATGCGCATCTGGATCCGGTAGCCGTCAAACTTGATTTCATGAATCCATCCGTCCGCGGTGGGTGGACGTTCGCGTGTCTCGCAGAGTTGTGGCGCGACGAAGCTGGGCATTGCGGGCTTGGCAGCCTTTTTCGGCATCGGCTTCTTTTTGGTTTCCGCTTTGCGTTCTTCCGCTGCAAGGCCGTGGTTGCTGTCCCAGACCGCATCCGCCTGCACGCCGCCACTCTCAACCATGAACGGTTTCGGCTTCTTGCCTTTGCCAGCGGCGATTGCTTCCATTGTCCGCCCGGAAGCGACAGAGGTTACACTCTCCTCCAGGACTGCCGCGCCGTTTGCCTCGACGGAGAACTCATCGTGATGTTTGATTAATAGCCAATTGGTGCGCTTGCCGCCGTCACGGTCATTGCGCATCCGCACGAGGACGAAGCTGCCGTCGAGGCGCTCGCCCTTGAGCGTGAACTTTAGATCCCCCTTGGCCAGTGACTCTTCCGGGCTTTTGTTGCCTTCCGGTTCCCAGTAGCCGCGGTCCCAGAGCATCACAGTGCCACCGCCATATTGGCCCTTCGGAATCGTACCTTCGAAGTCACCGTAGTCCAGAGGGTGATCCTCGACCTCGACGGCAAGACGCTTGTCATGCGGATCGAGCGAAGGTCCCTTCGTCACTGCCCAGGATTTGAAGACGCCGTCGAGCTCAAGGCGGAGATCGTAGTGTAATCGCGTCGCGTCATGTTTCTGGATGACGAAGCGCCTACGGTTCGACGCCTCCAGCGTTGCCTGGCCGCTCGGCTCCTGCGTCTTCTGAAAATCTCGCTTCTTCTTGTAGGTTGTGAGCTTGTCGCTAGCCATGGTAGTCCCCAGTACACCCCGACATCCGCGTCGAATGACGACGGAGCTGAGGTGCGGGCCGGACAGGTGGGACGCTCGACTGCCATTTCGTTGGCCGCAAGAAGAAACCGGAAAAATCCTTGCGTTCATCATCCCTGTCACGTCCGGTTGACACGGCACGCGACCTCGAGACTGAGAAGCATCCAAGCGGCAATTTGTTCCAGTTCAGCCGGTTCGTGTCCTCGATGCGCCGTCGATCGCTTCCAGGTTTGATGGGCACCCCTTTGACAGGCCTCTGAGAAGACTCATGCTTTGGACGCGCGGCCGGCCTGAGATCTTGTACCTTATCGACCGACGGCCAAGAGCCTGTATTCTAATCATCGAAACGACGTTGGAACCAAAGCATGGTTGCTAGCGTCAAGAGATCTCACGAAAGGGGATCATCATGAACGTAGCACGCTCCTTCAACAACTAGCGCAAATAACGTCACACCGTTGCCGAACTCAGCCGCATGAGCTCGCGCGCACGTAAACTTAATGCCGTGAAACCATCTATGAGCGTGAGGCCCTGGCCTATACGGCGTGAAGGCGGCGATTTGGCGCCAAGCTTGCATGACTGCTGTTCGCTGTTCGCAATGATAGGCGGATAGAATATCATGGTGGGTAACGTTGAAGAGGTTTGCGATCGGGCCGTGGATGGATGCTAAACACTGAAGTGCTCGCGCTGATTTGAAGCGCTTCATAATCCGCTCCCTTCGGCCGACTGACTGATGGGAGTTTTTCCGCCCGTTTGTTCAGAAGTTCCTTGTGAGAACGATGTTCGACGCCTGGATCGACGCGACGCATGACATCACCTAACCGTCGATGCGTCGGAGTCGCTCAATGTCGCTGTCGATCTTCGCCATCATATCGCGCTGCGAATTCACCATTCCCTCGACTTCCGACATGGCTCCATCGATCTTTTCAAAGCCGGAAAAGACGCTTGTCAACTGCCCGGAGATCGCGCCATATCCCTCGCGTGCGGCGGCAATACGGGTCTCGGAGTGCCTGACATTGCTCCCCAATATGTGGATGCTTGATTCGACCTGCGCCAGCGCCTCACGACTTTTGTCGAGTGTTGACTTAGTGGTGCTCGCCAAAGCCCTCACTTCGTTTGCAACTACGGCGAACGAGCGCCCCGCCTCTCCGGCGCGCGCAGCCTCAATGGTTGCGTTGAGTGACAGAAGATTGGTTTGCATGGTGATTTTGTCTATCACCTCCACAATGTCATGAAGCTGGCGGGTTGTGGTTGCCATTTTCTGGAATTCGGCTTCCAGTAATCCGTCTTCGGCATCGGAAGACACGGCGGCGATGCGTTCTTCCATTTCGTGACGGATGCCTTGAACGCTTTGTCGGGCTGCGTCTGTCCGTCCAACCACATCATCCAACTGCGAGGCCAGATTGGTGGTTTGACCGATGAACCCTATTAGGCGACCGATCAGCTTGTTGCGAATGTCATTGATGCTTTGTTGCTGCCTGAGGCGCGACTGGGTGAAGTAGCTGGCAAAGCGGGCATAGTGGATGGGGAAATCATCGACGTAGCGATCATGGAAGACCTCGCCTTCCGACACGCGGAAGAATACCAGCGCGGTCAACGTCTGGTTGACATTGATGCCTAGAAGCTCGCCGAATGTGGAAAAGCCTGCCGCGGGTATCCTCCACAACATGTTCAGTCCTTTCAACTCACGGTCATTTCCCAGGCGCCGAAGGATGCAATCATTGATGACCGCACCGATCGCCTCGGGCTTGCCGCGCATGAACTGCTCAA
Source organism: Agrobacterium vitis (assembly GCF_037039395.1). Classification (NCBI taxonomy): domain Bacteria; kingdom Pseudomonadati; phylum Pseudomonadota; class Alphaproteobacteria; order Hyphomicrobiales; family Rhizobiaceae; genus Gillisella; species Gillisella vitis. The sequence goes on along the minus strand of NZ_CP146241.1, from coordinate 48,352 downwards.
GGTCACTGCGGGTCTGTCCGACAAAATCGGTAGCGCGAACAAGATGCAACTCGTCCCCTGCATTGACATCGCAATAAAAACCGACGCTGCCGGATTCGAGATCTATGCCCGAAATCGAGCGGACGAACAGTTCATCATCCACACGTACGGCGAAGGTGTAGCCTTTCAGCCTGTCTGACAGTTCCTGTGGCGCGCATTGCATCAGCCTGCAGAGCGTCGTGACAATGGGCTCGATCTCAACCCTATCGATATTGAGGGCTGCGTTTACCTTGCGGGTTTCCGGGCAAGCCTCGATGACGACGATCGACTTTCCGGTGGGCGTGAAATTCTGACTCTTGAGGACGCCAAATCGGGTGCCGGAAGCAATCTTGGCAAAGATGACGACGGCATGATTTTCGACAATCTGCGAGCCGTCGAAGATATATGTGTTGCGGAAGTCGAGTTTCCCACCGGCGGAGCCACCGATGAACAGGCATGGGAACCGACCGGCCTGATAGATTGCTTCCATCAAGTAGTTTTCAGAGGCCGATAATCCATCGACAAAAGTCAGGGCGACGGTGTCGTCTGCCCGGATGGCGAAGGGAAGTCGTATGCGCATGAGATTTCCAACGATTTCGGCAATGCGCTTGGAATGGCTTTTGGAGGGGCTGCCTGAGCGAATATCCTCGTTTGCGAGCGAGATGGTCTGTATCGATATCTGTTCAAACACGTCGGAACCAAAAACCTGCAGCACCACATTGTCCCACACGACAGTGGAGGCACAATAGAGGGGGCCATCGGCATTTTCGGCTTCACAAAGTTCACCGGCAGTCGTCATGGCGACCAGCTTCACGGAGCCGCAGCGCTTTCGAATGCGATCACAGACTGCGGCAAAATCGACATGGGGAGAGATATAAGCCATCACCATAGCAGCTTGCTGCCCATCGATGTACGCAATCGAATCGCCAACCCCCGACAGATGCGAATCCGTCCTGATGACATATATCGACGAACGGTCGCTGCAGGCCACCATGCTTCCATCAGACGGGGTCTCCGCAGCTTCCGACGTTGGCGGCGCAGATGGCGCTGAAGCGGAAACAACCGCAGTTGAATGGTTTGCTTTCTTAAAGCTGAACACAGACATATCTCCCATTTCTGTTGAGATGATGCCACGCTGTGGTTAAAAATACTTAATTAGCAAATGTTAAAATTAAAGACGCTATATTACAATCTTGAGGAGCGCTCAGAGAAATTGAATATATTGACAATCATCAGGGTTTATCGAAATGTTTTATCCTTTTTATGTCTGACAAAGACAGTATAGACTGTTTAACACATATATTTATGTCGTTGATATTTTTATATATGTTCAATTTTCTCTGTGTCATAGCCACTATTTGCCAGATGACGAAAAAGAGCCGAAAGATTACTCTTCCATCCCTCTCTTTAACTTTCGGAGCGAGGCGCTTGTCTATCTCGCAATTCGCGGTCGGCCTCTTCAATTGTCCGAGACAAGAGATGGGATAACATCTTCATCCCTTCCGCCTCTGCGATGACGATAACCCTTTTCAGTTCGGCAGCGACAAATTCAATGTCCTGTGAGCCTCGCAAATTTTCATTGCCCGCGATTTCTCGTCCAGATCGTTTTCGATTTGAGCCAAACTTATCAGATACGATAGGAATGTTTCACCTTGCCTTTCCGCCAACAGTTTTGCCAGGGCTTGTCGCAAACTTCCACAGAAGCCGCGGCACTGTCCAGCCGCCGGAAAAGCCGAAGCCTTTCCTCAACCACAGCATGCCTCGAAACCGGCAATCGTTCGCCTCGCGGTGTTGAAGGATTGGAAGTCGCCGATCTTTGGCATGTTCTTCTTCACACGGAAATGGTCGCTCTCAATGCCTTGTTGCAAGTGCTTGGTCACATAGTGAACGGGGTCGGGCTGTAGAAGCCCGTCTTCAATCGACGTTTTGATCGCCGACGGGAAGGTATTGGCACCATCTGTGCCGATCTTATTCGGCGACAACAAGGGCTGATCTTTCCGCATCTTGCGGAAGAACCGCTTGGCGGCTTCGAGATCTCGCTTGGCGGTCAACATGAAATCCCCCGGGTTGCCATGCTTATCGATGGCTCGGTAGAGATAGCGCCATTTGCCGCGGATCTTAACGTAGGTCTCGTCAATCCGAACCGATCCGCAATGCGGCCGGCGAAACTGGCGAAGACGCTTCTCGATCATCGGCGCATAGCTCAATACCCAGCGATTGATCGTGCTATGATCGACCTCGAAGCCGCGCTCTTCGAACATTTCTTCCAGATCTCGATAACTCACCGGATATCTCAAATACCAGGTGACCGCTTGTACGGATCAGCCATGCCTCGAAATGCCGGCCCTTGAAATCGTCGTTCGACTGCCGCTTCATCTTTTCGGTAAACGCATTCAGAATCATCGAAACGCTCCATAACATCTGGAGCGGGAATTTCTCGTGCCACGGTCAAGATACCGTTAAACACAGAAATTTGCGACAGGCTCCGAGAAAACGCCCAGACCTTCCTTTGTTAGGGAACAATGGAGGTTAGGCGCACTGTTTCAGTTCACAGATCGCCCGCGCGTGTTTGACGAATGTTTCGATGATCGCCATTTTGGGAGACGCCCGTGGCCAAACGATGCCGATGTCGCGAGCATAGTCCTTCGTGTCCAGTACGATCTTGTTAAGGCGGAGCCCTTCCGGCCACGGGGGCGCCCAATCCGGAATGATGGAAATACCCAAACCACGATCAACCAACACAGCGATGGCTTCGAGAGAATCGAGCTCGAGTCGCTCCATTGGCTTCAGCCCGCGATCCTCAAGGAAACGGTTGGCGATGCGTCCGCCCCAGTTATTGCGGTCGTACCGAATGAACTTGTGATCGCTCAGAAGTTTTCCGATATCCCGTTCAGACACATGTTCGGGGGTGATCGCGATGAGGGCCTCCTTGCGAAGGCCTATCCAGTCGACGGACTTGGGCAAAGCAAAGTTCGGCTTGATGACGATGGCGGCATCCAGCTCACTGCGAAGCAACTGAGGATAAAGGTCGTCCGACGCTGCCCGAACCAGGAAAAAATCCACATTGGGAAGATCCTCGATCAACTTCTCGAGGATCGGCGGGAAAAAGCCTGTCAGTGCGGAGGTGAAGACGCCGATCTTGAAGTCCCCCCAGATGGTACCCTCCGCAGCCAGCAATCTCAAATTGCTGATTGCCTGAAGCACCTTTTTGGCTTCCGGCAACAAAGCCGTGCCGGCCGGTGTCGGAAGAACGGTTCGGCCCGAACGTGAAACCAGCTCGATATTCATCTCTGCCTCGAGGGCCCCGATGCGTTGCGACACGGCGGATGCCGTGAGGTCGAGCCTGCGTGCGGCCTCTGCTATCGAGCCAAGCTCAGCGACGGCGACGAAACTTTCGAGAAAATGGGTGTCCAATGGAATTCCTCCTTGTTTCTCTCAGGAACAGCCGGCGCAGCCCTGATGTCAAACACAAAAGTAAGAAAATGTTGGATTTGAAGTAAGGTGGAGGTAGATTTTCTTAGGTCCATCAGCCGCTATAACAGGCTTCTGTGAGGAGGACACGGGTTTGCCGCAGCGCTGGTTTCGGCATGCATGGCGGGTTTCAGTCGTCCGCCTCTTCAGTCACGCACCAAAAGCGTTCGAGAGGCGACAATGAACATCAATACCCACAGCGAAATTCAACCGGCTTCACCCGTGGCTCCGCGGCCAACGGCTCCTGTGTCTCCCGCCGCCAAAGTCGTGCCGCGGCGTTTTCGCAACCTGCTCGCGCTTGACGATTTCGAACAAGCGGCGCGCCGCCATTTGCCGCGCATGGTCTATGGTTTTGTCTCGGGTGCGTCGGAAACGGGGTCGGCCCTTCGGCAATCGCGCAGCGGATACGATGATATCGCTCTCGTGCCCCGCACGATGATGGACGTCTCGAAGCGCACGACAGCGACGGACCTGTTCGGCGCGCAATACAGTGCACCCTTTGGCATTTGTCCGTTCGGTGGTGCCGCAATGGTCGCCTACAGGGGAGACCTTGCGCTGGCAGAGGCGGCGAAGAACAGCCGCGTGCCGATGATCCTCAGCGCCTCGTCGCTCATCCCACTTGAAGAGGTCCATCGCCAGAACCCGGATGCCTGGTTCCAGGCCTACCTGGCCGGTGATCTGGCGCGTATCGAACCGATGGTTAAGCGTGTCGAGGCGGCAGGCTTCGGAACGCTGGTCGTGACAGCCGATCATCCTGTACCATCAAACCGGGAAAACAATGCCCGTAACGGCTTCTCAATGCCGATGAAGATCACGCCAAAAACCATGCTCGACAGCGCCCTGCATCCGGCCTGGTTTCTTGGCACGATCGCGCGCACGGTGCTTAAATTCGGCATCCCACATTTCGAGAACATGGATGCCACCCGTGGTCCGCCGATGTTCTCGCAAAATGCCGTGCGCAACATCAATGGTCGCGATCAGCTTGCCTGGAGCCATGTCGAGGCGATCCGGCGGATCTGGAAGGGCAAGCTGGTGGTCAAGGGTATCCTCAGCGTTGCGGATGCCGTGAAGGCAAGGGACGCCGGTGCGGATGGCGTCATCATATCCAACCATGGCGGGCGCCAGCTCGACTATGCTGTGGCGCCCATCACCATGCTTCCGAAGATCGTGGCAGCCGTTCCAGATATGACGATCATGATTGACGGCGGGATCCGTCGCGGTACGGACGTCCTGAAAGCCCTGGCGCTTGGCGCTGATTTCGTCTTTGTCGGTCGCCCGCTTCTTTATGCGGCGAGTATCGGCGGGGCGGCGGCGGTCGAACATGCCGTCCAGCTTCTGACAGAGGAAATCAACAGGGACATGGCGCTGATCGGTGTGCGGAACAGGTCCGAAATAACCCCCGATCTTCTCAACTGAAAACCCGTTCGACAGCGGAAGGAACTGCCATGGGCGAGACCCTGAAACTTATGAGCACGCTCGCCGTCGAAATGGCGTTCAAGACCTGGCTACTACCGGCCTGGCGCGAAAGCGGCCGCCAGATCAAGGTTGAGTGGAGCCCGACCACCGTGCTGATGGAGAATATCGAGGCGGGTAGGCGGGCCGACGTGGTGGTACTGATCGACGGACCGATGGCGAAGCTTGCCTCGGCGGGAATTGTCCAGACTCAGAGCGTCACGCCGATCGCGACGGCCGGTTTTGGGCTTGGTGCCCGCGCGGGCACTGCACTGCCGGACATCTCCACGCCTGAAAAGTTCAAAGCGGCTTTGCTGGATGCACGCTCGATTGTCTATTCCAGGGCGGGTGCGAGCGGCATCTATTTCGCAAAGGTCGCTGAAAAGTTGGGTATTGCCGACGAGATAAACGCCAAGTCGATCATCATCCCGGCAGGCTTTACCGGGGAAAAGGTTATCAGCGGCGAGGCCGATATCGCTGTCCAGCAGGTCAGCGAATTGATGTCGGTCGAAGGCGTGGCCGTCATTGGGCCATTTCCGGCAGAGCTTCAGGTCACCACGGATTTCTCGGCCGCCATCTTTGCAGATGCCCAGAACCCGGAACTCGCACAAGTCTTCCTGGCGCACCTGACCTCATCCGAGGCGCATGAGGCCTATTCAAATGGCGGACTGGTGGCTCGGTTTGCCCCCGCCACCGTCTAACTGGAGTTGTCGTCGTGAAAAAATCCCCGCGTATTGTTCTTCTTCATGCAACGCCCGTTGCGATGGAGCCGATCAAGACATCCATGACGCATCTGTGGCCCGAGGCTGAGATGGTCAATCTGTTGGATGACGGCCTGTCGATCGACCGTGCCAAGGAAGGGCCGGAACTCTCCGAGCAGTTGAGCGATCGTTTCGTGGATTTCGGGCGTTATGCGCACCGGATGGGTGCCGACGGAATCCTCATCACGTGTTCTGCTTTCGGCCCGGCGATTGACAGAATGGCGGCGGAGTTGCCGGTGCCCGTGCTGAAGCCGAATGAAGCGATGTTTCGCGAGGCAATTGCCGCCGGCAACCGCATCGGCATGCTTGCGACATTTGCCCCCGCCGTTTCCACCATGACCGAAGAGTTCGAGCAGTTCGTGAGCGAAGGTGAGACGGCCGCGACGCTGGAGACGATCGTCGTCGCTGACGCGATCGACCTGTTGCGCAAGGGCGATGCCCACACCCACAACCGGCTGGTGGCCGACCAGGCACCGAGATTTGCGGGATATGATGCGATCATGCTGGCGCATTTTTCGACCTCCCGTGCCATGAAGGCCGTTCGGGCCGTCGTTGACGTCCCGGTCTTTTCGGCACCGGATGCCGCTGTCCTGCGCATGCGCACCCTCGTTTCCGGAGAATAATCGACATGCTTCTCGGAGTTATCGCGGACGACTTTACAGGTGCCGGCGACATCGCCAACACCTTGGCCAGGGGGCTCCCCGGTCAAGGTGGACTGAAGGTCTCGCAGTTCATGGGCATCCCCGAACATCCCGTCCCCGCGGATATCGAAGCGGGCGTCATTTCCCTCAAGAGCCGTTCCGTCCCGGTGGCTGACGCGGTGGCGCAGTCACTTGCAGCAATGGAATGGCTACTGGCCCAGGGCTGTAAACAGATTGTCTTTAAATATTGCTCGACATTCGATTCGACCCCGGAAGGCAATATCGGTCCCGTCGGCGAAGCATTGGCAAATGCTCTCGGCGTCAAAGCCGTCGTGGTGTGCCCGGCCTTTCCAACCGTCGGACGCACGGTCCATCAGGGACATCTCTTCGTTCACGACAGGCTCTTGAGCGAATCCGGCATGCAGAACCATCCGCTGACGCCGATGACCGATCCCGATATCCGCCGTTGGTTGGCACGGCAGACAGCGACACCCGTCGGCCTCGTACCGGCAGGCGTCGTCAGAAAGGGTGTAGAGGGCGTTGCAGCCGCTTTGTCCGCCTGTGCGGAGCGGGGCGAGACACTGGTCATCGCCGATGCGGCGACCGATGAGGATCTCGTGGTGCTTGGTGCTGCTTGCGCCGATGCGAAGCTCATTACCGGTGGCTCCGGCATAGCGCTCGGCCTACCTGCCAATTTCATCAAGGCTGGCCTTGCCAAGGGGTATAGTGATCGCTTTACGAGAATTGACGGCCCCGAGGCGATCCTGGCCGGCAGTTGCTCAGGCGCGACGCGCGGCCAGATCGACAGACACGCTCTTGATCATCCGGTGCTTGCCATCAGCGTCGATGACATAATGGGCGGACGCACCAGTATCGGTGATGTGTTGGACTTCATCGAGCGCAACCGGGGGCGTGCGCCGCTCGCCTACTCTTCCGCTACTCCGGAGGATGTCGCGAAGGCGCAGGCTACCTACGGACGCGAAGCGATTGCCGAAAAGCTCGATGCCTTTTTTGCCGAAACGGCAAAGACGTTGATCGATCGCGGCGTTCGCCGGTTGGTGGTTGCCGGGGGGAAACATCGGGCGCGGTGGCGCAAGCCCTCGATCTCGGTGCCTTGCGGATCGGACCGGAAATCGACCCGGGCGTGCCGATTTTGGTCAGCGAGAGGCGGGGTATCGCGCTGGCGTTGAAGTCGGGAAATTTTGGTGGCCCGACGTTTTTTGCCGATGCGCTCGATGCGCTGAAGAACTGAAGGGCGCTATGCAGACGGAAGCGGAATATCGCGAAAAGCTGGTGCGTTTCGGCGCACTGCTCTATCAACGCCAGCTTGCCCATGGCAGCGCCGGCAATCTGTCGGTGCGGCTCGACGATGGCAATATTCTCGTCACCCCGACCAATTCCAGCCTCGGATTCCTCGAAGCGGGTCGCATATCGAAACTGTCGCCGGATGGGGCGCTTCTGGAGGGCGATCTTCCGTCCAAGGAGGCGTTCTTTCATCTTGCCGTTTATGAGGAGCGTCCGGCAGCCGGCGCTATCGTTCATCTACACTCGACATATTCGACAGCACTCTCCTGTCTCTGCCACGAGGATTCATCCGATGTTCTGCCGCCGCTGACCGCCTATCAGATCATGCGTTTGGGTAAGATGCCGTTGCTGCGATACTTCCGGCCCGGCGACCGCGCATTGGCCGATGCTGTGCGGGAGGCCGCGCGCGATCATCGTGCCATGTTGCTTGCCAACCACGGGCCGATCGTGTCGGCGAAGACATTGGAAGAGGCCATCTATGCTTATGAGGAACTTGAGGAGACGGCCAAGATCTTCTTCATCGTCGGAGACCGCAAGACGTCTCCGCTGACTGCTGACGCCATCGCGGATCTCAACGCGACGTTCCCGAGCTGACGTCACGCGGCCTATTTCCCGTCCACCCCGGCGCCGTGCAAAAGCAAATCCTCACGGAGACCACATGGCCCTTACATCGCTACGGCAGATCCTCGATCATGCCGCCGAACATGACTATGGCGTGCCAGCCTTCAACATCACCAATCTCGAAACCCTGCTCGGCGTCATGTGTGCCGCTGAGCGCACCGACAGTCCGGCCATCGTACAAGTCAGTCAGAGTGCTCGAAAATACGCCGACGATGTTTTCCTGCGCCACATGTTTCTCGCAGCGGCCGAGCGTTTTCCTTCCGTGCCGCTCTGCGTACATCAGGACCACGGCAGCAGCCCGTCCGTATGTCAGTCTGCGATCGAAAACGGCTGTTCAAGCGTCATGATGGACGGATCGCTGGAGGCAAACGGCAAGACGCCGGCAAGTTACGACTACAATGTGCGTGTCACCGCCGAAACCGTCGTTCTGGCACATGCCCGCGGTGTGTCGGTCGAGGGCGAGATCGGCGTACTCGGATCGCTCGAAACCGGCGCGGGCGAACAGGAGGATGGCCACGGCTTCGAGGGATCGCTTGCCCGCGAAGAATTGCTGACAGATCCGAAACAGGCCGCCGATTTCGTATCCGCGACCGGCGTCGATGCTCTGGCTGTCGCAATCGGTACCTCCCACGGGGCCTACAAGTTTTCGCAGAAGCCGACCGGCGAAACGCTTTCGATCGATACGATCGCGGCCATTCACGCACTGCTGCCGCACACGCATCTGGTCATGCACGGCGCGTCGACAGTGTCACAGGACCTGCAAGAGCTCATTAATACGAGTGGCGGTGAGATGCCACCCACCTTTGGCGTGCCGCTTGACGAGGTAGTCCGCAGCATCAAGATGGGCGTGCGCAAGATCAATATCGACACCGACCTTCGCATGGCAATGAGTGGTTCGATGCGAGAATACCTTCAGGCGAACCCTGCATCCTTCGATCTGCGTGCCATTTTCAAACCCGGGACAACCAAGATCGAAGAGTTGTGCGTCGAGCGGTTTGAGAGATTTGGTACGGCTGGAAATGCCAAGAAGATCAAGACAATTCCTCTCGACGAGATGGCGCGCCGCTATTCGAACGGATTTGGCTCGTGATCAGGACACTCGGCGAATGGATCACACAGCATGTCGCAGCGGGACTGCCTCCGGATCTCGCCACAATCGTCGCGGAAATTGCCAGCGCCAGCGCCGAGCTCGCAAGCCAGTTGCGTACCGCGCCGCTTGACGGGCTGACCGGGGCGACCGAAAGCGTCAATGTTCAGGGCGAGGTTCAGAAGCCGCTCGATATCTTGGCGAACGACATCTTCATGGCGGCATGTCACCGGTGCGCCGGCGCATCCTATGCAGTGTCCGAAGAGCTTGACCTGGAGACACCGATCCATGCGGATGGCAGGTTTGCCGTCATATTCGACCCGCTTGACGGGTCGTCCAATCTCGATGTCAATGTAACGGTTGGCTCGATCTTTTCCGTCATCCCCGCAGCATTCGGAGACGCTCTTCTGTCTCCGGGGAACACGCAGGTGTTCGCGGGTTTTGCCGCATACGGACCCGCTACCAGTCTGGTGCTGACGTTCGGTACAAGTGTCGACCTTTTCGTACTAGGCGGAGATGGCGTCTGGCAGCTTGCCAGGAGCGGATTGACAGTTCCGGTCGATACGACGGAAATTGCGATCAATTCCAGCAGAGAAATGCAGTGGGACAAAGCCATCTCTGGCTATGTTGCAGCCTGCTTTAGACCGACAAAGCACAGCGACAAGGTATACAACAGCCGATGGGTGGGCTCAATGGTGGCCGATATTCTGAGGATACTGATACGAGGCGGTGTCTTTCTCTATCCGGCTGGAAAAAAAGCCGCGAAGACGGGAGGCCGTTTGCGCCTGTTGTACGAAGCAAACCCCATGGCGCTGTTGATAACGACGGCGGGGGGAGCGGCCACGACCGGCAAACATCCCATCCTCGATCTGACGCCCACCGAGCTTCACCAGCGCGTTGCAGTCATCCTTGGCTCCCGCAACGAGGTGGATAACATCCGCGCGCGTTATGTTCTCGATTCATAAACAGCAAACGCAATATTTTCTTACGAATGAAGCTAGGCATCACAAGTTTATTTAGCTTTTGATTCATGCGAACTAGTCAATACAGCTTGATTGAATGTTGCGCCTTGGGAGAAGGCGAGACGCTAATCGACTTGCCGTAGGATCTTACTTCAACGGTTTTTGGCGTCTCGGCGACATAAGACACACACATTATAGAGCCGGATTCAAGGAGGAGGGACCAATGATCAATCGTAGACATTTTATGGCCGTCGGCGCAGCTGCCGCGGTATCGACTATTGTAAGCAAGCCGGCTTTTGCTGCTGAGTGGCCCACCGCCCAACCCATTATGTTTGTCGTACCGTTTCCGCCAGGCGGCGGCGTGGACCAGATGGCACGCCTTGTCGTGCCTTATGTCCAGAAGCATCTTCCCGGTTCCAATATCGTGATCGAGAACCGTGCGGGTGCCGGCAGTCAGATCGGTATGGAATACGTCTTTACCGCCAAACCGGACGGCTACACGCTTTGCGGCGTAACGTCACCGGCCATGATGACAATCCCGTTCGATCGCCCGGTTCGCTACAAGATCGATGAGTTTGTCTATATCGCCAACGTGATGGACGACCCAGGCGCGATCGCGGTGTCTCCAACCTCCGACATCAAGGACCTCGCGGACCTTATCGCACGCGCGAAAGCAGCTCCGGAATCTATCTCGATCGGGCACACGGGGGTTGGCGGCGACGATCATTTGGTGGTGCTTGAGCTTCAGCAGGCTGCCGGTGTGAAGTTCAATGTGATCCCGTTTAATGGGTCTGCACCGGTCAGCACGGCGCTTCAGGGCGGTCATATCGATGTCGCGGTTCTGAACGTGAGCGAATTCATCCAGCCGCTCGCCGATGGGACGGTCCGCGTTCTTGCCCAATCCGGCGACAACCGTAGTCCGTCCATGCCAGACGTACAGACGTTCCGCGAGGGTGGCTATGCCTTCACGGTCGGCGCTCAGCGTGGGATTGTGGCGCCCCCCGGTCTCCCAGCCGATCTGCTGACCAAACTCTCTGCCGCCTTCAGAGCCGCCTTGGATGACCCGGAGTTCAAGGCTGCAGCCACAAAATTCAAGGCTCCAATTCGCGGTCTGTACGGAGACGAGTACAAGCAGTCCGTGCTGGGCATCGACGCCCGCCTGAAAGATATGTGGGCCAAAAATCCCTGGAAAGATCAGTAAGGATAGTCCATGCCTCCGACCGGGCCTTCGACAAGGCCGGTCACCAGCGCATCCGTTTGCCGCCAACACACTGCCGGGAGTAAGCCTTGATGAAGGCGCCTAAGGATTTCTGGACGGGTTCGATCTTTCTGGTCGTGGGACTCGTCGGACTGTTCATCGCGAAAAACTACAATTTCGGAACTGCGACGCGCATGGGCCCCGGCTTTTTTCCGGTTCTGCTGACCGGTCTTCTGGCGCTGGTCGGGCTTGCCTCGGTCGTCAAGTCGTTCGTGGTGGAAGGCGATGCCGTCGGCAAAATAGCGATGCGGCCGGTTGCGGCGATTATCGGCTCCGTCGCCATTTTCGGATTGGCGGTCGAACCGCTTGGCGGACCTCTGGCGATGTTGCTGACCGTGATGACGGCAGCGATGGGCAGCCGCGAATTCAAGCTGGCGTCACGGCCTGTTCTTGGCGCGCTTACCCTTGTCTGTGTCTGCTCGGTGGTGTTCATCGAACTGCTCAATGTTCCGATACCCTTGATTGGCACCTGGCTTCAGCCGCTCCTGCCGAATTTCTGAGGATCAGCTCCCCATGGACGTTATCGCCAATCTCACTCTCGGTCTCCACGTTGCGCTGGATCCGATGAACCTCTTCTACTGCCTCATCGGCGTGCTTCTGGGCACCGCGATCGGCGTGTTGCCAGGACTGGGTCCCGTACCCACCATCGCCATGCTCCTGCCGCTGACCTATGGCCTCGGCTCCGATTCCGCTCTCATCATGCTGGCCGGTATTTTCTACGGCGCTCAGTATGGCGGCTCGACGACGGCGATCCTGGTCAACCTTCCGGGGGAATCCTCTTCGGTGGTGACGGCGATTGACGGATACCAGATGGCAAGGCAGGGGAAGGCCGGGCGTGCGTTAGCGACCGCTGCGATTTCGTCATTCATTGCCGGGACAATCGCCACCCTGATTATCGCCATTGCAGCCCCTCTGCTTGCTGGTGCTGCCCTCGCTTTCGGCCCGGCCGAATATTTCTCGCTCATGGTCCTCGGTCTGATTGCTTCGGTCGTTCTGGCAAGTGGTTCGCTGTTGAATGCCATCGGCATGATCCTGGTGGGTCTAGTTCTCGGCATGTTCGGGACCGACATCAATTCCGGCATAGCTCGCTTCACATTTGATGTCCCGCAGCTTGCCGATGGGATTGGCTTTGTCACCATCGCCATGGGCCTATTCGGTATCGGGGAAATCATCGCTAACCTGGAAGACGAGACCAGTCGCTCCACACTGGCGACGAAAGTCACAGGTCTTTTCCCGACGAGGGAGGACTGGGGGCGGATCATCGGCCCGACCCTCCGTGGGACGGCCCTTGGTTCCGTCCTTGGAATTCTCCCCGGCGGCGGTGCTGTTCTGTCGTCATTCGGTGCCTATGCTCTCGAGAAGAAGATTTCGAAGCACTCGGCTCAGTTCGGGCATGGCGCGATCGAGGGTGTCGCAGCGCCTGAGGCGGCCAACAATGCTGGCGCGCAGACCTCGTTCATCCCGATGTTGACTCTCGGAATTCCGTCGAACCCGGTCATGGCTCTGATGATCGGGGCGCTTATGATCCAGGGAATTCAGCCCGGACCCAGTGTGATGGTTGAGCAGCCGAAGCTATTCTGGGGTCTGATCGCGTCGATGTGGTGCGGTAACCTGATGCTTATCGTCCTCAATCTGCCCCTGGTGGGGCTGTGGGTGAAGATGATTTCCATCCCGTATCGTTACCTGTTTCCCGCCATCATCCTGTTCAGCACGATCGGTGTCTTCACGGTCAACAATGCCAGCTTCGATGTGTACCTGATGGCTGGCTTCGGCTTGCTTGGATACATTTTCAAGAAGATCGGCGCCGAACCGGCGCCGCTGCTTCTTGCGCTCATCCTCGGGCCGATGATGGAGGAGTTCTTGCGCCGTGCAATGATGCTTTCGAGGGGAGATCCCACGGTTTTTGTGACTAGGCCAATCAGCGCCACGATGTTGTTGCTTGCCGTTGCTCTCCTCGCACTCATGATCGCGCCAGCCCTGCGTAGGAAGCGTGAAATTGCCTTCCAGGAAGAAGGCTAAGCTACGAAGGCCAACTTTACGACCTTATTTAATCGATAGGAAATAGGATGCCGCACGTCTTCGGTTACAGCGCTCATCTGGGCTATCTCTTTACCGACCTCACGTATTTCGATCGTTTCCGGGCCGCGAAACGGCACGGCTTCTCGGCGGTGGAACACCCGTCTCCCTACCATGTCCCCGCAGCCCGCATGGCCGAATGGCTGGAAGAGATCGACCTTCCCTATGTCCAGTTCGGGCTTTATTCCGGCGAGGCCACGCGGGGCGAGAAGGGGCTTGCGATCTTTCCCGACCGCCGCAGCGAGTTTCGCGACAGCGTCGGGGTCGGCCTCGACTATGCGCAGACCATCGGCGTCAAGAAGGTTCATGCGATGGCCGGCGTCCTGCCCAAGTCCTTACGCACGGCCGAGCACTGGGATTGCTACATCGACAACCTGAGTTGGGCAGCCGACCGCGCAGCCGAACGCGACATCACCATCCTCGTTGAGGCAATGAGCGCCGGTGCCGTTGCGGACTATTTCGTCGACTTGCCGGACATTGGTGTGAAAGCGATTGAGGCGACCGGACGCGACAATATCCGCTTGCTGCTGGACGTCTTTCATTGCGTGAACAGCGGTCTCGATCCGCTTGTGGAGATCGAGAAGAACGCCGAGCTGATCGGCCACGTTCACATCGCGGATCATCCCGGTCGCCACGAGCCCGGAACCGGTACGATCGACTTCGGAACAGTTCGGGACGGGTTAGTGAAGGGGGGATACAATGGGTTCCTAGGTTGCGAATATAGTCCGCGCCAATCGACCGTCGATGGTCTTGGCTGGCTATCCCAGCTCGTCTGAGGCGCATACTGTTGCGCCGTGCTTGGCATCGGTATGATCGGCGTTTGCGACAAGATTCAGCTCAGGACTAACGGGCGCGCTTTGGTGCTGATTGCCTGACCGATCTTTCCGGTGAGCTTGAAAGGGTCAGATCGCGACATGGAGCTTGCACGCTCCCGCTTGGGCGCGGTGGAGTTTAATACCCTTAGCCGACGTCCCACTTCCGTGGGCTGCCGAAAGTTCGCTATGTCGCTTATCCCTAATTAATTTATTGATACAATAAGATATTCTTTCTGGCTCCTTGTTCAAATCTCATCAAGGCGAAGGCAATTCGCGTCTATCCCAGGCTTCCTGCAAACCGTTCCGGATAGCGCTCACGCTGGAACACCTCGACCACGTAATCGACGAAAACCCTCGTCTTCAAAGGGATGAGATTTCTGCTCGCGTAGTAGATCGATATCGGCCCCGCATCGACCACCATGACGGCAACAGCCGCACGAGTTCCCCGCTTTCGAGATGGGGAAGGGCATCCGCTTTGACGATCAACGTAACGCCCAGTCCCAACAGCGACGCGGCCCGCATTGCTGCCGGATCATTCACGACGATGGTCTCTTTGAGCAAGACGGCCTGTTCCTCTCCGGACGCATTTCTCATCAGCCTTTGGGGGATCCGGCCGGTGCGCAGGGATCGCATCGCGATGCCATCCAGGGCTGAAAGGTCTGCGGGCGAAGCGGGGAGGGGACGGCCCCGCAGATAATCGGGCGAAGCCACGGCAATGAGATGGGCGGGAGCAAGCGTCCGAGCGACGATTCCTTGCGCGAGCTCAAAACCACCGCCGATTGCCGCGTCATATCCTTCTGCGATCAGGTCGACCTGCCGGTTCTCGAACATCCATTCGGGGCGGATCAGCGGGTATTGTCGCATGAACTCGGGCAGCATGGGCAGAATATATCCGATCCCGAATGTCGGTCCCATGCTGATCTTTAGAGCGCCTGCGGGCTCCCCGTCAGATTGAGAGATATCTGCGATGGCGCCCTGAAGATTTTCCAGATGATCCCTGATGGACAGCAGGAACCGTTCGCCGGCCTCTGTGAGGTTCAGGCTGCGCGTGCTGCGGTGAAACAGGCGAAGTTTCAGGGCTCGCCTCCAGCGCGGCAACATTGCGGCTCACGGCTGCGGGAGTCAGGCCGAGCCGGCGTGCGGCCGCCGAGAAGCTTGCGAGTTCGGCGCTTCGGACGAAGGATTCCAGGTTTGCAAGAGTTTCCATAACGCCACCTTCAAGATATGCTTGAAACTGATATCTCGTATTACCCTCTAATCAAAGCGGAATAATCGGGCCATCTTCCTCCGATCGAACAACGTATGGAGTGAAGACAATGAAAGAAGCAAAGCAACCACTGGCCGGTAAGGTGGCTCTTGTGACCGGCGGATCGCGCGGTATTGGCGCAGCCATCGTGCGGCGTCTTGCCAGTGACGGCGCCGACGTGGTGTTCAGCTACGCTGCCTCGGCCTCCAGCGCCGACGGCATCGTCAGGGAGATCGAGGCCGCCGGACGCCGCGCGCTTGCCATCAAGGCTGACCAGGGTGTTCCCTCGGAGGTCGCAGCACTTGTCCGAAAGGCACACGCATTCCTTGGGCGGCTGGACATCCTGGTCAATTCGGCGGGTGTCTTCGTCACCGGCATGGTTGGCGATCCTGAGGCAGATCTCGCAGCTTTCGATCGCCAGATCGACATCAACGTCAAGGGCGTCGTCGCGGCCGTTCGCGCGGCCGTTCCGCTGATGAGCGACGGTGGCCGGATCGTCTCGATCGGGACAACAGGCGCGGTCCACGTTCCCTTCGCAGGCGCTGCGGACTACGTCGCCACCAAGGCCGCGGTCGCTGCCTATACGCGCGGATGGTCTCGCGACCTCGGGCCACGCAACATCACGGTTAACATCATCCAGCCGGGTGCGATCAACACCGATATGAATCCCCAAGACGGGCCGTTTGCGGAAACGCTGAACAAGCTCGCAGCGCTCGGTCGCTATGGCCAGCCGGAAGACATCGCCGCTGCCGTGGCGTTTCTTGCAGGGCCTGACGCCGGCTATATCACCGGTGCCACGCTGAATGTCGATGGCGGCCAATCCGCCTGAACCTGAACCAACCATCGAGGAGAAGAATCATGACCACCATCGGTATCATCGGCGCCGGCAATATCGGTTCCGCTTTCGCAAGAGCGCTTGCCCGCAACGGTACTGCGGCAATGATTGCCAACAGTCGCGGCCCGGAAAGCCTGTCTGGTCTCGTCACGGAACTGGCTCCTCACATTTTGGCAGTCTCCATCGAGGCGGCGGCGCAGGCCGATATCGTGCTCGTTGCCGTACCGTGGTCAAAACTGCCCGCCGCGCTGTCCAGATTGCCAAACTGGAACGGACGGATCGTCATCGATGCCAACAATCCGATCGAGGCGCCGCTGTTCAAGCCGGCCGAACTGAACGGCCGGTTGTCGACGGAGATCTTTGCTGACCTCGTGCCCGGTGCCAGGGTTGTGAAGGCGTTTAACCACCTTCAGGCCACTCTAATCTCCGCCGATCCGCATGCTGAAGGCGGAGACCGTGTCCTCTTCTATTCGGGTGACGATGCCAAGGCGAAGGCCGAGGTCGCAGCCTTGATGACAAAGCTTGGCTTTGCCGGCATCGACCTTGGACCGATCGCTGTCGGAGGCAGGCTCACCCAATTTCCCGGCGGGCCGCTTCCCGCGAACAACTTTGTCAAGTTCGCCTGAACGCAAAGCCCCGGAGACAAGACCATGTCCTTAGACCCAGTCGATATAGCAACCACATTCTTCAATCATTGGACCGCCAATCGCATCGACGATGCGCTCGCAATGCTGGCGGACAACGTGCTCTACGACAACGTACCGTTTCCAGATATTGTCGGCCGGGAAAACGTTCGCAAGTTCCACCGGGATTTTGGCGTTGGAACCTTTCACAGTCGACTGGAAGGTCACCAATATCGCCGCTTTTGGAAACGTTGTGCTCAACGAGCGGGTCGATATCTTCACGCACATAGGCGGCGGCACGATTACACTACCGGTCATGGGCACAGTAACAATCGAAGCCGGTTTCATCACTGTCTGGCGGGACTATTTCGATCCGGCTGATTTCAACCGGCAGCTTGAGCTAATTTCAAATGAGGCTGATGGGAGTGATAAAAAAGGCTAGCCAACAAGCGCCGAATCTCTGCTAGCCGGCAATCTCTTGCTCGTCACGTGTCGCAAACGACCCCAGGCGAATATTTGCCAGCAGCTTTTCGACCTCTCGGTCGGTGAGGCGTGCCCCTTCGATACGGTGGAGGAACCGACGCTTTCGATCGTGGCGACACGCTGGAGGCCGGACAGACGCTCAGGCGTGATCCGGACGGGCGCCGTATTTAGAAATTCCATTTTCTCATCCATTTCCATCCAATTTCTGTGAGGGGTCGTCAGATCTGTCAGTTGTGAGCTAGATGACTGGCCATTCTCAATCGGGTGGCAAGGGACTGGCGATCGAGAGGTGAGGACTGTAATTTCTAAGTCTCTGACGTCTCTAAGAATTCGTATGAGATCGGCGCGAACAACCGCGGGGTCGTAGGTTCGACCCCGTCAAGAGCGGACAATGGAAAGTCACGGACGCTATCCGTACTCTTGATTGCCTTACCGTTACGCTGTCGAGGCGCAACCTTGACCGAACCCTGATGTCGGGGAAGCTGTTGGGTCGGCGGCGAAGGTGATTGATCACGACAGATCAGGTGGGTGGCTCCAAGTCGGGAAAAGCGTCGTCCTCTGGTGCTCCCAAGGTCCGCCAAGGTACCGCCAGAGATCCAGCCCTGTGATGCTGATGACGACGGGTTGGAAGTCGTCGGCAAGCCTTCGGTGGAGCGCGTCGGCGGTCTGTCGCGAAACCTTGTTCTGGACCGTGATGTGCGGCCGCCATTTCTGCATGTCCTGCCCGCCCAGCCACGGCATGAATGCCGCTCGCAGCTCGGTGTGGACGACCAGGAACTGCGGGCTTTCGATTGAATAGGCGACGCCGTTACCGAGATGACGAACGCTGAAGACCTCTGCGGCGATCGGTCCATTTCTCTGAACAACAACTTCGATGCTCTCTGTGATACGCTTGGTATATTCCCCCGGCAGC
Source organism: Agrobacterium vitis (assembly GCF_037039395.1). NCBI lineage: Bacteria > Pseudomonadati > Pseudomonadota > Alphaproteobacteria > Hyphomicrobiales > Rhizobiaceae > Gillisella > Gillisella vitis. The sequence continues at coordinate 29,785 of NZ_CP146241.1, read as the reverse complement.
CGATGAAACATCGTCAGATGCGCGCTTAGAAAGTTGCGATCGGATGGGAAATGTTGCTGTCGTAGGCGCTCGAACGGTTCGAGATCGTGCTGAGCGATGTGTGCGGTCAGAATGAGTGGCTGGACTGTCTTCACGTGTTCAGCAATTCCTTCGGTTGCAATGTCAGGCTCGCCAGTCGTTTGCGCCATTATCGCATGGCAGGGTCCGCTGTGCCGCTTCGATTAGGTTCGGCACCGCATCGCAGCCACATCTAGATCTCGGCGGCAACCGGATGTCGATGCGCGATACCGGACCAATGCCTTACACGTCTCGTGGACAACCGGTCCCAAAGTCTTAGCATAACACTGCCCGGATGGCACCGGCGGAAACAGGCAGGCTTTCGATTGCGATTCAAAGTCCGCTCAAGCCATGCTGCGCTCAGAAGATCGCAAGGTATAGGCGGTGGCCTAAAAGTTTAATCGAAGGTGCTCGCGAGATCATCGAGATTGGTTTGATCGCGTTCACCTTCGATGCCACGGGCAACATCGGTGACGTGACCGGGATCTATGGCGGGCTTCAGCAGCCAAGCGTGTCCATTCCCACTGACATCACGAGGCTCACCGGCATCACCGACGCGTTGGTTACAGGTCAATCGATCGATATGGAAGCCGTCCGGACGCTGATCGAACCCGCGGATTTGGTGATCGCCCACAATGCCGGTTTCGACCGTCCATTCTGCGAGATGTTGTCTCAGATGTTTGCGGGCAAGGCCTGGGCCTGCTCGAATGCTGAGATCGATTGGTCCTTACGGGGATATGAAGGCACCAAGCTTGGTTATCTGATCGGGCAGGCGGGCTTCTTCCACGAGGGTCAACGCGCCGTCGACGATTGTTTCGCGCTTCTGGAAGTTCTGGCAAGGGACAATGATGGAATGGCCTCCACCGCGTTCGCGGAACTCTACGAAGCAAGCCAACGGTCGCGTGTCCGGGTCTTTGCCGAGAATAGCTCCTTTGACCTGAAGGACCACCTGAAAGCGAGAGGCTATCGCTGGTATGACGGACGCGACGGCCGTCCGAAATCCTGGTGGGTCGAAGTCGATGAGCAGGCGCTAGACGAGGAGCTCTCTTACCTGCGAACCGAAATCTACCGCTATCCGGATGCCGACCCTCCGATCAAGCGGCTGACGGCCTTCGATCGTTTCCGAGGCTGAAGGCTGGTCCCCAGAGTTACAGCGATCACAAGCTCCAGCGGCCTCATGTCGGTCAATTGGAAGCGCCGTTGCGATGCTGGCAGATGCGAAACGGAGCCGGACGCTTGTCGTGCTGAAGTAAGCGAGTCATGCGGAGCCGTTTCCACCTTGTTTTGCTCAAGTGTGCCCGGGTGGGGCAAAGACCCACCGCGGATGGATGAACGATAAACACAACTCCCTTTTGTATTTGAACGGCGACTGCACTCGTTTGGTTCTTCTTGCCGTTGTAACGAGCAGGGAGGACTAAATGCAGGATAATCACAATCGCGGTCTCAGAATCCGGCGTGCCATGAAAGAGAAACGTTTTAGCAAAGTTCAGGCGCTGGCGACAGAACTTGACGTGTCTGTGGCGGCTGTCTCTCGTTGGCAGAATGGAGGACACATTTCCCTGGATCATATCTGCCTTTTGGCAGAGAAACTCGACGTTTCGCTGGATTGGCTCCTACTTGAACGGGGCACGCTCGACTGGCACCGCGGGATCCAGTTCGAACAATCAGAACTCCAGCACATCTCACTCTTGCGTCGGCACACGCCCAAGGTGCGTGCCATCCTTCTAAATCTCGTGAAGGCTTTAGATGAGGCGGGAGATTCACGTGTACCGTAAAAACGGTACAACTTTTACGCACTGTGTAACAATCTTAAATTGTGGTGCCGGTGCATTTCGCGCATCGTCTTTTTGGGCGCAGAAGTTACTACGCTTTTGGTCCACAACCCGAGTAACCGCCATATCGGCTCGCAGTCTGAAAAAGAGGTGCCAAAATGTCTACATTGCTCACAATCAATATCGAAAACCAAGAGTCAGATGCAATGATGTTTTACGTTTTCCAGGAGCCAGCCATCTATGTGGGAGGGCCGCAGGTTTACACCAATTCGCTCTGGTCGGGACTTCTTGGAAACCGTACGACGACGGGCGGAAGCCTGACATTCCAGATCAATATGCAGTTCTACGCTGGCATCCAACAAGCGCACACCACGCCGCAAATTGGACATTCGTCCGGATATGCGTCCGCCATCCAAGCGATCGATATCGCGACCGACGGCAAAGTCACGAATGATTCTGTGATCGCCACATACACCCCGCTGGGCCTGACTACTCCCGTCAATGAACCCGGTGTGCAAGGCGGAGCATACCGCATCAACACACCGTCTTTCTCGCCTCCAGCGATCTATAACGTCGGTTCGGCGATAGAGGTTGTCGATCAGGGTGTCGTGATGTCCAATTTTGTTATCGCGAAACCGAATAACCATGTCGATTGCCAACCAATCCTGAAATTCTATGTCGCAACTGGCTCATATACCCCTGGAACCGTCATGAACTTCTCACAGGCTAGTCAGACGGCAGCGCTTTGCGATTTCACAGGCGGAAAGCCGGAACTGAATGTCACACTCAGCAACAATGGGGATTGGGCCGTAGCATAAGCCGAATTCTGCGTTCCAGGCCGCTGCGTGGTGCGCGGAGCGGCCTGATCTCCCCAATGTGAGTTGGAGTTGTCGACATGCCCACCTATTCAACGATTGTTATCGAAAATGGGTCAGCCACAGATATGACCTTCTTCGTTTTTCAGGAACAAGCGAGCTTCGTCGGCTTGGCAGAACCAAGGGTCTGGAGCAATTGTCTGGCGACCGGCTTGCTTGCGACGCAAGAAAAGTCAGGTGCGCAGCTTATCATCGCGCTGGATCGCAGCATCAGGGTTGGTGCGACGCGACACGCCCGGTCGATGGGTGGCTACAGGCTTGGTACCCCTTCTGTTTCCGGTGGCGAAATCATCAGTCGTGTTAACGCATTACAGCCAGTTAGCCTCGCATCCGCCCGTGAGCAGGACGAGCCAGCTAATCACGTGATCCTAACTGTGGATCCCTTGGGGCTTTCGGCTGCAACGCACCGAACCGGGTTACGCACAGGCGCGTTTGGTCTTCAAGTTCCGCCTTTCGCCGCCGAACACGTCGACGATCTCCTCTGCGGCAACGCGATGCTCGATCAGAATGGCGTCATTGTGCTGTCGTCCTTTATCGCGCCGCCACCTAATATAGAGCTCGAAATATCGCCAGTTCCAGTGTTCTACGTTCGACCAGGCGCCGCCGAGGTCGGTCAGCCTGTCCATTACGATACGGTGTACGCGGCGCGCTGCGATTTCACCTCCGGCAGCAAGGTAATCACCGTTCACTTTAACGGCGACGGCACCTTCGAGGTCAGCGATACCAACTGACATGTCGTCGTGATCTTTTTGCCGACCTATCGGCAAAAAGATCGTCTGGCGACATGAGCTTGATTTCGGCTCAGCCGAATTGCGTGTGCCACAAGGTACACCGTCAACCACCGGGGCGGAAAATCTCACGTCCCACCATCAGGAGTGATTGCCATGAATACGAACTATATATTTCATGCCGCCTTTGCTGCCACTCTGGCCATGCTTTCGGCTTCACCTGTCCACGCGACCGATCCGGTGACAACTGGAGTCGTGATTCGTGGCGTGACCTTATCGGGTCCGGCCGGTGCAGCGGGAACACCGACTGGCAAAACTTGCGACTTCTCTGGTGAGGATGTTACCCAGGCAGGCAAGATGACAGGCGCTAGCGTCAACTGCCTTCCGAACGGCAACTTAGACAATACGATCAAAGGTCTGCCAACGCGCTTCAACGCATACTGCGTAATCAAAGCGCCCGTAAAGAGTGCTCGAACAATCCAGGCAGCCGTAACCGGCAACAAGAATCACTGCGATCTGTCAGGTATCTCTATCAAGGACGCAACGGTCCAGTTCGGAGGCGCCGTCTGGAAGTAATTTTTACGGTTGGTCAACTGTCACAGCGCGTCGCTTGCTCCCGGCAAGTCGATGCGCTGAGCTTTACCTTGCGGTAGCCATAGCAGCAGTGGTTTAGGTCCTGTTGACAAAGTTGATTCCCAAATCGGCGGAAGCATGATTCAAGACTGCCTTTTAGGAGGCAGTTTTGGCACGCGGCGACCTGACGGATATGGAATGGCGGATCATCGAGGGGCTGTTGCCCACTGAACGTGGCAGGAAGTCTCGGCCCTCGCACGATAATCGACGATACCTCAACGGCATGTTGCATGTTCTTCGGGTCGGATGTCCATGGCGCGACCTGCATGAGCGCTACGGAAAGTGGAATTCGGTCTATGTGCGTTTCCCGCCGTTGGGCCGAGCAAGGCGTTTGGGACGCCCTCCTTGAGACCCTGGTTGAACTGGGGCTGACGGATGACTGGCAGCACATGATCGACAGCACCACAGTTCGCGGCCATTCTCAGGCTGCGGGCGCTAAAGGGGACTTATCAGGAGGCTTTTGGTCGATCACGCGGCGGCTCTACGACGAAAATCCACGCCCGCGCAGACGGTCAGGGACGCCCTCTTGGCTTCGTCCTGACAGGCGGCGAAGCTTCGGATTACAACGCCGTTCCTGCCCTGCTGGCAACACCGGTCGGCAAACCGAGGCTGTTGCTTGCCGACAAAGGCTATGATGGTGATTTCCTGCGCGAGGAACTGCTGATCCACGGAATCAGGCCGGTGATCCCGCCGAAGGCCAACCGGAAGAACCCGCCTACATGTGACTTTAGAGCCTACAAGGATCGAAACCGTATCGAGCGGATGTTCAACCGCCTCAAGCAGTTTCGGCGCGTTGCGACCAGATACGACAAGACCCGAAAATCCTTCGCAGCATTCCTCACCTTGGCCGCCGCCAAGATATGGTTGCCCATACTTTGTCAACAGGACCTAACTATTTTGTCTACTCAGTATTTCCTTGCAATAATCACAAAACCTTTCAGTCGAATCCTGAAGGATTGAATTGCAAATTTTGCATCGGATTCACGAATCCTCCAGATTTCTCTCATTTGGTGATGGCAGAGTTGATGAACCGGGCTTAGATGCCGAGGGACGTTTTCTGATGACGCGATAGGTTCTTCCTTTTGAGCGAAAAGACCGGCCCCCGGAACTTCCATGCCATCGAAAGATTATTGGTAGGCTTATTCCATCTGGAGGAATACCATGTCTGAGAAACCCAGCCTTTTTTCAAAATTTTCCGGCATGATCGCTAACCTCACCGGCAAGCCCGCAACATTCGTCATAGCGGTTGCCGGGATCATCCTTTGGGCGGTCAGCGGTCCGTTTTTCGGCTTTTCGGAAACCTGGCAACTCGTGGTCAATACCGGAACGACAATCATCACCTTCCTGATGGTCTTTGTGCTGCAAAACTCTCAGAACCGAGACGGCAAGGCCGTTCAGGCAAAACTGGACGAGTTAATCCTGACCAGTGCAGCGGAAAACCGGTTTATGGGCATCGAACACCTGGATGAAAAGGAGCTAAAGCGGCTGACGAGGCTTCTTAAGGAAGCCGCCGAAAGCGATCCCGATCATGTGCTCTCCGAAAAAGTCGATCACATCGTTCTTGATCGCCGCACAAAGCTACGAAAGAGAGAGTAAAAGGGTTGAGGGTTCCGACTGATGTTATGAACGATCCTATTTTGGAATGCTCGAATTCCATTCTGTACGCCCCATCTCAAGAGCGAGCAGTAATGAAAGCGGTTCTTTGACAAAGGACCCACAGCAGATTTCAAATCCAAATGATCGATAGAACGACTTGCAATAGCTCATCAATGAGCATAATTTTGAGTTATAGAAAAGGTAGCTATAACTCATGCAATGGAACTGGCAACTGCCCGATTGGCCAAACTTCTCCTATGACATTGAGGACATGGCCCCGTTGGAGCAAAGGTTTCTCCAGTCATCCGGTGAGGTGATCGGCGCTGTCAGGCATTTCAGTGACGACGACAGCAACCAATTGCGGATTGAATTGCTGAGCGACGAAGCCATTAAAACGTCGGAGATCGAAGGCGAGTTCCTTGATCGAGCCAGCGTCCAGTCATCGCTGCGCCGGCAATTTGGTCTCAACACAGACAATCGTCCGGTCCGACCGCAAGAGCGCGGGATCGCAGAGATGATGGCTGACGTCTATAAAAATTGGTCCGGCCCGCTCCAGCATGATGACCTTTTCCATTGGCACTCGATGCTGATGGCGGGAAACCGATATATCGAAACAATTGGCTCCTACCGTCGCCACACTGATGCAATGCAGATTGTCTCAGGTCGCCTGGACAAGCCTATAATCCACTTTGAAGCACCGCCATCCCGTCAGGTGACCGCGGAAATGGCGCTTTTCATCGACTGGTTCAATCGGTCGGGGCCAGGCGGGTCAGTTCCGTTATCTGCGCTGACACGTGCGGCCATCGGACATCTCTATTTCGAAAGCATCCATCCGTTCGAGGACGGTAACGGCAGAATTGGACGCGCGCTCGCTGAAAAATCGCTAGCGCAAAACATCGGGCAACCAAGCCTGATTTCGCTTGCCTTTACAATCGAGCGTGACCGAAAGGCCTATTACTGCGAACTTGAGCGCCATCAGCGAAAGCTCGATATCACCGGATGGATTCTCTATTTTTCGCAGACAATCCTGGAGGCTCAACAGGCAACGATTGATCGTATTGCCTTCTTCATTCAAAAGGCAAAATTCTACGATCGGTTTCGGGATCGGCTTAATGAGCGCCAGGAAAAAGTCATCGCCCGTATTTTTCGAGAGGGTATCGCTGGTTTTAAGGGCGGGTTGAGCGCGGAAAATTACATTTCAATCACGGCCACATCGCGTGCGACGGCAACACGTGACCTCCAGCACCTTGTCGAGATCGGGGCATTCACGCGCACCGGAGAGCGGCGACATACACGATACACTCTACGACTTCAAAATTGACCAGCATTTCAATAGGCCAGCATTTCGATCGGATTATCTGCTCGTCGTTTCGTCCAGGTTTCGGAGAACCCCAAGGATATTCCGTCCATCTACACGTCACGTAGCTCTCTACCCTGTTGCTGTAGCGTTGTGAAATGGCTGTATCTGCGTTTGTGGATGTTGGCCAAGACGCCGACCTGCGGATGATAGGTCTTTGTTACCCCGCTTAAAGCTTCCATTGCCTGGCTGACCCCTGAAAAAGCCTTTCCCGCCACGGCACCCAAAATCGCGGAGCCCAGCAACACCGGCTCGTCCAGACCCGCGGCCACCACGGGCTTGCCGCAAGCATCGGCCAACACCTGCCGCACCAGATCGCTCTCGCCCGCACCTCCGCTGATCACAACGCGCTCAATAAACGCGCCCGATGCGGCCTGTGTCTCGATGATTTGCCGCAGACCATAACCAATTCCGCAGAGGCCCGCGATATAGAGCGCAACCAGACTATCAAAATCCCGGTCCATACCCAGACCGGCAATGATGGCGCGTGCGTGTGGATCGGCAAAAGGCGCGCGGTTGCCGAGGAATTCCGGCACGATGTGCAGACCTTTCGCCAAATGCACGACATCGGGCAGGGCGCTGACCTTGGCCGCTGCCGCCTGCGCCAACAGAACCGGCAGGGCAATACCCTGTTCGCGCGCCTTTGCTGCTGCCTCCGGTGCTGCCGGGTGAACGGCCAGCAATTGGTCAATAGCCGCCCCCGCTGCACTCTGCCCACCCTCGTTCAGCCACATGCCCGGCACCATGGCGGAATAATAGGGACCCCAGACGCCGGGCACAAACACCGGCTCAGCGGTCGAGGTCATGGTGCAGGAGGAGGTGCCAAATACATAGGCCATATTGTCTTTGGGGCCGCTGCCAATCCCCACCGTGCCAATGCCGCCAGCATGGGCATCAATCATGCCTGCGGCCACGGCCGTGCCAGTTCTCAGGCCCATGGCAGCAGCAGCGGCTTCCGTCAGGCCCTGCCCAAGCGGCGTTCCGGGTTCGACAATGCGCTGGCCAACGCGGCTGAAGCCCTCGTCGGCCAGTTCGCCAAGCCCAATGGTGTGGAAATAGCTTGGGTCCCATCGCTGCTCATGGGCCAGATAGGTCCATTTGCAGGTAACGGTGCAGGTGGAGCGGGCGAGATCGCCTGTGCCTTTCCAGGTGAGAAAATCGGCAAGATCAAAAAACTGCCAAGCATTTTCGAAGGTCTCGGGGCGGTTTTCCTTCAGCCAGAGAAGCTTGGGTGTCTCCATTTCCGGCGAAATCTTGCCACCGACATAGCGCAGCACATCATGGCCGATGGCGTTGATGCGCTCGGCCTGCCCCACCGCCCGTTGATCCATCCAGACGATAATATCGCGCTCTACAAGCCCGGAAGAGCCGACAGGCAGAGAGCGCCCACCCTCACCAAGCACCACCAATGAGCATGTCGCATCAAAACCAAGGCCAATGATCTGTGCCGGATCATCAACGGATGCAGCCACCTGCCGCACCACCGTGCAGACGGCCTCCCAAATATCAGTGCTGGACTGCTCGGCAATCGCCCCCGCCTCGCGAAACAGTGCAATGTCGCGCTTGGCAACGGCTTTCATCGCACCGCTGAGATCAAACAGGCCCGCGCGGGCGCTGCCGGTGCCAACATCCACGCCGATAATGTATTGATGGAGAGGGTCCGCTGCTTCGGTCATGGCAAATGCTCTTCAAATATAGATGGGACAATGAGGGGAGCGCCGGTTAAAGATCGACGCTGTTGGGCAAAATGACGAGATCGCGAATGGTCACATTGCGTGGTCGCGACAGCATGAAGAGCACGGCCTCGGCCACCTCCTGCGGCTGCATCAGGCTGCCATTGGCCAGGGCTTCATCCATCTTGGCCTTTGGCCAGTCATCCAGCAGTGCCGTCACCACCGGCCCCGGAAGCACGGCCCCAACACGCACACCATGTTGCGAAACCTGCCTGCGGGTGGAATGCACGAAGGCCTGAACGGCAAATTTCGAAGCCGTGTAAATCGGCTCCCACACCACCGGCACAACACCTGCGATGGAGCTTGTAAACAGGATATCGCCGGATTTCTGCGCAATCATATGCGGCAATACCGCATGCACAGAGCGGAAGGCTGCGTTGATATTGAGGTTCAGCATCCGATCCCAGGCGTCTGGGTCGCCCTCAGCCACAGCGCCGCCAATATAGGCACCGGCATTGGCATGGAAAATATCCAGACCACCGGCGACCTCCAGAATGCGCGGCAGCATGGCGGAAACCTCCTGCCCATTCAAAAGGTCCACCACCAGCGGCTTGGCGCGCTCACCAAGCTCAGCGCAAAGCGTATCAAGCTTATCTTTGGCGCGGTCGATCAACACCACGGTTGCGCCTTCCGCCAGCAGAATTTTGGCGCAGGCGAGACCGATGCCCGATGCAGCGCCGGTAATGGCAGCGACCTTACCTTTCATAATATCCGTCATGAGTGAATTCTCCTTCAAAATATGGGTTAGGCGCGGCCGTGGCTGACACGGGAGCGGCGCGCGAGTGAGTCCACAATCACGGCGATGGCGAGCACGGCCCCGGTAATCATGTAACGCAGCGATGAGCTGAGGTTGAGAAGCGTCAAGCCATTGGAAATCGCCTGAATAACGATGATACCGAGCAGGGCCGAATAGGCGCTGCCACGCCCACCGAACAGGCTGGTGCCACCAATGACGGCTGCGGCAATGGCATTCAAATTCACATCACCCGTGCCCGCCTGCTGGCTGGAGGATGCGAGGCGCGATGCTGATAGCACGCCGCCAAGGGCTGCAAGGGTGGAGCAGAGCATGAAGGCGCTCATGTAAATGCGGCGAACATTGATGCCAGCCCGGCGCGCGGCTTCACGATTGCCACCCACGGCAAACATCGAGCGGCCCCATTGCGTCTTGGTCAGGAGGTAATTGACCACCACCACCAGCGCCACAAACAGCGCAAACATCCACGGTACGCCGCGTCCGAGGTTGAGATAGTAGACCGCAAATTCAAAGCCCAGCGTCAGAATGGCTGCCTTGATCAGCAACCCACTCAAGGGTTTTGAGGACAGGTTGACCGCTTGGCGGCGCTTGCGAACGGCAAGACCAAACACAATCATCACAACACCGGGCACCAAAGCCAGCGTGAAGGACAACCAATGCGGCATCACCAGAATCTGGCCAAAACGCACCAAAGGTGAGGCATAGGGCAGATTGATGCTTCCCGTTGGACCGAGAATGTAGAGTTGCATTCCCAGCAAGGCCAGCAGGCCGGAGAGCGTGGCGACAAAACTGGGCATGCCCATGCGGTTATACAGCAGGGCATAAAGCGCCCCCACGGCAGCCCCCGTGACCAGTGCCGCAAAAATCGCAACAATCACCGGAAGCCCGGAATTGACCCACAAAACACCAATGATAGCCGAGGCCAAGCCGCTCATGGAGCCAACCGAGAGATCGATTTCGCCCAGCAGCAGCACGCAGACAATGCCCAGTGAAATGATGCCTACCGTTGCGCAATCAAACAGCAGATTGACGAGATTGTTGGGTGCCAGAAAAATCGGATTGAGAATGCTGAACACGGTGGAAATCACAATCAGACCAATGGCAACCGGCAACATGCCCAGATCGCCCGATTTGATCCGGTTGATAAAACTGCGCAGCATGGCCATCACACCATCATCGTGGGTGACGCGCTCATCGCTGCGGTCCAAGGCTTGGGAGGACTTGGTCTCAGGGTTTGAAATATTGCTCATGCGGGTCTCCCGCTGGTTTCGTTGGCGCTGGTGTCTTGGATATTTGTCTTGCGGCTAATGCGGCGCGAGACGGAATTTTCCGTGGCCCCGGTAATCGAGGCAACCAGTTCCTGATTGGAGGCGTCAGGGGTAAACACGCCGTTGTTCTTGCCCAGACGCAGCACCACGATGCGGTCGGCCACGGCGCGCACATCTTCCATATTGTGGCTGATGATGATGACGCCCAGCCCGCGTTCGCGCACGCGCTCAATCAGGTTCAAGACCTCGGCTGTCTGGGCAACGCCAAGCGCTGCCGTTGGCTCATCCAGCATGATGATTTTTGGATCGAGAAGAAGTGATCTTGCAATGGCAACCGTCTGGCGTTGACCACCGGAAAGCGAGGCAATCGGCTCGCGCACCGATGGAATACCTGCTGCCAGCTCTTTCAAAAGCGTCCATGCCCGCACTTCCATGGCCACTTCATCAAGGTTCCACGGTGCAAGCTCATGCCCTAAGAAAAGATTGGCCACCACATCCAGATTTTCGCAGAGCGCAAGATCCTGAAACACCGTGGCAATGCCCAGCTCCAGCGCCCGGCTGGGGCTATCGAGCGAGACATCTTGCCCACAGAATTCGATGGTGCCGGATGTGGGTTGGTGAACACCGGCCAGCACCTTGATCAAGGTGGATTTGCCAGCACCGTTATCACCGACAAGGGCCACCACTTCGCCGGGCCAGACTTCCAGATCAATATCCGTCAGCGCCGATACGGCACCAAAATTCTTGGAAATATTGCGCAATTTCAGAATAGGGCCACCCGTTTTCGGGGCCGCTTGGTCATTTTGCACCATGGCGAAACGCTCTTTTCAGGTTCGGGGCATGTCCGGTCTGGCACAACGCCAGACCGGACACAGATCAGAACGGTTACTGGATGATGCCCAGGTTTTTGCAGCCAGCCGCATATTCGCCGGTGCAGACTTCGGCAGGGGTCTGGATCTTCTTGTCGAAGATTTCAGCCTTGATGTTTTCTGCCGTCACAACCGCCGGAATGAACAGTTGCGAGGGTGTGTCATACAGCGTCGTCTTGGCTTCCGGCTTCTCGCCCTTCAGGAACTGAACTGTCACCTGGGCGGCGGCTGCCGCAACAATTTCCGATGGCTTGGAAATCGTGTTGTACTGATCGCCGGAGATGATCAGCTGAAGCGCGGCGATGGTGGCATCATTGCCCGTAACCGGTGGCACAGGATTGACGCCTGCTGCCTTGAAGGCGGCAATAGCACCACCGCCCGTGCCGTCGTTGGCGGCGACCACGCCCTTGATATCTGCGCCAAAACGGGTGATCTGGCCTGCGGCCCATTCCTGCGCCTTCGGTGGCGCCCATTCCGGCGTGTCAAATTCGGCCAATGTCTTGTAGCCGGAATCCTTCAGGCCTTTGTGAACACCATCACGGATCAGGCCAGCGGCGGCATCGGTGGGCGAGCCGTTGATTTCAAGAATGCCAGAACCTTGTGGTACGCCCTTGGCCTTCAGGTGCTGCACCAAAGACTTGGCGATCGCCTCACCAATGCCAGCATTGTCGAAGGAGACATAATAATCCGCCGCTTTCTTCGGAATAGGACGGTCATAGGCAATAACCTTGACATCCTGCGACTGCGCCAGCTCAACCAATGCGGCGGCGGCAGACGAATCCACCGGGTCAAGCACGATCACCTTGGCACCTTGCGCAATGACTGAGTTGAACTGCTGTTGCTGAAGCGCGGTGTCGCCATTGGCGTTCTGATAAATCACCGTGCATCCGGCACAAAGCTTGGCCATCTCCGCCTTGAAGCCCGGATAATCGTGAGTTTCATAGCGTGTCGATGCCTGATCGGGCATCAGAAACGCAACGGTTGCTTTCTCCTGCGCCAAGGCCGAGCCTGCAAACATGGCAGCGGCGGCAACCGACACCATCATCATGGAATGAAATTTCATAGTTTCCTCCTCTAGAACCCAAAAACCAGTGTCGCCAAAAACAAAAACAAGTGTCGAGGACGCATGCCGGCTTCATGTCCAAGCGTTCCAGACCTCACCGCGCCGATGAAGACAGCGATGACACCACATCGAGCCCGCAGTGATGCGGCCACAACCACGAATTGCTTGAACACCTCCCTGTCGACCCTCCAAAGCCAACCACCGTCATCGATTGAGCTGCCTTGCTCAATCGATGACGCAAGAATTGCCATCTTCTGACTTTGCTGTCAAGTTGGGCGTGAAGAGGAGGCCAGCGTGAATCAGAAAAAACCCGCCAGGAAGACGACGATCTACGATCTGGCCGAGCTTGCTGGCACATCGGCCAGCGCTGTCAGCGCTGTTTTGAATGGCAATTGGAAGAAGCGCCGGATCAGCACGCAACTGGCGGAAAAAATCAGACGGATTGCGCAAGAGCAAGGCTATGCGCTCAACATGCAGGCCAGTCTGCTGCGCCGGGAAAAATCACAGATCATCGGCATGATCGTTCCTAAGTATGACAACCGCTATTTTGGATCGATTGTCGAAACCTTCGAGGACATGGCGCGGGCGAGGGGCCTTTTCCCGATTATCACCTGCACGCGACGTGACCCGGAGCTTGAAGTGGAGGCCGCACGTACTCTGCTGTCCTATCAAGTGGAATGGCTGGTTTCGACCGGAGCGACCAACCCTGACCGGATCACCGAAATATGCACGTCTGCCGGGGCGCGCAGCATTAATCTCGACCTGCCGGGAACAGCGGCACCTTCGGTTATTTCGGACAATTTTGCAGGGGCAAGGGAATTGACCCGTCGTATTCTAAAAAATTGTCACAGCAAGACCGGCAAGGCCGCACCGCTGCTGTTCGTTGGCGGGCGCGCCACAGATCACAACACCTTGGAGCGGGTGCGCGGTTTTCGGGCAGCCCATCAGGATATCGGCGTTCCGATTGATGAACGCCACATACTCACCTGCGGATACGCCCCGGAAAAAGCAGAAAAAGCTTTGCAAACACTGGCGATTGTTGAAGGCGAAATCCCGGGCGGAATGTTTGTAAACTCCACCATCTCTCTGGAGGGCGTCATGCAGTGGCTCAAGACCTCCGGCTATGTCGCGGAACGGCTACCAGCAATGGGCTGTTTCGACTGGGATCCCTTTGTGGCGCTTTTGGGTGGCGACATCGAAATGGTGCGCCAGGATGTCGACGGCATGCTCAAAGCGGTCTTTGAGATTATCGATACAGGAATATCACAAAATACATTCATTGAGTTGCCTCCATTATTCTCTGGGCAATCAAATGCGCAGGCGGAAATCACCCCTTAAGCTCTGAACTAACCGACTGCCCGGGGACTGCTCGATCAGGCCAACTAGCTCACTTGTACGAGTTGACCTTACGCCGCCTATGCCGCTGAAGTCACGCGAGGCTGGTGCAGAGCGAAAGGATCAAGCGGTTAGAAAACTCAAACCCATGGTTTGGCAGGGCGTTTGCGTTGAAAGCCTGCCTAAGTAAGCGCGCTAACTGCCTTTCTTCGATGTCAAAACGAATATGCGTTAGGTCGATCACGGTCCGCCAGCGAGGAGAAAAAATGAAAGTTACGATCATCGCCGCAGCCTTGCTTTTTAGCGCCACGGCACTCGCGCAAGCGGCATCGTGCGAGAATAATTTCAATGTCAGCGGCGTCCCCATGGTCACTGCGTTAAGCTATCGCTCGTGGCAGGAATACCCCAAAGCCAATTCCACGGTCGTTCTTAAAAAGCTGGCCCAGGCCGTAGCGGCGGAAGGTTTTTCCGGCATAAAGGTCAACAAGGAATTGTCGTCTATCGACGCTTTCCAGGAAACCAGTGGCAGTGGCCGAATTCAGACCCTCCGGGTTGTCGCGCGTCAGAAAGGGGCAGGCGTCAGGGTCGATGCTGTCTTTGATATCCAGCCCGGTCAACTCACCAGCAAGGATGTTGTGCGTACAGGCATTTGCAAAATTATCGATTCAGCCATCTGACGATTATCGCAGTTGCTCGGATATCTTGACGTTCATGCTGTCTGCCGTTTTGACGACTGCCCCCATAAGGGGCAGCAGCTCCGCTGCTCTCGTTGTGGAGCCTCGACAGGTTGTTGATGTTTACGTCGAGGCTCAAAGTACAAACGGCGGCTGACCCGCAAGGGAAGATCAGGTGCGAGGTTGCGTCAGCGCCAAGGCGACCGTCAATGCGGCCAGGGCAGCGGTAAGGGTCAAGGGCCCAGCAGCGCCATAATGATCAACGACATAGCCACCGACAACCGCGCCAATAGTGATCGCGACCTGGAAGGAGACGACCATCAGGCTACCCGCTGCCTCCAGGGCGTCAGGTGCACTGCGCGATAGGTTGGTCGGCAGCACCACGGGCGCCATGCCGAAGGCAAAGCCCCAGAGCGTCACGAGGCTGAAGGCCACGCCGACATAATTGCCCCAAAGCACCAAGGCGAGCGCTGCAGACGCCATCAGCACGGCGGTGACAGCGAGTGCCATATGAATACTGGCGTCCGCCATCCGGCCACCCGCAACGTTACCGATCACCGATGCAACGCCAAAGCCTAGAAGCGCCAGGGCAATCGGGCCGGTTTCAAGCAGCGTCACCTGTTCCAGGAAAGGGCGCACATAAACCGAGCCGGCAAAATGCCCCGTCATCAACAAAAGGATGGCCAGCATTCCAAGTTGAACGCCACGCCGCCGCGTCAACCGGAATACATCAGAGAGACTGTTGCTTGTGCTTGAAGGCAATGTTGGCAAGCAGATTATCTGCAGCAGCATGGCAAGTGCAGCAAGCCCCGCTGTCATGGACATGGCGCTGCGCCAGCCCAACCAGTCGCTGATCAAAGCGCCTATCGATGGCGCGGCTATTGTGGCGAGTGAGACGCCGAGCGTGACAATCGCCATGCCCCGTCCTGTTGCATTGGCCCCAACCAACCTGGCGACAACCGCAACCGAAAGCGCCCAGAAGCCGCTGAGGGCAATGCCGAGGCCTGCTCGACCGAGCATCAAGAGCCAAAAATCCGTCGCCACCGCCGCAAGAATATTGGAGCCGATTGCCAACGCACTGAGGCCGACCAGCACTGTCTTGCGGTTCAACCTGCCGATCAGGACATTGCTCAACAGGGCGGTGATGGCGCCCACGAAAGCGGTGGCAGTCACGACCTGCCCGGCTGTTCCCTCACTGATCCCAAGATCACGTGCCATTGGCGTCAGCAGGCCTGCCGGCAGGAACTCAGCCGACACCAGCGCAAAACTGGTGGCCGCCATCGAAAGGACGGCAAACCAGGTGGCAGGGCTCCAAGCAACCGGCTCAGCGGTATCGAGGTCTATAGCCTCGCTGTTAAATTGTGATGTTCTGTCCGTCATTGACGTATCTCCTGAATCCGGAAGCACTTCATAGACGAAAGATTTGGGATTATATGTAGCTTAAAATCCGAAAACCATGTCCGTTCGTCCGGAAACTGTGCGGCGCACAACGCCCGGCGAGACCGTGGTAATGCGTTTGAAAGCGCGAGCGAAGGACGCCTCGGATTCATAGCCCAGGCGAGATGCAACCTCGGCAACCGACATGCCACCTTGTCCCAACAACTCACGGGCAAGCTGCATACGCAGGCGGGTGAGATAGCGTGCCGCGCCTTCCCCTAAAATCGCGCTGAAGCGTTCGGCAAAGATCGAGCGCGACTGACCTGCCACACCGGCAAGGCTTTCAAGCGTCCAGTTATGGCCGGGATCGCGGTGCATGGCTGCCAACACACGGCCAAGATGGGGGTCTCGGATGGCGGCGAGCCAGCCGGTGGTTGTGGCTCCGCTGCAATTGACCCAACAGCGGATAAGCCGCGCCACGAGCAAGTCAGCCATACGCGACAGGATCGTCGCGCTGCCCATCTGCGGCTGCGAAGCCTCTGCCGTCATAGCCGCCAGCAGGGGACCGATGATCGGGTCATTGCCAGCGACATCGCAGCCCTTGATGATTGGCGGCATCAGGGCGATCAAAGGATCAAGGGCATAGGCGCTCAACGCCATGGAGCCGCAGAAAAGAGTGCTGGTCGCCCCGGGTCCTTCCCGCACCAATTCGCAAACCTTGTTGCTCAACCTTTTTATCTGACAGCTTTTAAGCGAGTCGCCTTCAACATCCGGCGCGCTGGCCAATCGATGTGCGATACCTTGCGGCAGCAGCACCAGATCCCCATCGTGCAATTCCTGCCATCCCTGGGCTTCGGTATGAATCCAGCATGGACCTTGGCCGATAAAGTGGAAACGAAGCAGCTGTTGCTGCGGCAGGGCGATGCTCCACGGATGTCGCAGTTCGCAGCGCCCATAGTTGACCCCACTCAAGCGAAAGTCCTGTAGAACTTCGCTTAGCGCATCCATCGGGATATTTGACGGCGACAATCGTTGAGACGAATGATCAGACATTCCACCAATTTATGCATCAAACGTCTGGCGCGCAAGTACGAAGATTTATGAATTCAAGGGTGATCTTCGCCCGTAGCACCCTCTCTTATTACAGTCAGCCAATGGATTGAGGCCCAATCCGAAAGACGAAGGGTATCCGCTCCTCGATAGTTTATATCTTTCCAAGACCTTCCGCTCGCGAATGAATAGACGCCTGGCCTCTCTAAAGCAGATCAATCGTCACTTTGGGATGCAGTTCGCGAAACCGCGGCAGTGCTGGCGCGATTACGTGCAAACCGATCGGCAGCGACGCCGCAATTTGCAAGGTGTCAGACGGCTCCGCCCATGCAGTTTTCGCCAGCTGTTCGATTTCTTCGGCATCGCGCAACATCTGAAGCGCACGGTCATACAGATCGCGTCCTTCGGCCTTGAGGGTCAACGATCGTGTCGTGCGGTTGAAAAGCTACTGCATTTTTCCTGGGGAGAGCTGTTCCTTTAGGCGGTATAGTTGTTGACGAAAATTCAACCTCATATACCATATATAGTGTTCGAGGTTCTTTCGATTCTCTGGATGGATCGAAAGCTAAGACGGGAATGCGGTGCGCCGGACCAGAGATGGTCGGGCAATGCCGAAGCTGCCCCCGCAACTGTAAGCGGCGAGCATCTGTCCAGTGAAAGCCACTGAAGCATCATGCTTCGGGAAGGCGAGGATGGGTGCAACGACCCGCGAGCCAGGAGACCTGCCTCAAACGAAAACGTCCACGGGCGGGGTGCCCGGAAGGTCGCGTGACGGCAAGCGATAGGATGTCGCTTGCCCGCGTTTCCTTGCCGACAATCCGTCAAAACACTTCGGGGTGAAGGCATGCGTGATTTTTCCTGTAACGGTCCGGCGTTTAAACGAAGACGGTCGCTAAAGCGCGCCTGAGCTCCCCTCATTCTCCACTTCCACTTCCACTTCCACTTCCACTTCCACTTTCAGAGACAAGCGTCGGCAACGACGTCTTCGAACGCTTTTCTGCGGCCAGAATTCAAGACCCAACGAGGATATGATGACCATCACCGTTTACAGCAAACCTGCCTGTGTCCAGTGCAACGCAACCACCCGCGCGCTCGATCGCCAGGGTCTCGACTACCGCATCGTCGACATTTCCGTCGATGAGGACGCCTATGCCAAGGTTCAAGGTCTTGGCTATCGGCAGGTTCCCGTCGTCATCGCTGGCGATATGCATTGGGCGGGTTTTCGTCCCGACATGATCAACGCGCTGGCGTGAGGATCTGGCGATGGGGCTGATTGTCTATTTTTCCAGCACCTCGGAAAACACCCATCGCTTTGTCGGCAAGCTTGGTTTGCGCGCGTCACGTATCCCCGTCAGCCCACGGGGTGGCGACCCCTCGATCAATGAACCTTACGTGCTGATCGTGCCAACCTATTCGGGTGACGGTGGCAAAGGGGCCGTTCCAAAACAGGTCATCCGCTTCCTCAACGATGCGGAAAACCGCTCTCATCTCCGGGGCGTGATCGCCGCGGGCAACAGTAATTTCGGCGAGACGTTCTGTCTCGCAGGCGACGTGATCTCACGGAAATGTCGGGTGCCGTACCTTTACAGGTTCGAATTGCTCGGCACGGACGAGGATGTCGCCAATGTCAAATATGGGATGGAACGATTTTGGACGTCACAACTTTCGAGCGCCCTTTGAAGGCTGCCGAGCAGGCGCTGGATTATCACGCGCTGAACGCGATGCTAAACCTCTACGACGAGGATGGTAAAATCCAACTCGACAAGGACGCTCTGGCTGCAAAGCAGTATTTCTTGCAGCACGTCAACCAGAACACCGTCTTCTTCCATAATCTGCGGGAGAAGCTCGATTACCTCGTGGACGAAGGCTACTATGAGCAGGCGGTGTTGGACCAGTATGCGTTCAATTTCGTTCGAGATCTTTTCGATCACGCCTATGCGAGGAAGTTTCGCTTCCCGACCTTTCTCGGCGCCTTCAAATATTACACCAGCTACACGCTGAAGACATTCGACGGAAAGCGCTATCTGGAGCGCTATGAAGACCGGATCTGCATGGTGGCATTGACGCTGGCGCAGGGCAATGAGGCTTTGGCACGTGACATGGTCGATGAGATTATCTCTGGCCGCTTCCAGCCGGCGACGCCGACCTTTCTCAATGCCGGCAAGAAGCAACGCGGCGAACTCGTCTCCTGCTTCCTGCTGCGCATGGAAGACAACATGGAAAGCATCGCCCGTGGCATCAACTCGGCGCTGCAACTTTCCAAGCGTGGGGGTGGGGTGGCGTTATCCCTGACCAATATCCGCGAGGCTGGCGCACCGATCAAGCAGATCGAGAACCAGTCCTCGGGCATCATCCCGGTGATGAAGCTGCTGGAAGACAGTTTTTCCTATGCCAACCAGCTAGGTGCGCGCCAGGGGGCGGGGGCTGTCTACCTGAATGCCCATCATCCCGATATCATGCGCTTCCTCGACACCAAGCGAGAAAACGCCGACGAGAAGATCAGGATCAAGACGCTGTCGCTCGGTGTCGTGGTTCCAGACATCACCTTTGAATTGGCGAAGAACAACGAGGATATGTACCTGTTCTCACCCTATGACGTGGAGCGCGTCTATGGCGTCGCGTTTTCTGAAATCTCGGTCACGGAAAAATATCGCGAGATGGTTGCCGACAGCCGCATTCGCAAGAAGAAGATCAGGGCGCGTGATTTCTTCCAGGTGCTTGCCGAAATCCAGTTCGAGAGCGGCTATCCATACATCATGTTCGAAGACACGGTGAACCGCACCAACCCGATTGCCGGCCGCATCTCGATGAGCAATCTCTGCTCGGAAATCCTACAGGTGAGCGACGTCAGCACTTACAATGACGACCTGTCCTACAAGACCATGGGTAAGGACATCTCCTGCAATCTCGGGTCCTTGAACATCGCGGCGGTGATGGATTCTTCAGACTTCGGCAAGACCATAGAGACCGCGATCCGGGCGCTGACCGCCGTGTCCGACATGAGCCATATCTCGTCGGTTCCCTCAATCGAGAGAGGCAATGACGACAGCCACGCCATCGGCCTTGGCCAGATGAACCTGCACGGCTATCTCGCACGCGAGCGCATCTTCTACGGATCGGAAGAGGGCATCGATTTCACCAACATTTATTTCTACACGGTAACCTATCACGCCATCTGCGCTTCGAACCGCATTGCCGTCGAACGTGGCACGAGCTTCAAGGGTTTCGAGAACTCGAAATATGCGTCCGGCGAGTATTTCGACAAGTATACGCAAACCGAATGGCTTCCAGCGACCGGGCGCGTCGCAGACCTGTTCGAAACGGCTGGAATCGCGATCCCGACACAGGATGACTGGTTGGCGCTGAAAGAGGCAGTGATGACATCGGGCCTTTATAACCAGAATCTTCAGGCCGTGCCGCCGACGGGGTCGATCTCCTACATCAACCATTCGACCTCCTCGATCCATCCGATTGTCTCGAAGATCGAGATCCGCAAGGAAGGCAAGATCGGCCGCGTCTATTATCCGGCCGCCTTCATGAGCAATGATAACCTTGATTACTATCAGGACGCCTATGAGATCGGACCTGAGAAGATCATAGACACCTATGCGGCCGCCACCCAGCATGTGGATCAGGGGCTTTCGCTGACGCTGTTCTTCCGTGATACCGCAACGACCCGCGACATCAATCGTGCGCAAATCTACGCCTGGAAGAAGGGCATCAAGACCATCTATTACATTCGCCTTCGCCAGATGGCGCTGACCGGCACGCAAGTGCAGGGCTGCGTATCCTGCGCGCTGTGAGATCGAGATATCACATGAACATACAGATAAAGACCAACACTCCGACGCAAACCAAGCCGGTGCGTGCGATCAACTGGAACCGCATCGATGACGACAAGGACCTGGAGGTCTGGAACAGGCTGACCGGTAATTTCTGGCTGCCGGAGAAGGTGCCATTGTCAAACGACATCCCATCCTGGGCGGCGCTGAAACCGAAAGAGCAACAGTTGACCATCCGCGTTTTCACGGGACTGACCCTGCTCGATACGATACAGACGAGCATCGGTGCGCCAACGCTGATGGAGGATTCCATCACGCCGCATGAAGAGGCGGTCTATTCGAACATCTCCTTCATGGAGGCGGTGCATGCCCGTTCCTATTCCTCGATCTTCTCGACCCTGTGTTCGACGTCCGACGTGGATGATGCCTATCGCTGGTCCGAAGAAAACGAGTTTCTGCAGAAGAAGTCGGCGCTGATCCTCGAACACTATCGCAATCCTGACCCGCTGAAACGCAAGATCGCAAGTGTGTTCCTCGAAAGCTTCTTGTTCTATTCTGGCTTCTATCTGCCAATGTTCTGGTCGAGCCGTGCCAGGCTCACCAACACGGCCGACATGATCCGTCTCATCATCCGCGACGAGGCTGTGCATGGCTATTACATCGGCTACAAGTTTCAGCGTGGTCTCGAGCTGTTGAGTGAGGAGCGGCGGCAGGAAATCAAGGACTTCGCCTTCGATCTGCTGCTTGAGCTATACGACAACGAGGCCAAATACACCGAGGCGCTCTATGACGGTGTCGGACTGACAGAGGACGTCAAGAAATTTCTGCATTACAACGCGAATAAGGCGCTGATGAACCTCGGCTATGAGGCTCTGTTTCCGCCGGAGGCCTGCAAGGTCAATCCGGCGATCCTGTCGGCGCTCTCGCCGAATGCCGACGAGAATCATGACTTCTTTTCTGGCTCAGGCTCGTCCTATGTCATCGGCAAGGCAGTTGCGACCGAGGACGAGGACTGGGATTTTTAAAGAAAATCAGCCTTAGATTTTTGTATTCCCTTGAGCAACAATCATGGTGGTGTGGGTTAGATCACCCTCAAGGCTGCGCCTGAGATGTCGATCAAACCTTTACGATATTGGCGTGCAGATGAATGCAAAAGGTCTCTTACAGCATATCCCGTTTGACGGTGTTCACCAGTCCCAAAGCCATCTGGCTTCAAATTACAGACCAGCCGAGCTGCTATTCACCACCACGTGCTACACCGTGCGGTGCGTCAGCCCGGCTCGTCTGATACGGCCAGGACAGCGTCCAATAGACCTGGAAATCGCTCATCGATTTCTTCACGGCGCAGCTCATTCAAGTGCGTTGGTCCATCTGTACGGGTAAACACCAGGCCACCCTCTCTCAAGACTTTAAAGTGGTGGGACATGCTGGACTTTGGCCGGCCCCCATCCAGTGCAGAGCATGTGGCCTGTCCCTCATTGGAAAGCTGACGCACGACGCCCAGCCGTACAGGGTCGCTGAGGGCGTAGAGCACCTGGGTGAGAGTAACGTCTTTCAAAGCGGGATGTGGGATAGCGCGCATGGTTCATCCTAGCATCACAGGGTCTTGTTGCAAAGTTCGATTGTAATCGAACTATCGAAGGCATATATGTATATTTATAACGATCAATTGGAGTCTCCATGTCATCCTTATTTACCCCTTTCACACTCAAAGGCATAACGCTGCGAAATCGCATTGCGGTATCGCCGATGTGCCAGTATTCGGCCGAGGACGGCATTATCAATGACTGGCATCACGTCCATCTGGCTGGGCTCGCGCGCGGCGGGGCAGGTTTGGTGGTTGCTGAAGCGACAGCTGTATCCCCGGAAGGCCGGATCACCCCCGGATGCGCAGGCATCTGGAGTGATGAGCAGATTGAGCCTTGGAAAAAAGCGGTGCATTTGGTGAAGGCGGCAGGTGCCGTTCCCGGGATTCAGATCGCACACGCAGGCCGCAAAGCGAGCGCCAATCGTCCATGGGAAGGAGACGACCATATTTCCGGGTCCGATCCGCGTGGCTGGGAAACGCTGGCACCATCCGCCATTGCGTTCGGAGCAAATCTTGGCAAGGTGCCACAGGCCATGACCCTTGCAGATATCGAACGCATCAAGGCAGACTTTGTCGCTGCTGCGAAGCGGGCGCTGGCCGCCGGTTTTGAATGGCTTGAGCTGCATTTTGCTCATGGCTATCTCGGACAAAGCTTCTTTTCAACCTGGTCTAATAAGCGCACGGACAATTACGGTGGTGACTTTGACGGACGTGCCAGATTTCTGCTCGAAACGCTGGCTGCTGTTCGTGATGTCTGGCCCGAACATTTGCCGCTTGCCGCTCGCTTTGGCGTGACCGAATTTGACGGTTCGAACGACCTGGAAGAGGGGATCGAAATGGTTCGCCGCTTCAAGGCTGGCGGCCTCGACATTATTGATGTCAGCATTGGGTTCTCCACGCCGACCGCAAATATTCCGTGGGGGCCTGCTTTCATGGGGCCTATCGCCCAACGGGTAAGGCGGGAGGTTGGACTTCCCGCCACCACGAGCTGGTTCATCAGCGAGCCAAAGCAGGCTGATGCACTGATCGCAGACGATTTTGTAGATATGGTGTCGCTTGGCCGCCCGCTGCTTGCCAACAGCCATTGGCCTTATCAAGCAGCGCTTGAGCTAGGTATCGACAAGCCGTCCTGGACACTTCCCGCACCATATGCGCATTGGCTGGAACGCTACAGAACGGCCTGAATCTGAAGAGACAATCACAATAGAGTGGCCACCGCAGCTAAGAGGCAAGGTGGCCACAGCTTGTAATCTCTGCAAGACATGGCGCGATAGAGAGCCCCTTGCCGTTCTCCTTACCCAATGACAGGTCAACGACGTCAAGGCTGCTCGGTAGTTATTGGGCCATTTGTTCGCAAGAATCAAAGACGCATCTCGACACGATACGCAAGGCCAAGTCACACCTTCCTCTCGGCGGGTCTGACTTGCAGAAACCCCGGGAAATCAAAATAGGATAGGGTTATTGCAATCTGATGCGAATTTCCCCGCCTTTGATGTGCCTAACCCTGCGAATTATCCAGTTTTGGCAAGGATCGCGCGTGAGCCGCGGCTTCACCGGAATAGGGGAAATCATCCCCGAGCTGCTGGTCGCCCTTAAAGACTTTAAAAGACGGCCCATCCACCTCCACAATCTTGTAACCGTTTACGTATTCGATCTTCGACGTTTTCCACCCCAATACAAGCTCTCCTATTTCAGGCCGCTGTCTCAAAGACGGGTTTGCGGGTAGCCCATACGCACCGGTGTATCAGGTGACTGGTCAAAGAGCTAATTTCCTGAAGCCTTTGCGGGGTTTCTGCGAGAATGACGCAAGATCAACCAGTTATTCGCCGCGTGTCTGGCTTACAGTTCTCTCATCTTCAAAAGAGGAAGCTGGCGAGACCGAAAGGACGGCTCACGGGATCATCCGGATCAACAAGCGGCTCCTCGATGGCATTGATTTGGGTTGGTTTGCGGCCATCTGGCAGTGTCAAATGAAACGCCCCGCGACGACCGGCTGACTCCGACAGGCGCAGGACATGGCCTTTCCCATCCTCCGCAGGCTTGAGGGCATGCACGCGGACACTTTGACCGGAAAAACCGATAGGCGCGATGTCGCAGTTTTCAGTGGCGGTGGCGGGCGTGAAATGCAGGCCCGCATTGACGAGATCGGCCTCTGCCTGAACCTCTTCGCTCCACCAGCGGCCATCATGCGGCAAAAGGGCGTAAACGAAGTGGTGGTGGCCCTCGTCGGCCAGCATATCGGGAAACATGGGGCCGCGAACAAGGCTCAAAGTTAGCCGGTTGCCCTTGGCAGAAAAGCCATATTTGTCCGCCGAGAGCAGGGCCGCACCCCAGTCTGTTTCCGAGAGTGAAACAAAACGATGGCCGCAGGATTCGAACTGGGCTTTCTGAGGGCATCGCGTTGGTTTCCCGCTGAACAACGGTTGGCGTGAACAGGGACAGAACACTCAGGCTGCCCGCGCTCCGTCAGAGATGACAAGTGTTTTCCGGGACCTGCTTTTGGCGGCCTGCTCCCAGAGGAAGTCGCCGGAGAATGCGATATGCTCCCATCCGACGGGTGAGGTATGTGCCATCATCGCGTCATCCACGATCTTACCGGTCGAACGTATATGCGCAAGGGCGTCGGCCATATAGGTCGAATTCCAGTACACGATCGCGGCGATGACGAGGTTAAGGCCGGACGCGCGGTACTGTTGGGCCTCATGGCTGCGATCGATGATACGGCCCTGCCTGAACGTGCAGATAGCCTGCGTAAGGACATGACGCTGCTCACTTTTATTCAGGCCAGCCTGGCAACGCTGGCGCAGTGCCGGATTCTCCAGCCAATCCAGCATGAACAGGGTTCGCTCGACCTTGCCGATTTCCTGAAGGGCGACATCGAGTTGGTTCTGACGCTCGTACGCAGCAAGTTTTCGCAGCATGGCCGAAGGTGCGACGTGACCCGATTTCAGAGAGGCAACGAGCCGCAGGACATCATCCCAATGCTCTCGGATGATGTCCGCGCGGACCCTCTTTCCGAGAAGGGGCGCTAGGTGCGGATAGCTGCCGGTCGGCTCGATCGGAATGAGACGTCGATCCGGGAAATCGCGCAGCCGCGGGCAAAACCGGAAGCCCAGAGCAGTGCAGAGAGCGAAGACGTGATCGGTGGCTCCGCCAGTGTCGGTGTAGTGCTCCGAGATATTGAGACTCGTGCCATGATGCAGCAAACCGTCGAGGACATAGGGCGCTTCATGCGTAGCGGCCGAGATGACCTTCACGTGGTAAGGGCCATGCTGATCCGATACATGGGTATAAAAGCCGAACCCCGGATCGACGCCGTATCGGGCATTCACATCACCGCCGGTTTTTGCACGCTTTCCACCCCGGAAGAATTGACCGTCTGAGCTTGAAGTCGTGCCATCGCCCCAGACCGACGCGATCGGCAGCTGGTGGTGCGCATCGATGATCGTTGATAAGGCGGCGGTATAAGTATCGTCCCGAATGTAGGCGTCCTTGGTCCATATCAACTGATCTCGGGTGATGCCTTCGCTGGCGCGGGCCATGCGGGAGAGGCCGAGATTGGTGGCATCGGCGAGGATTGCGGCCAGCATTGCACTGTCGTTCGGGCATGTCTGTCCCGTCCTCAGGTTCGTAAACGCTCCAAGGAAGCCGGTCTGACCGGCGACCTCGTGCAGCAACTCGGTGATCCGTATGCGCGGCATCATACCTTCGATTTGGCTGACCAGAGTTTCCGCACTCGCGGGCACCACTGATTTCAAAGGAGTGATGCTCAGGCGGCTTCCATCGAAGTTGACGCCTTCAACCTGATTTTTCTGGAGACGTTTTGAGAACCGCTTCAGCCGCCAGTCCAGTTCCCGGCCCCGCTGCTCCAGCCAATCGTCAGCAGATGCGGGCAGCCCTAAATCTTTGACGACTGGCGCCGCCATTTGCGGAGGCAGGAGATAGCTGTCGAAGCGGCGATATGACGATGAGCGCTCTACCCAGACGTCGCCCGACCGCAGCTTATTGCGCAGATGCGCGAGTGTCGCGACCTCGTAGAGCTTACGATTGATCTTGCCGTCCGCGCCGACCACGATCTTCTGCCAATCCTTTTTGAACGGCATAGGCGCGTCGGCAGGTAATTCGCGTTTTCCCGTTCGATGAGCCTCTCTAAGCACCCTGACAGCGGAAACGGTCCGCGCGCTGCCTCTTCCGGCCTTGAACTCAAGCGCCTCGATCAGGGCCGGCGCAAATTTTCGCAATGTCGCGTATCGGTTAGCGGCAACAATCAGCGGATCCTGATCCGCAGTGTCCGCTATTTCTGCCACCTCTTGGCGCGCTCGCAACAGGTTTGCCCAGCCGACCGATGCATTGATGGTGTCGATCGGATCGCTGTCAGTCTCGATGGCATCCGCCAACGCGTCAATTGTGCCTCGAAACAGGCGCATCAATCGCGACACATCCTTGGCTGTCGCCTCGTATCTTCGGGCCTTGGCGTTCTTGGCGCGGGTGAACATAGAACCGATCAGCTTGTCCGCCATATCGATTGCGGCATCTGTCAAGCGCTCTTCGGCGTCGATCAGGAATGCTACCAATGTCGCTCGTCGTCGTGAAAGGGTGTAGCGCTCGATCATATAGGACGGCGACATACGCCCTTCACGGACAAATTGGCGATACCGGTCGGGATGCAGGGCCATACTGTTGGCTGCCGGAATGCCGATCGCCCGGACAAAGGACAAACGTTCCAGAATATCGCGAACGTTGTCGGCCTTCGCAGCAACGGGCATGGCCTTCAGCCACGCCAGAGACGACAGGCCAGTCTTCGAACCAATCTGAACGAGGCTATCGAGCATGCCGAGCTGATGGGAACTTAAGCCCCTGATAAGCTCCTGGCTGGCATGTTTACGAGCTCGCGCCCTTCCGGCAATTCCTGCTCTCTCGATTGTCGAAATGGTGGGAAGCACGATGCCCGCCTGCCGCAATGTCGTGACAATGTGAATCGCGATCGGCATTCCCTTATCTGTCGCCGTCGCGGCGACCGCTCCCGCTTCGATCATCGTAGGGATATCACCGCGTTCGGCCGCCCGCATGCCCATCATCTGCGCTATTTCACGCGCATGGTCCGTCATCGTCTGGCTTCGAAGAAGGCCATAGCTGGCTAGATCGTCAGGTCGAACGTCGATCTGCTCTGCCACGAAGGAAACCATTGAAGCCGGGATCGTGCCGAGGATTCGAGCCAAAGGCACACCTGGATGACGAAGGGTACAAAGCTGTAAGGCGAAGCCAAGCTTATTGTGATCCTCGCGCCGATACCGGATCAGGTCGAGATCATCTGGCTCAAAGGTGTAGAGGCGAGCCAGGCCGTCTCGGTTTTCAGGAATGGATAAGAGCTGTCGCCGTTCATGCTCGGTCAGAAGTTCATGTTTGCGCATCTCTACCCCTAAATCGTCCACAAAAGGCCCTGATAATCTATGGACAGCAGGGAATAAAGAGACGTATTCTATGGACGATTTTTCAGTGTCGGAATGAGGATGACTGCCACCGTCCACAGAACGGCCGTTTCGGAGACGCTATCATGGGGGCAATCCTCGGCTATGCACGTGTCTCGACCGGCGATCAGGATGTCGCGGGTCAGACGCTACGCCTTGAGCATGCCGGTGCAATCAAGGTGTTCACCGACGTGAAGTCCGGAAAGAGCATGGACCGGCCTGGTCTCACAGACCTGATTGCCTATGCTCGCGCTGGCGACACACTGGCGATCGTTCGGCTCGACCGCCTTGGCCGGTCGTTGGCTGAACTGCTCGAAATCGTGAAGATGCTCCGCGAGCGCCAGATCGACCTGTTGAGCCTGGAGGAAAAGATCGATACGTCTTCCGCCTCCGGCGAGCTTATCTTCCACGTATTCGGCGCCATCGCTCATTTTGAGCGACGGCTGATCTCGGAGCGGACGAAGGACGGTATCGCCGCAGCAAGGGCGAAGGGAAAGAAGCCTGGTCGCCAGCCACTTGACCTGAAGAAAGTCGAAGCCGCCATTAAACTCATCGAAGCAAAAACGTCGCCAACAGAAGCTGCACGGCAACTCGGGCTCGGGCGATCAACCATATACAGGGAAATGCGTCGCCTAGGTCTCAGCCGCCCTGCGTAAACGTCGTTTCGATCCGTCGCTATCGTAAGCGATACGTCTCCTACCAGAGTTGCAAATGCGGCAGTCCCTCGCGGTTGTATGCTGCCAACACAGTGTTGTGCATTAGAACCATAATCGTCATTGGCCCAACGCCTCCGGGTACTGGTGTAATGGCACTGGCTCTCTCAAGAGCGGCTGAGGAATCCACATCACCCAGCAGCCGCTTTTTGCCATCCAAAACTGCTTTCGTGGTTCCCACATCGATCACCGTTGCCCCTGGCTTGATCCAATCACCTTTGATCATCCCGGCTTGGCCCGCCGCTGCTACCACGATATCCGCCTGACGCACTTTGTCAGCAAGGTTTCGCGTTCGAGAATGCGCCATTGTTACCGTGCAGTTCGCTCCCAACAATAGCTGTCCCATCGGCTTGCCGACTAGGATAGAGCGACCGATAACGATTGCATCGAGCCCTGTTAGATCGCCCAGTTGATCACGAAGCAGCATCAGGCACCCGAGCGGGGTACAGGAGACCAGCCCAGGTCGCCCGGAGACCAGACGACCGGCACTTTCGGGGTGGAGACCATCAACGTCCTTATTCGGATCGATTGCCTGAATAACCGCCAACTCATCAATGTGAGCGGGAAGCGGCAACTGTACGAGTATGCCGTCTACCTTATTATCGGCGTTCAATTCTTTGACGAGTTCCAAGAGTTCGTCCTGGCCCGTCTCGGCGGGAAGAATATGCTCGAAGCTGGCCATGCCGAGCTCCCGGGTCTTCCGCCCCTTGCTTCGGACATAGATTTCGCTGGCCGGATCACTGCCAACAAGTATCACTGCCAGACCCGGCACGCGTCCGGTCTTTTCTATAAAAGCTGGGACGGCGGCAGTTATTCGGTCTGCCAGCCCGTCAGCATAGGCTTTTCCATCAATGATTTTCGCGCGCATATGGGCTCTCTCTTAAGAAAGTGATCGGATTGTCCGACGGCCCAGGCGAACGGCGCATGTTTCGTGCGCTCCCCGGTGGTCCTCCACCTCAAATCGCCAGTTGCGCACGCCTCAACTTAAGCGGCTCCAAACTTCACGTCAAAGTCAAAATTCGGGTCCCAGTTGTTTCGGAGGTCGCAATTTGTTCACTCGTAGCGTTGTTTGGCGGGAAAGCAGCGCGACGCC